>NZ_WWJT01000357.1 GCF_009865385.1 Streptomyces sp. SID486 | reverse complement strand
GCGTTCGGCCTCCGGGTCACCGAGATCCTGGCGTCGGCCGAGTCCCGGCTGGCGGCCGGCCCGGCCTGAGGCGTTCCGCCGGGTACCGGAGGACGCGTCGGCCGAGTCCCGGCCGGCGGCCGGCCCGGCCTGAGGCGTTCCGCCGGGTACCGGAGGTCCGGGGATGCCGTACTCGAGCCGTGCCGCTGTACGCGGGCCGTGCGGGGACCGGGGCCGCCGCGGCGGGATCCGCCGTCCCCGCGGTGCGGCTCACGCGAGGCCCAGGCCCTGCGGCGCGAACGGCCGGCGTGTGGGCCCGTGCGGCTCACGCGAGGCCCACGTCCTGCGGCGGGAGCGGCCGGCGTGTGGGCCGTAGGAGACCCGGACCCGCGGCGGCGGGCGGGGGTGTCCGGGGTCGCCGGGGAACCGGGGTGCGAGTGGGGCGTCCGCCTGTCTTCGCGTGGGCCGCGCCAGCGGGGGTGCGCCGGGCCGCGGGATGCGGGGCGTCGGCGGCGGCGTAGCTTGGGGATGTGGGATCGGTGCGCGACCGGCCGTCGCGCCGGGACCGGGAAAATCGCGGCTGGCTGCGGGGAGCGCCGCCGCCGTGGTGGGTGCGCGTGCTGCCCGTGCTTCTGCTGGTCCTCGTCGGCTCGGCCACGCTGATCACCCCCGACGCGCGCGACCTCGGCTTCCTGCTGGGCGCGATCCCCCCGCTGGCGGTCCTGTCGTACGGCCCGCTGACGACCGCTCTGCTGGGCGTGGGTGTGGTCGTCGTGCTGAACGTCCCGGCCGCGCACCTGGACCGCCCCGGCATCACCGATCTGCTCACCATCGTGTTCGTGGTCGCGTTGAGCGTGTTCGTCTCCTTCGTGCGCAGCCACCGGGACGCCCAGCTGAACACGGAACGGGCGATCGGCGAGGCGGTGCAGCGGGCCGTGCTGCCGCCGCTGCCGGACCGGGTCGGCGGGGTCCGGTGTGCGACCTACTACCGGGCCGCCCAGGACGGCACGCTGGTGGGCGGGGACTTCTTCGACGTGCGGGCGGGTCCGTACGGTGTGCGGGCGGTGATCGGTGACGTACAAGGACACGGTCTGAGGGCGGTCGCCACGGTGGTGTCGCTGCTGGGGGCGTTCCGGGAGGCCGCGCTGGACCAGCCGGACCTGGGGTCGGTCGCGGCCCGGCTCGACCGGCGGCTGGCGGTGGACTCGGCGGACGCGCGGCACGCGGAGCTGTTCGCGACGGCCCTGCTGGTGGAGTTCGCCGCCGACACGGCCGCGGTGCGTGTGCTGGCCTGCGGTCATCCCGCGCCCGTCCTGCTGCGCGAGGGCGAGGCCAGGGAGGTCACCGTCACGCCCGGTACACCGCTGGGCATCGGGCTGGTCGGCGTCGAACCGCCCAAGGAGGTCACGGTGGCGCTCGGACCGGGTGACCGGCTGTTCCTGGCCTCGGACGGCGTGTGGGAGGCGCGCGGCGCGGACGACGCCTTCTACCCCCTGCCGGAGCGGCTGGCCGCCCTGGCCGCCACCCCCTCCACCGGGCTGCCCGCCGCGGTGTGGGACGACCTGGGGCGGCGGCACTACACGGTCCGTGACGACGCCACCATGCTGGTGCTGGCACCCGAGCCGCCGGACACCCCGGCCGGTCCGGCGAAACCCGGCTGAGCGGCTCGGGGCCGCATGTCGCGCACCCGGCCGGCCACGAACGGGTGACACACCCCCTGCCCGCAACTGACGAACCGGCAGGCGGAGTTCGAACGCGCCGCCATAAACGCCAGACCGCGCCACCCCTTCCGCAGCATAGAAATATCTACAACCATGCATATGCCGGGATGACGTGCGGACGCACCGAGTGCCCGGTCATGGACGTTCCCTGCGCTCGGGCAGGTGAGCGAGGACACCCGGAGCGGTGCATGATCAACACGATGTGGATGCGGAGCGTGGAGTGGCTGGCCGCGGCGTCGGCCGACCCCCGCTCCTGCAAGTGGGAGTGGGACCACGGCGAGGGCATCGCGCTGCTGGAAGCCGGCCGGTACTGGGACGTGGTGAGCGTCCCGGACCGGCTGGGACTGCTCACCCTGGACCTGTTGTGGCGGCCCTCCCTGCCGGTGCCGGGCCCGACGCTGGTGGACACCACGGCGGGGCGGGTGGGGTTCTTCGTGCCACCCGACCCCTCGGGGGGCTGGGTGGGCGCAGGACTGAGGTACGCGACGCAGGGCTCCTGGGTCGCCGTACCGCCGCCCTACCGGCCCGCCCGGTTCCTGGAGTGGCTCGTACCGCCCGACGGCACCGGCACGCTCCATGCACCCGGTGCGCTGGAGGAGGCGTTGCAGGAGGCCAACGGCGCGCTGGCGGTACTGGCGCCACTGTGCGGGCGGTAGCCCCGGCGCGGCGGCCGGGACGGGGCCGGCGAACGGTGCCGAGCGGCGCCACGGGACCGGGCCGACGAGCAGTGCCGAGCGGTGCTCCCGGACCGGGCCGGCGAGCGGTGCCGAGCGGCGCCACGGGACCGGGCCGACGAGCAGTGCCGAGTGGTGCGCCGGGAACGAGCCGGCGAGCGGTGCCGGAGCGGTGCTCCTATGCTGGTGGGTCCGGGCTCCGACGTCCCGCCCCGCGCACGGCCGCCTCTCACGTGCTTGGAGTCAGCCCATGTCGCCTGCGTCCGCACAGCTGCGCCGGGTGGCCTCGGTCGCCCTGCTCACGGGATCACTGCTCGCCCCGCTGACGGCGGGGGCGGCGCCGGCCGCCGTACCGGCCGCGCACCTCTCCGGCACGCCGAGCCCGCCGGCCGCGGGGCCGGACGTGCGCCCCCTCACCCCCGCCGTGGCACGCGGCCTCGACGCGGCCGTGCAGCGGGTGATGCGCGAGGCGAACGTGCCGGGCGTGACCGTCGGAGTCTGGACGCCGGGCCAGAAGAGCTACGTCCGTTCGTTCGGGGTCGCGGACAAGGCGACCGGCCGGAAGATGGCGCCGGATCTGTACACACGGATCGGCAGCGAGACGAAGACGTTCACCGTCACCGCGCTGCTGCAGCTGGTCGACCAGGGCAAGGTCGGCCTGGACGACCCGATCGGTGAGTACGTCGACGGCGTGCCGAACGGCGACCGGATCACACTGCGGCAGCTGGCCGGCATGCGCAGCGGGCTGTTCAACTACTCCGAGGACGCGGGCTTCTTCAAGGCGCTGACGTCCGACCCCACGCGGTCCTTCACCCCGCAGCAGCTGCTCGGCTACGCCTTCAGGCATCCCGTCATGTTCCGGCCCGGCCAGAAGTTCTTCTACTCCAACACCAATCTGATCCTGCTCGGACTGGTGGTGGAGAAGGAGAGCGGTCAGCGCCTCGGGGACTACTTCAAGCAGCACATCCTCGACCCGGCCGGGATGAAGGACACGTTCCTGCCGAACGGCAGCGAGTTCCCCCGGCCGCACGTGCAGGGCTACACCGACCAGACGGCGGACGGGAAGACCGCCGAGACCGCGGGCTGGAACCCGTCCTGGGGGTGGGCCGCGGGAGCGATGATCTCCACGCTGGACGACCTGCGCGTCTGGGCGCCCACGGTCGCCACCGGCCGGCTGCCCGACGGCAAGCGGATGATCAGCGCGGCCACGCAGAGGCAGCGGCTCACCACCCCGGCCACGCCGATCCCGGACACCGGGTACGGGCTGGGGATCTTCGACGTGGAGGGGTGGATCGGCCACAACGGCTCGCTGCCCGGCTACGAGTCGCTGACCATCTACCTCCCGGCGACCCGGACGACCGTCGTGGCGCTGCTCAACAGCGACATCGACCACGGCCAGGACGAGCCCAGCACGCTGGTCGGTGAGGCCGTCACGAAGATCCTCTCGCCACGGCACGTCTTCAACCTGCCCGCGGCGCCCGCGGCCAGATGAAGCCCGCGGCCAGGTGAGGGCGGTCCGGCCGGTCCCCCACCGGTGCGGGGCGAGGGCGGTCCGGCCGGCCTTCCCACCCGTGCGGGGGGACGGCGGTCCCGTGCGGGGTGAGGGCGGTCCGGTCGGCTCCCCCACCGGTGCCGCGCCGGACACGACTCCCCCGTCGCAGGTCCTGGTGCGGCGCCGGACACGACTCCCCTGTCGCAGGTCCCGGTGCGGCGCCGGACACGACTCCCCCGTCGCAGGTCCCGGTGCGGCGCCGGACACGGCTCCGCCGACGGCCCGGGGGGGGGGATGGGCCGTCGGCGGGGTCGCCGCGCCCGGAGCGGGGGGAAGGCCCCGGGCGGCTCAGAGGTCGGATGCCCCGGAATCCGCCGGGTACACCGGCGGCGTCCGTCCGGTCCGGGGAGCGGTGCCGGCCGGGCCGTGCGGCCGTACCGGAAGGGCCGGCGGGGCTCCGGGGGCGTGAAGGCGCCGGGGCCCGTCCCGCCGTGGAGCGTGCGCCCCGGGGAGGCGCTGCGCTGCGACCGGCATGAGGCGCGGCCGGGCGAGCCGGCGACCGGCGTGAGGCGCGGCCGGGTGGCCCGACGGCGAGGTACGGCGCCATGGTCGCCGCCGGCGGACGCCGCCCCGGCTGCGCGCCCGCCGTCCGGGGACGGCATAGGCTCGGCAGATGGCGAAGTACTTCGACGTGCACCCCGAGAACCCGCAGCCGCGCAGCATCGCGCAGATCGCCGACGCGATCCGCTCGGAAGCGCTCATCGCATACCCGACCGACTCCTGCTACGCGCTCGGCTGCCGGCTGGGCAGCCGGGACGGCATGGACCGGATCCGCTCCATCCGCCGACTGGACGACCGGCACCACTTCACCCTGATGTGCCGTGACTTCGCGCAGCTCGGGCAGTTCGTGCGGGTGGACAACGACGTGTTCCGGGCCGTGAAGGCGTCGACGCCCGGCAGCTACACCTTCATCCTGCCCGCCACCCGCGAGGTGCCGCGCAAGCTGATGCACCCGAAGAAGAAGACCGTGGGCGTGCGCATCCCCGACCACGTGGTCACCCAGGCGCTGCTGGCGGAGCTGGGCGAGCCGCTGCTGTCCAGCACGCTGCTGCTGCCGGACGAGGAGGAGCCGCTGACCCAGGGCTGGGAGATCAAGGACCGGCTCGACCACGCGCTGGACGCCGTGGTCGATTCGGGCGAGTGCGGCACCGAGCCGACGACGGTGGTCGACTTCTCCGGCGGGGAGGCGGAGATCGTCCGGCGGGGCGCCGGGGACACCAGCCGTTTCGAGTGAGCGCGCGGCACACCGGGTGCGGGAACCCGGGATCCGGCGTGACAGCATGAACCGCAGCCGCGGCGCCGAGGACCTCGCACCTGGCGCCCGTTCCCCGAGGGAGGGCCTTGCCGGCATGACCGATGTCCAGGGAAACGTTGTCGACGTTCCGACCGAGGACGGCGTGGCCGACGCCTACCTCGTCCATCCGGCCGACGGACGCCCCCGCCCGGCCGTACTGCTGTACCAGGACGCCTACGGCCTGCGGCCGCACCTGCGGTCGATGGCCGACCGGCTGGCCGGCGCCGGCTACACGGTGCTGGTGCCGAACGTGTTCTACCGGACCGGGCGGGCGCCGGTCGTGGACCTGCCCGAGTTCATCGACCCGGGCGCCGACCCGACCATCTGGGAGCGACTGGGCCCGCTGCTGGCCGGGCTGACGCCGGACCTGGTCAAGCGGGACGCGGGTGCCTATCTGCGGTGGCTCGCCGACTGCCCGTCGGCGGCCGGCGGTCCGGTCGCGCTGACCGGTTACTGCATGGGTGCGCGACTGGCGCTGTGGACCGCGGGCGCCCACCCGGACCGGGTCGCGGCGGCGGCGGGCTTCCACGGCGGCCGCCTCGTCACCGACGACCCGGACAGCCCCCACCTGGAGGCACCGCGCATCACGGCGGAGCTGTACTTCGGGCACGCCGACGAGGACCCGTCGCTGCCTGCGGAGCAGGTGGCGCGCTTCGAGCAGGCCCTGACGGCCGCCGGGGTGCGGCACACCTGCGAGGTCTACGCCGGCGCCCAGCACGGCTACACCCAGGCGGACACGCCGGCCTACGACCAGAAGGCCGCCGAACGGCACTGGACGGCCCTGTTCGACCTGCTGGAGCGCACTTTCTGACCCGGACCCGGCGCCCGCCCGAGGGCGGGCGCCGGGGTCGTCCCCCGACCCGTCCCCCGACGGGCTCCGTCCACATCATTGACATGCACTCGTCCTGGCGTGACTCTGAGAGCGCTCTCAGAACAGGTACGGACCAGATCCGTACGACCCCGACCCCCACACGGAGGTGGAGAGTGCCTTCGAGGCTCATGCGCCGCGCACTGCCCCCGGCCGCCGCGGCGGCCCTGCTCGGCGGCCTGCTCGTGCTCGGCGCACCCCAGAGCGCCGGTGCGGCCGTGCCGGACACCATCCCCCTGACGATCACCAACAACTCGGGCCGCTCCGAACCGGTGTACGTCTACGACCTCGGCACCCAGCTCTCCTCGGGACGGCAGGGCTGGGCCGACGCGAGCGGCGCCTTCCACGCCTGGCCGGCGGGCGGGAACCCCCCGACCCCCGCACCGGACGCGGCGATACCCGGCCCGGCCGCCGGCCGGTCCACGACCATCCGCATCCCGAAGTTCTCCGGCCGGATCTACTTCTCCTACGGCCGGAAGCTCGACTTCAGGCTCACCACCGGCGGACTGGTGCAGCCGGCCGTGCAGAACCCCTCCGACCCCAACCGCGACATCCTCTTCAACTGGTCGGAGTACACGCTCAACGACTCCGGACTGTGGCTCAACAGCACCCAGGTGGACATGTTCTCGGCGCCCTACGCGGTCGGGGTGCAGCGGGCCGACGGCGGGGTGAGCACCACCGGGCATCTGAAGTCCGGCGGCTGGACCGGCTTCTTCAACGCGCTGCGCGGACAGCCGGGCGGCTGGGCGGGCCTGATCCAGACACGCTCCGACGGCACGGTGCTGCGCGCGCTGTCGCCGCTGTACGGAGTGGAGACCGGGGCGCTGCCGGCGAACGTGATGGACGACTACGTGAACCGGGTCTGGCAGAAGTACACGACGTCGACGCTGACGGTCACGCCGTTCGCCGACCAGCCGAACACCAAGTACTTCGGCCGGGTCTCGGGCAACGTCATGAACTTCACCAACTCCTCCGGCACGGTCGTCACGAGTTTCCAGAAGCCGGACGCCGCCAGCATCTTCGGCTGCCACAAGCTGCTGGACGCCCCCAACGACCAGGTCCGCGGCCCCATCTCCCGTACGCTGTGCGCCGGCTTCAACCGCTCGACCCTGCTGGTCAACCCCAACCAGCCGGACACGTCGACGGCGAACTTCTACCAGGACCCGGTGACCAACCATTACGCGCGCAAGATCCACGCGCAGACGGCCGACGGCAAGGCGTACGCGTTCGCCTTCGACGACGTCGGCAACCAGGAGTCGCTGGTGCACGACGGCGGCCCGCGGCAGGCGTATCTGACCCTGGACCCGCTCACCTGACACACCGCGGTCCCGCACCCCGGGGAACAGGGTGCGGGACCGCGCTCACGGGAAGAACTCAGCTGGTCGTCAGGGCCGTGTCGTCCACGACGAAGCTGGTCTGCAGCGAGGAGTCCTCCACGCCGTTGAACTTGAGCGTGACCGTCGAGCCCGCCAGCGAGGACAGGTCGAAGGTCTTCTGGCTGTAACCCGCGGCCTTGTTGAGGTTCGAGTAGGTCGTCAGGGTCTTCGAACCCGCGGTCACCGTCAGCTTGTCGTACTGGGCACTGGTGGTGGTCTCCGCGGAGTCGATGTGCAGGTAGAAGGTCAGGCTCGCCTTGCAGCCCGCCGGGATCGTCACCGACTGGGACAGCGTGTCGGTGTGCGTGCTGCCGTAGCCGTCCAGCCACGCCTTGTAGGAGCCGCCGTGGGCCGCCTCACCGCTGTCGGTGGTGATGACGCCGCTGCTCGCCGTCCAGCCGGTGTTCCCGGACTCGAAGCCGGCGTTGCTCAGCAGCTGCTGGGAGGAGCAGCCGCCGCCGGTCGTGCTGACCGTCCAGGAGAAGGTGGCGGTTCCGGTCGCACCGGTGGAGTCGGTCACCGTGACCGTGGTGCTGGAAGTGCCAGCCGTGGTGGGCGTGCCGGAGATCAGACCGGTCGAGCCGTTGATCGACAGGCCGGCCGGCAGACCGGTGGCGCTGTAGGTCAGCGCGCCGCTGTTGGTGCTGCTCGCCTGGATCTGCAGGTTCACGGCGGTGCCGACGGTGGCGGACTGGTTGCCCGGGTTGGTGACCGTCACCCCGTTCGCCGGCGGGTTGATGTGGCTGCCCACGTTGATGCCGGCGAAGGCGTTGCCGACTCCGGCGTACTGCGCGGAGTTCGCGCCGTACAGGTCCGAGGCGGCGTGCAGGGCGGCGGCGCGGGCGGCCGCGTAGTCGGTGCTGGACGTCATGTACGTCGTCAGCGCCTTGTACCAGATCTGCAGCGCGGCGGCGCGGCCGATGCCGGTGACGGCGACGCCGTCGGACGTCGGGCTGTTGTAGGTCACACCGTTGATGACCTTGGTGCCGCTGCCCTCGGCCAGCAGGTAGAACATGTGGTTGGCCGGACCGGAGGAGTAGTGCACGTCGAGGTTGCCGACGCCGCTGTACCAGCTGTCCGCCGAACCGCCGTCCTTGCTCGGCTTGTCCATGTACCGCAGGGGCGAGCCGTCGCCGTTGATGTCGATCTTCTCGCCGACGAGGTAGTCACCGACGTCGTTGGAGTTGTTGGCGTAGAACTCCACGCCGGCCGTGCCGAAGATGTCGGAGGTCGCCTCGTTCAGACCGCCGGACTCGTCGCTGTACTCGAGGCCCGCGGTGTTGGAGGTGACGCCGTGTGTCATCTCGTGGCCGGCCACGTCCAGCGAGGTCAGGGCGTGGGTGTTGCCCGTGCCGTCGCCGTAGGTCATGCAGAAGCAGCTGTCGTCCCAGAAGGCGTTGACGTAGCCGCTGCTGTAGTGGACGCGGCTGTAGGCGGCGACACCGTCGTTGCGGATGCCGCTGCGGCCGAAGGTGTTCTTGTAGAAGTCCCAGGTCTCCTGGGCGCCGTAGGCGGCGTCCGCGCCGGCGGTCTGGGTGTTGGCCCCGGTGCCGTCGCCCCAGACGTCGTCCGCGTCGGTCATCAGCGTGCCGGTGCCGGAGGTGCCCTTGTTGAGGTTGTAGGTCTTGTGACCGCCCCGCGTGGTGTCGTTCAGCTGGTACGTCGACCCCGACAGCGTGGTGCCCAGCGTGACGGTGCCGCTGTACTGGGTCTTGCCGGTGCCGGTCTTGACCGCCTGGAACCGGTACAGCTCCTTGCCGGTGGTGGCGTCGGTGATGACGTGCAGCTGGCTGGGGGTGCCGTCGTCCTGGAAGCCGCCGACCACCGTCTCCCAGGCGAGCTTCGGGGTGCCGTGGCCGGCCCAGATCACCTTGCGGGCGCTGTCGGTGGTGGGCTTCTTCGCGTCCATGGCCTGCGCGGCCTTCAGCGCCTTGGTCTGGGCGGCCGTCTTGGTGAAGGTCGCGCTGGTGGAGCGCACCTGTATCTTGCGCTGGTTGTTGAAGGTGGTGCTCACGGTCCCCTTGGCCAGCGAGGCCGGCGGGGTGTGCACGACGAGGTCGCCGCCGAGGACGGGCAGACCGGCGTAGGTGCGCTCGTAACGCGTGTGCACGGTGCCGTCGTTGTCCTTGACGACGTCCTTGACGACCAGCTTCTCCTGCGCGCCCAGACCGAGGGTGCGGGCGGTCGTGGCGGTGTGCTGCTGGGCACTCTCGACCAGCGCCCGGTGCTGGGCCGGGCTGAGCTCGGCCTCCGTGCCGCCGGTGCGCAGCGAGCCGGGGTGGGGTGCGGCCTGGGTGGCGGTCGCCGGGACGGCCTGCAGGCCGACGGCGAGGAACGCGGCGGTGGAGACCAGTGCGGCTCCGACCGTGGCGCGCTTGTGGGGAAGGGGTCTGTGGGGTCTCACTCGTACTCCTCCTGCTGCGGCCGCCGGTCGGCGGCCGGTGACAGACGGGCAGAGGGGTCTGCTGCCCGGGCGAGCTGAGCTGTGCGGGGCCGTGATCCGTGAACCGGTGGGGCGGATCAGCGTGCTGACGGAGAATGACAGCATTGACCGAGCCATGTCACCTCACGGCGGGTCAATCGAGGGTTTTCCCTACCGGTCCCGATTCGCGCGGCCGCCTCGTCCCGGCGGTGCTCCACCGTGCCCGGGCGGTCCGTTCCCCTTCGTCTCCCGGGCAGACCACGGAACCGCTTCCCGACGCGCCGGAATCGTGAACCCTTAGGGGCCGGGCGGGTGTTCGGACGTAGGTTGGGCTCCGGCCCATCCCTGTCCCGGCGGAAAGAAGGACACCCGCATGACCGATCCGGCGACGGCGCCCGAGCCGGCGGCGTACCAGAAGATCGACACCTCGGTGCCGCACTCGGCCCGCATCTGGAACTACTGGCTCGGCGGCAAGGACAACTACCCGGTCGACGAGGCCGCCGGTGACGCGTACACGGCCGTCTTCCCCGGCATCGTCACCATCGCCCGCAGCAGCCGTGCCTTCCTGCGCCGCACCATCACGCACCTCGTCTCCGAGGCGGGCATCCGGCAGTTCCTCGACATCGGCACCGGTCTGCCGACCGCCGAGAACACCCACGAGGTGGCCCAGCGGCTCGCTCCCGAGGCACGGATCGTGTACGTCGACAACGACCCGATGGTCCTGGCCCACGCCCGTGCGCTGCTCTACTCCTCCGCCGAGGGCGCGACCGCCTACGTCGACGCCGACGTCACCGACCCGGACCGGATCATCGCGAAGGCCGCCGGGACGCTCGACCTCACCCGTCCCACGGCGCTCGTCCTCAGCAACATCCTCGGGCATGTCGCCGACCACGGCCGGGCCCGGGCGATCGTGGGCCGGCTCATGGACGCCCTGCCGTCGGGCAGCTACCTGTCCGTCAACGACGGGTCGCGCGGCATCGACCCGGTCTTCGAGCGGGCGCAGGATGCCTACAACCAGAGCGGGGCGGTCCCGTACAACCTGCGCACGGTCGAGGCGATCACCGCGTTCTTCGACGGTCTGGAACTCGTCGAGCCCGGCGTCGTCTCCGTCACCCGGTGGCGCCCGGAGCCCGGTTCGCCCGCCGCGGAGGTCGTCGCCGAGCACGGCGGACTCGCCCGCAAGCCCTGACCGCGCGCCCCGCCGGCCGCGGTGATCCGCAGCCGAAACCCTGGAAACCCGACGCCGGCCGAGGGCAAGGGCGGCCACCGGCCGGTGCGCGGGCACCGGGCCCCGGCATCCCGCGCGCGGCCGGGGCGTTGTTACCGTGCACCGCGTGTCTGAATCCTCACGTGATACCGCACAGGGCGCCGGCTGGGGCGCGGCCGAACCCGGCACGTACAAGCGGCTGATGCCGGACCACGTCGAGAAGCTGTCGTGGCTGAACCCGCGGATCCTGTGGGCCGCCCGCAACGGCGTCCTGGCGTCCTGGTTCGGCGACCCGACCGGTCGTACCCGCAGCCGCTGGGTGGCCCGGCGGGCCGCGGCGGGCGCGCCCGCCGACAAGCTGGTCCGACGGGAGGTGCCGGAACGGTTCTCCTTCATGGTCCTCGGGGACACCGGTGAGGGGGACGACTCCCAGTACGCCGTCGTCCCGGGCTTTCTGGAAGCGAGCCGGGACACGGAGTTCGCCGTGATCGCCAGCGATGTCATCTACCCCGTCGGCAGCGCCGACGACTACGGCAGCAAGTTCTTCCGGCCCTACCGGGACTACCCCGCGCCGATCTACGCGATACCGGGCAACCACGACTGGTACGAGGACCTCGGCGGCTTCATGCGCGTCTTCTGCGGCGACACCCCGCCGCTCGACCCCGAGCCCCGGCCCCGCCCGCTCACCCGCGCCTGGTGGCGTTCCCTGCTGTGGCACCGGGCGCGGCCCTCGGACGGGCAACGACTGGCCGAGGCACGGGCGTTGCGGTCGGCGCCGGGCCAACAGGCGGTGCAGCCGGGCCCGTACTGGGCGATCGACGCCGGGCCGGTGCGCATCGTCGGCATCGACACCGGTCTGCTGGGCACGGTCGACGCCGAACAGGGCGCCTGGCTGCGGGAGATCTCCCGGGGCCCCCGGCCGAAGATCCTGGTCTCCGGCTCACCGCTGTACGTCGACGGCGAGCACCACCCCTGTCCCATCGAGGGCGGCGGCACCGTGGACGACATCGTCCGGGCCCCGGAGCACCACTACGTGGCCGCGATCGGCGGCGACATCCACAACTACCAGCGCTATCCGGTCACGGTGGACGGCCGCACCGTGCAGTACGTCGTGGCGGGCGGCGGCGGGGCGTTCATGCACGCCACGCACACCATCCCGCGGGTGTCGGTGGGCGGTGTCACCGAACGCGAGTTCCGCTGCTATCCGCTGCGCGGCGACTCGCTCGCCTTCTACAGCCGCCTCTACGGCCGCCGGCTGCGGCTGCGCCGTCTGTTCCGCCTGAGCGAGGCGGAGGCGACGGCCGTCGTCAGCCAACGGCTCGGCATCGAACCGGGCCGCGCCCCCGGTCCCGAAGCCCGCGTCACCCGCCGGGGCCGCCTGGTCGCCGGCCTGCTGGGCACCGGTCGCCGCCCCGACCGTCAGGCCCGGTTCCGGCTGCCGGTGCGGAAGATCTACACCCAGTTGTTCTCACCGTCCTCCGCCACCTACAGTCCGCCGTTCTTCAAGTGCTTCCTGCGGCTGGACGTCACCGCGGACGCCGTCCGGCTGCGCTGCTTCGCCGCGACGGGCAACCGCGCGCAGGAACTCGATCCACCGGTCGAGGACGAGGTCGTGATCCCGCTGCCGCGGGCCGGGACGAACTGATCACACGGTTGTCACACTCGCCTGCCAGAATCGGGGCAGAGCCGCCACACGACAGCTGGAGGAGCCGGTGCCGTCCCCTTCTCGCCCCTTGCGCAAGCTGGGTTTTCTCACCATGGGCCTGTTCGACGGCGCGGATCCCGGCCGGGGCCACGAGTCCACGCTGGAGATCATCGAACTGGGCGAGCGGCTCGGCTTCGACACCGCCTGGGTCCGTCACCGGCACCTGCAGTACGGCATCTCGTCCCCGGTCGCCGTCCTGGCCGCCGCCTCGCAGCGGACCCGCCGCATCGGGCTGGGCATCGCGGTCACACCGCTCGGCTGGGAGAACCCGCTGCGGCTCGCCGAGGACCTGGCGACGGTCGACGTCCTGTCCGGCGGCCGGCTGAACGCGGGGGTGAGCGTGGGGCCGCCGGCGCACTACGAGCAGGTCAAGGGCGCCCTCTACCCCGACACCGCCGACGCGGAGGACTTCGGCTACGAGCGGGTGCGGCGGCTGCTGGACCTGGTGCGCGGCAAGCCGGCCACCGACTTCAGCGGAGTGGAGGGCATCGAGGTCTTCTCGGACGTGGTCCAGCCGCAGTCCCCCGGACTCGGACGGCGGCTGTGGTACGGCGGTGGCAGCCGCCGGTCGGCGCGCTGGGCCGGCGAGCACGGCATGAACTTCCTGACCAGCAGCGTCGTCAGAACCGAGGACTCCGGCGGCGGAAACGGCAACGCCGGGGGCGAGGGCGGGCCGCCGGACTTCGCCGAGATCCAGCTGTCCTACATCCGGGAGTTCCGGGCGCACCACCCCGACGGCGACGCGGCCAGGGTCTCCCAGGGTCTGGTGGTCATCCCCACGGACTCCGCGAGCGCCGGGCAGCGCGCCAAGTACGCGCGGTACGCGGCGGGCCGGCTGCCCCGCACCACCTCCCCGCAGGGGCCGGCCGGACTGCTGTTCGCACCGGACCTCGTGGGCACCTCGGCGGAGCTGGCCGAACAGCTCTCCGCGCACGCGGCCTTCCGGGAGGTGGACGAGGTGGCGTTCGCGCTGCCGTTCACGTTCGAGCACGAGGACTACGTGCAGATCCTGACGGACATGGCGGAGCGGCTGGGACCGGCGCTCGGGTGGCGGCCCGGCGGCTGAGTCACCACTTCCCCACCGCCGTACCGGTGAGGGGTTCGGACGGCCGCCCGTCCACCCCGGCCGGCACGTCGCCCTGGAGCATCACCCGGTGCATGATCCGCGGGGCGTCCACCTGGGTGTGGTCGCCGGGGGCGAGGTGGATGGTGGCCCGGTTGTCCCAGAAGGCGACGCTGCCGGGCTCCCAGCGGAAGCGGACCGTGTACTCGGGCCGCACGGCCTGTTCCAGCAGCATCTCCAGCAGCGCCGCGCTCTCCGGCCGGGAGACGTCCTGGATCTGCTCCAGGTAGTAGCCGTTGACGAACAGCACCCGCTCCCCGGTCTCCGGGTGGACCCGGACCAGCGGGTGCACGGAGGCCACCTGATGGTCCAGCAGGTGGCGGAGGTACCCGTCGTCGCCGGGCCGGGGCTGGTAGCCGACGCCGAGCCGGTGTTCGGCGCGCAGGCCGTCCACGAAGGCGCGGACCGGGGCGGACAGTCCGGCGTACGCGGCCGCCAGGTTGGCCCAGGTGGTGTCGCCGCCGTAGGGCGGAACGGTCTCGGCGCGCAGGATGGTCGCGGCCGGCGGGTCGATCCGGGCGCCGTGGTCGCAGTGCCAGCCCCGCAGCAGGGTGTGCCGGCGGCGCCGCAGCCACTCCTCGTGCTCCATGCCGAACCGGCCGCCCAGCTCCAGCCGGTCCGCCGTGGTCTCCACCTCGGGGAAGTCCGCGGGGGAGGCACCGCCGCGCCGGCCGAGGACGACCGGCACGCCGAAACGGCGCGCGAAGGCGACGTGAGCGGCGTGGTCGAGTCGCTGCCCGCGGAAGAAGACCACCTTCCAGCGCAGCACCGCGTCCCTGATGAGCGCGGTCACCGCGTCGTCCGGCGGGCCGGCGAGATCGACGCCGGTGATCTCGGCGCCGATGTACCCGGCGACCGGCCGCACCCGTACGCCCGCGACCGGCTCCGCCCCGCTGCTGACCGTCCCGTCCGCCGTCATGCGCCCTCCGGTGCTCGTCCGGTTGATCACCGCTCACCCTATCGGTGAGCCCGGCGGGCGCACAGGCACGGACACGGCCGACGGATGCCGGCCGACGGATACCGGCCGACGGGCGCACAGGCAGGGACACGGCTGACGGTTACCGGCCGGTGGACACCGGGGCGGACTTGCGGGCTGCCGCAGCGGGGCCGGTGTCGGGAGGGGCCCGGCTTTGGCCCGGCGGTGGCCCGGCCGCGGCGCGGCGGTGGCCGGTGGTGGCTCGGCCGCGGCCCGGCGGTGGCCGGTGGTGGCTCGGCCGCGGCCCGGCGGTGACCCGGCCGTGGCCCGGAGACGCACGAGGAGTTCTGCCCCCGGCCGGCTGCCTGGCCCTGTCACTCCCGGGATCGCGGGGGCACTGCCGTGCCGGGCCGGCCGGGCGCAGGCTGGGCACCGAGGCCGCCGGGAGGGACCGGGGTCCGACATCCTGAGAGGTACGACATGACTGCACAGCTCGGCGGCACCGTCACCCCCGCCACGGGACTGACCCTGACCCGCGTGGGATACGGCGCCATGCAGCTGGCCGGGCCGCGCGTCTTCGGCCCGCCGCGGGACCGGGACGCCGCGGTCGCGGTGCTGCGGGCGGTGGTGGAGGCGGGCATCACGCACATCGACACGGCCGACTTCTACGGCCCGGTCGTCGTCAACGAGATCATCAAGGAGGCCCTGCACCCCTACCCGGACGGCCTGCGCCTGATCACCAAGGTCGGGGCGCGGCGGGGAGCCGACGGCAGCTGGATCGTCTCCCGGCACCCCGTGGACCTGCGGGCGCAGGTCCACGACAACCTGCGCAACCTCGGCGTGGACACCCTGGACGTGGTCAATCTGCGGCTGGGCGACATGGACACCCCGAACGAGGACTCCGTCGCCGACCAGTTCGGCGCGCTGGCCGAACTGCGGGAGCAGGGGCTGATCCGGCACCTCGGGCTGAGCACCGCGTCGGCCGCCCAGCTGGACGAGGCCCTCGGGATCGCGCCCGTGGTGACGGTGCAGAACCTGTACAACCTGGCGAACCGGCGGGACGACGCGCTGCTGGCGCGCACGGCGGCGGAGAACATCGCCTTCGTGCCCTACTTCCCGCTGGGCGGGTTCACCCCCTTGCAGTCCGGGGCGCTGGCGAAGACCGCCGCGCGCCTCGCGGCCTCCCCGCAGCAGGTGGCACTGGCCTGGCTGCTGCGCCGCTCCCCGAACATCGTGCTGATCCCCGGCACCTCCTCCCCCGCCCACCTGCGGGAGAACATCGCCGCGGCGAGCCTGGAGCTGCCGGACGACGCGATGGCGGAGCTGGACGGAGTCGCGGGCTGAACGACCGGCTCCGGGGTACCCGGGGGCGCGTCGGCGGACGCGGACCGGCGGCACCCGGTGCGTGTCAGCCAGCACGCGCGCGCTCGTGGACGCGGGCGCGCGCAAGCAGGACGCGCGCGTGCGTATCACGCATGCGCGTGAGCAGGACGCGGGTGCGCGTGAGCGCGTGAGCAGGACGCAGGGAAGGAGCCCGCACGTGGCAGCGGAGGACCGGCTGCGGACGTACCGCGGCAAGCGCGACTTCGAGCGGACCCACGAGCCGTCGGGGCAGGCACCGGAGGACGGCGGCGGGGAACCCCGGTTCGTGGTGCAGATCCACGACGCGCGCCGGATGCACTTCGACTTCCGGCTCCAGGTCGGCGACGTCCTGAAGTCCTGGTCGGTCCCCAAGGGGCCGTCCGGCGATCCGGCGGACAAGCGGCTGGCGGTGCCGACGGAGGACCATCCGCTGGAGTACGAGCACTTCGAGGGCGTCATCCCGAAGGGCGAGTACGGCGGAGGCACCGTGATCGTGTGGGACCACGGGACGTACGAACCGCTCAGCCACGACCGCCGGGGGCACCCCGTGGACTTCGCCGAGTCCCTGGAGCGGGGGCACGCCACCTTCCGGCTGCACGGCACCAAGCTGCACGGCGAGTACGCCCTCACCCGCTTCCGCGGCGGCACGGACGAGGAGGATGCCTGGCTGCTGGTGCGCAAGGGGCCGGCGCGGTCGGAGGGGCACGGCACCCCGGATCCCCGCCGGGCCCGCTCGGCGCGCACCGGGCGCACGCTCGCGCAGGTCGCCGCCGACGCCTCGCGGGAGTGACGACCACCTCGGCATCGTCTTCGACCTCTACGACGTCGCCGCCGACGCCTCGCGGGAGTGACACCTGGTCCCCGGGCGGGCATCGTCGCAGGCTGCGGAACCGTCCCGTGGTCAGGCGTCGGGCAGCGGCTGTTCGGCCCAGATGGTCTTGCCCGCGGCGGTCTGCCGGCTGCCCCAGCGCTGGGTGAGCTGGGCGACGAGCAGCAGTCCCCGGCCGCCCTCGTCGTAGGCGTGCGCCCGGCGCAGGTGCGGGGAGGTGGAACTCGCGTCGGCGACCTCGCAGATGAGGGCGCGGTCGCGGATGAGGCGCAGCTGGATGGGCGCTTCGCCGTAGCGGATCGCGTTGGTGACGAGTTCGCTCACCACGAGTTCGGTGACGAAGGACGCCTCCGCCAGTCCCCACGCGGCGAGTTGCTCGGTGGCCGCCTGCCGGACGACGGCGACCTCGGCGGGGTCGGGCGGGACGTCCCAGGTGGCGACGCGGTCGGCGCCGAGGGCCCGGGTGCGCGCGAGGAGCAGGGCCACGTCGTCGCCCGGCGGGTCCGGCAGGACGGCGTTGAGGACGTTGTCGCACAGGGTGTCCAGGGACCCGGCGGGTGCGCGGAAGGCCCGGAGCAGTTCGTCGGCGGCACCGTCGAGGTCCTGGTCGCGGTAGTCGATCAGCCCGTCGGTGAAGAGGGCGACGACCGAGCCCTCGGGCAGTTCGCGTTCCGTGGCCTCGAACGGCAGACCGCCGACACCGAGCGGTGGCCCGGCGGTCATGGGAACGAGTTCGGCGGTGCCGTCCGGCAGGATGACGGCGGGCGGCGGGTGGCCGGCGGCGGCCAGGGAGAGACGGCGGGAGATGGGGTCGTACACGGCGTACAGGCAGGTCGCGCCGAGTTCGGCGATCTCCTCCCCGCTGCCGTCGCCCGCGAGATGGGTGACCAGGTCGTCGAGGTGGGTGAGGAGTTCGTCGGGGGGCAGGTCGACGTCGGCGAGGGTGCGCACGGCCGTGCGCAGCCGGCCCATGGTCGCCGACGACTGGATGCCGTGGCCCACGACGTCTCCGACGACCAGGCCGACCCGGCCGCCGGAGAGCGGGATCACGTCGAACCAGTCGCCGCCGATGCCGGCCACCGAACCGCACGGCAGATAGCGGTGGGCGACCTCGACCGCGGCCTGCTTGGGCAGACCGCGCGGGAGCAGGCTGCGCTGGAGGGCGAGGGCGGTGGAGCGTTCGCGGGCGAACCGCCGGGCGTTGTCGACGCAGACGGCGGCGCGGCTGGCGAGTTCCTCGGCGAACACGGCGTCGTCGGCGCCGAAGGCGTCCGGGTGGGCCATGCGGACGCAGACCGCCACGCCCAGGGTGGTGCCGCGCGCGAGGAGGGGGACCGCGACCATGGAGTGGACGCCCTTGCGGTAGGGGCTTCCCTCGGGTGAGCGTGCGTTGCGTTCCGCGAGCCATTCGACGAACTCGGGCTCGCCGGCCTGGCTGACCACCGCCCGCCCCTCGCGCAGGGCGCGCGCCGGCGGCAGGGCCGGACGGTAGACGTGGGGTTCGCCGATGCGCAGGGCGGCCCCGGGGTTGCCGGGACGGGCGGAGCCGTGCGCGACCCGGCGCAGCTCGACACCGGCGTCCGGCAGGGCCGGCGGCTCCTCCGCGCCGAGCACCCAGTCGAGCAGGTCGACGCTGACGAAGTCGGCGTAGCTCGGGACGAGGAGTTCGATCAGTTCCTCCGCGGTGCGGACGACGTCCAGGGTGGTGCCGATGCCGGTGGCGGCCTCGTTGAGGAGGGCGAGACGGCGCCGGGCCCAGTACTGCTCGGTGTTGTCGAAGGCGGCGATACCGACGGCGGTCACCTCGCCGGAGCCGGCGCGCAGGGGCCACATCTCGATGCTCCACAGGTGTTCCCGGTTCAGGGCGGGAGCCCTGGCGAAGCTCTCGTAGCGGACGGGCCGGCCGGTCTCGGCGACCTCGCGGAGGTGGTGCAGGAAGCCGTGGTGGTAGTCGGCGTCCCCCACGGTGTCCGGGAAGAAACGGCCGTTCAGCGCGACCTCGGACACGCCCATCACCTTGCAGGCGGCGTCGTTGACGCGCAGGTAGCGCTGCTGGAGGTCGAACACCGACATGGACATGGACGCCTGGTCGAACGCCTGGGCGGCCAGCCTGGTTTCGGGCTGGTCGGCCGTGACGACGTAGCCGGTGTGGGTTCCGCCGGCGTCGGTGACCGGGCAGGCGGTCACGGGCACCTCGATCCGGTAGCCGTCCCGGTGCCGCAGGACGATGATCCCCGAGTGCGCGGTGATCGTGGCGTCGGCGACGCCGTCGGCCAGCAGGTCCGCCGCCGGCCGGCCCACGACGTCGTCGGCCCGGTGGCCGGTGAGCAGCCGCGCGCCCTCGCTCCACCCGGTCACCCTGCCCAGCGCATCGAGGACCGCCACGGCGGCGACAGGCTCCATATGCCCAAGGATGTTCCGATTGGCCCGGCGCATCAAGCCGCGGGGCCTTCCGGCTCACCCCCGGTGGGCGCGCAGGGCGGCCAGAGCCCGGTCGGCGTGGCTGTTCATGCGCAGTTCGCTGCGGACGATCTCCAGGACGGTACGGTCCTGGGCGATCACGAACGTGACGCGCTTGGTGGGGACCGGCGAGAAGCCGCGCCGGACGCCGAACCGCTCGCGGACCGTACCGTCGGTGTCGCAGAGCAGCGGCATGCCGAGGCCGTGCCGGCCGGCGAACTCCTGCTGCTTGTCGACGGTGTCCCCGCTGATCCCGACCGGCCGGGCGCCGACCGCCGCGAATTCCGCGGCGAGGTCGCGGAAGTGGCAGGCCTCGGCGGTGCAGCCGGGGCTGAGGGCGGCGGGGTAGAAAAAGAGCACGACGGGCCCGTCGGCCAGCAGACCGGTGAGCCGGCGGACGGTGCCGGACTCGTCGGCCAGGGCGAAGTCCTCGACCCTGTCCCCGACGGCGATGCGACCGGTCATGACCGCCCCTTTCCGTTCCGGGCCACTCCGCGCGCCCACAGCACGAGCGGCACCTGGAGGGGGAGCCGGGCGAGGGCGGCCGCCCTGAGCGGCGCCGGGCGGTGGCGCCAGTCCACGGCCATCTGGATGTGGGCCGGGAAGACCCCGACGAAGAAGGCCGCCGCCGCCTTCGCGGCCGGCACGCGCGTGCGAGGCGCCGCGACGGCGCCGGCGAGGACCAGCTCGACGACACCGCTGCCGTACGTCCAGGTGCGCGGCGAGCCCGGCAGCACGCGGGGGATGAGCGCGTCGAACTGCCGCGGGGCGGCGAAGTGGGCGACCCCGGCGGCGGCCAGCAGGCCGGCCAGGAGCAGGGGTGAGCGTTCGGACCGGGACACGGTTCCTCCTCGGGTGGCCTGCCGCCGGATATTACTGGACGGTAGGCGCCGGGGGGGGCATCGGCGCCGGGTCCGTGCGCGGGCCGGTACGCCGGGCGGACGCCCCGGGAGCACCCCGGCAGGGCGGGAAGGGTCCCGGTACGGCGGGCGGACCCGGCAGGGCGGAAGGCGGACCCGGTACGGCGGGGTGGCCCCGGCACCGTGGGAGGCGGACCCGGTACGGCGAAGTGGCCCCGGCACGACGAGAGGCGGACCCGGTACGGCGGGGTGGCCCCGGCGCGGTGAGAGGCGGACCCCGTACGGCGAAGTGGCCCCGGCACGGTGGGAGGCGGACCCGGTGCTGCGGGTGGCCCCGGCCGGGCGGCCGTCCGGGGCGCGGTGTGCCGCGTCAGCCGCTCCGGTACAGGTCGGTGATCAGCTCCAGCGCCGCCTGGAGCGACGGATGCGGGTCCTCGCGCCACCAGGCGAGGCGGACGGCGACGGGTTCGGCGTCGCGCACCGGCCGGTAGACGACACCGGGCCGCGGGTACTGGTGCGCGGTCGCCTCGGCCGTCACTCCGATACCGCGTCCCGAGGCGATGACGGTCAGCCAGTCGTCCACGTCATGCGTCTCCTCGGTGGCCGGACCCGCTCCCGGCGGCCACAGCCCGGGGGTGGCCGTGCCGGTACGGCGGTCCACGAGCAGGAGCCGGTCGGTGAGGTCGGCCAGCCGCACGGAGCGGCGCCGGGCCAACGGGTCGTCGGCGGCGAGCGCGCACAGCCGGCGCTCCAGCCCGACGATGGCGCTGCCGAAGCGCCGGTCGTCCGGCGCCCGGCGCACGACGGCGAGATCACAGGCGCCCTCGGCTAGTCCGGCGGACGGCGAGTTGACCCGTACCAGGTACAGGTCCGTGTCCGCGTGGGCCGCGCTCCAGCGCCGCTGGAAGGCGACCGTGTGCCGGCCCAGCGCCGACCAGGCGTACCCCACGCGCAGCCGGGTGCGCCCGGAGGTGGCCTCGCGGACCAGGTCGGACACGTCCGCGAGGACCCGCCGGGCCTGGGCCAGCACGCGCAGCCCGGTGGGGGTGGGGGTCACCTCGCGGGAGGTGCGCCTCAGGAGCCGTACCCCCAGCGAGCGTTCGAGGGCGGCCAGGGCGCGGGAGACAGCTGCCTGGGAGACGCCGAGCGCGATCGCCGCGTCGGTGAAGGTGCCCTCGTCCGCGATGGCCACCAGACAGCGAAGCTGCCGCAGGTCGATGTCGTGCATACGCTGATCGTATAGATCGACTGGTTCATGCATTTTGCGCAAGGGTGAGCGCGGCGCACGCTCGGTCGCATGCGACGAGCTCTCGAACTCCCGGCCGCGTCCGGGTCCGTGCCGGTGGCGGGTCCCGCGCGCGGGCCCGGCTCCCGGCGGACGGCCGCGGTGGCCGCCATGGCCGGCAGCGGGCTGTCCAACCAGACCGGCGCCGCCGTGGGCGCGCTGGCCTTCCCGGTCCTCGGCCCGCTGGGCGTGGTGGCGGTACGGCAGTACGTCGCCGCGCTCGTGCTTCTGGCGGTGGCCCGGCCCCGGCCACGCGGCTTCACCTGGGCGCAGTGGTGGCCGGTGCTGCTGCTGGGCGGCGTGTTCGGCACGATGAACCTCAGCCTCTACAGTGCCGTCGACCGGATCGGCCTGGGCCTCGCCGTGACGCTGGAGTTCCTGGGGCCGCTCACGATCGCGCTGGCCGCGTCCCGGCGCCGGCTGGACGCCGGGTGCGCGGTACTGGCCGCGGCCGGGGTCGTGGTCCTGCTGCGTCCTCGCCCCTCCGCCGACTACACCGGAATGGGCCTCGGCCTGGTCGCCGCCTGCTGCTGGGCGTCCTACATCCTGCTCAACCGGACCGTCGGACGGCGCGTCCCGGGCGCGCAGGGCGCGGCGGCGGCCTCCGCCGTGTCCGCCGTGGCCTTCCTGCCCGTCGGCGTCGTCCTCGCGCTCTCCCATCCGCCGACGGCCCGTGCCGTGCTGTGCGCCGTGGCCGCCGGTGTCCTCTCCTCGGCCGTGCCGTACCTGACCGACCTGCTGACGCTGCGCCATGTGCCGGCGCAGACGTTCGGCCTGTTCATGAGCGTCAACCCGGTGCTGGCGGCCGTCGTCGGCCGGGTGGTCCTGGGGCAGGACCTCGGCGGCGCGGAGTGGGCGGGGATCGGGGCGGTGGTGGCGGCCAACGCGGTGAGCATCGCCACCACGCGCCACTGACGAGGGCCCGGCGGCCGGCCACGGCACCTTCCCGGACGACCCCGCCGACCGCCGCACGACCCGCGTGACCGGCCGCCGCACGACCCGTGTGACCGGCGGCCGCACGACCCGTGTGACCGGCGGCCGTGCCGCGCAGGTACCGGTGGCCGTGCCGCACAGGTACCGGTGGCCGTGCCGCACAGGTACCGGCGGCCGGGGTGTCGTGGGGACCGGTGGCCGGGGTGTCGTGGGGACCGGTGGCCGGGGTGTCGTGGGGACCGGTGGCGCGGCCGGTGCCGGCTCCGCCTTGCCGGGGCCGGGTGGCAGGGGCAACCTGGGCCTATGGGTGCTCGGGACGGCCCCACCCTCATCACGTCCGTGCAGCGGGCCCTGCGGCTGCTGGAGGCGGTGAGCGCGCACGAGAACGGTGCGCCGGCGAAGCAGTTGGCGCGCGAGACCGGGCTGCCCCTGGCGACCGCCTACCACCTGCTGCGCACCCTCCTGCACGACGGCTACGTGCGGAAACTGGGGGACGGCGGCTTCGTCCTGGGTGACAGGGTGGGCACCCTGCACACCGCGGGCGGCACCCAGACGCTGCTCAGCCGGGTGCGCCCGGCGCTGGCGGCCCTGCGGGACGAACTGTGCACCGCCGCCTACCTCACCTTCTACGAGGACGGCGAGATCAGGGTCGCCGAGATCGTGGACGGCCCCCGGGCGCCGCGCGTGGACCTCTGGGTGGGTTTCGAGGACGCGGGCCATGCCACCGCTCTCGGCAAGTCCGTGCTGCGCGAGCTGGACGAGGAGGCGCGCCGCGAGTACCTGTCCAGGCACCACCTCGCCGACCTCACACCACGGACGATCACGAGCCTCCCCGAACTGCTCCGCCGGCTGGACGCGCCGCCCCTGGCACCGGCCGTCACGGACCTGGAGGAGTACGCGCTCGGCACCGTGTGCGTCGCCGTGCCCGTCTACCGCGGGGACACGCCCGGCTCGCTCGGCGTCTCCCTCCCGGTGGAGCGGCGGGACCGGATCCAGGAGATCCGGAGCCAGCTCCTGCCGATCGCGAGCCGGGTGACCCGGGGAATGTCGCTCACTATCTGAAAATCCGCTCCTTGTGGCCGCCCTCACCCGGCCCGTTTCCTTGACGAAACAGACATTCCGGGTGTGCACCCCCTACAGGCGAGGACAGCGGACACGACATGAGCCAGCCCCGAGACCATGGTGGCGACCACACACCGAGGCGGCTGTCCGGGCGACGGGCCGCCCGCGTCCCGGTACCGGCACGCCGGCGGGCCGCCGGGCAGGCGGTCGTGGGAACGCCTCTGCTTCCCCTTCTCGTCGTCGCCGTCGTCGTGCTCGTCGACGTCGCCACCGGGGCGGGGATGCCGTGGCTGCCGCTGCTGGCGGCCGGCCCCGCGCTGGCGGCGGCCACCAACGGCCCGCGCGGTGTCGTCTTCGTCGGCCTCCTCGCGGCGGCACTGGGCACGGCGCTGGGCATCGGGCACGCGGCCCCCGCCCGCGAACCGGCGGCCGTGGTGTCCGCCCTGCTGGCCGTCACCGCCGCGAGCTGCCTGGCCAGCGCGATGCGTGGCCGCCGTGAGCGGGTCCTCGCGGCCGTCCGCTCGGTCGCGGAGGCCGCCCAGCAGGCGCTGCTCCAGCCCGTCCCGGAGACCGTCGGCCCGTTCCAGGTGGCCGTCCGTTACAGCGCCGCAGCCGCGGAGGCCCGGATCGGTGGGGACCTGTACGCCCTGGTGCCCACTCCGCACGGCATCCGGCTGATCGTGGGTGACGTGCGCGGCAAGGGGCTGCCGGCCGTGGGTACCGCAGCGCTCGTCCTCGGCGTCTTCCGTGAGGCCGCCTACGACGAGCCCGACCTGCTCACCGTCGTCGACCGGATCGAGCGGAGCCTGGCGCGCAACCTCGGCCCGGACGACTTCGTCACCGCCGTGGTCGCCGGATACACCGGCTCGGGAGACCTGGAGATCGTCAACTGCGGACACGCGCCTCCGCTGCTGATATCCGCGGCCGGGGAGATCGTCACGGTGGAGGCCGCCCGTCCTGCTCCACCGCTCGGGCTGCGCGCCCTCTCGGGCCAGGTCCCGGGTCTGCAGCGGCTGCCCCTCGCGGTGGGAGACCAGCTGCTGCTCTACACCGACGGGGTCATCGAGGCCCGTGACCACGCCCGGGAGTTCTATCCGCTGGCCGAGGGTGTGGCCCGCCACGCGTCCGAAGAGCCCGCGCGCACGCTTCGCGCACTCCACGACGAACTGCTGGCCCACGTGGGCGGCCGGCTGCACGACGACGCCGCCCTGCTGCTACTCCGCAAGCGGGCCGAGGAGGGCCCGGTCCGCGCCCCGTCCGACCCGGGGGCCCGGCTGCCGACCACGGCGTCCACCGCGCGGGCATAGCTCCGCGCCACGGAGACCGTGTGCCCGGCTCGGCACCACGGCGTCCGGTGGGCGGCTGCGTGGCTCGGCACCGTGGCCGCTCAGGCCACCGCGAGTTCCGCCCAGCGGGTCACTCCGCCCGCGTGGACCCGTATGCCGTGAGACGTCGCCAGGGCGTGGACGATCGCCTCGCCCCGGCCGTGCTCGTCCGGGTCGATACCGACGAGGGATCGGCCCGCCGTCAGCGCCGTCCCCGCGTCGGTGACCTCGATCCGCAGGGTGCGGCAGCCCGCGCCGCGCACCCAGGAAATCCGTAGCTCGGCGGGCGGCCGGGCGTGCACGATCGCGTTGGTGACCAGCTCCGACACCACCAGCAGCGAGTCCTCCACGATCTCCGGACACACGCTCCAGTCGGTCAGGAGTGCCGCCACCCGCCGGCGCACCACCGAGACGGCACCGGCGACGGGCGGCACCGGACACACGTGTTCGTATGCCGCCCGAAGCAGCGTGTTGAGCTGTGCCACCATGTTCTCTCCTGGTGTGTGCTGCCGGTCCGGCGCCGTGACTCGGCGCGTTCCGTGCCTCAGAGCAAGCTATGGAGACAAATCGGGCGGGTCAATGAACGGGGGTCGGCATTACCGAACGGGCCCGTGCCGAGGCGGTCCACCGGCTCCGTGGGGCGAAGCCCGCGCGGCGGTAATAGGCTCGCCTCATGGCCGGCCCAGTCCAGTCGATCGAACGGGCGGCGGCGATCCTGCGTCTGCTCGCCGGTGGGCCCCGCCGACTGGGGCTCGGCGAGGTGGCGGCCTCCCTCGGGCTGGCGAAGGGCACCGCCCACGGCATCCTGCGCACACTCCAGCACGTGGACTTCGTGGAGCAGGACGCGGCGACCGGGAAGTACCAGCTCGGAGCCGCCCTGCTGCATCTGGGCACCAGCTACCTGGACGTCAACGAGCTGCGCTCGCGCTCCCTCAACTGGGCCGACGCGCTGGCCGCCCGCAGCGGGG
This sequence comes from Streptomyces sp. SID486, assembly GCF_009865385.1. Lineage (GTDB taxonomy): Bacteria > Actinomycetota > Actinomycetes > Streptomycetales > Streptomycetaceae > Streptomyces. The sequence goes on along the minus strand of NZ_WWJT01000357.1, from coordinate 2,108 downwards.
AGGCGGTGCGCCTGGGCACGCCGCTGGAGGGCCAGGTCCTCATCGTCCACCACGTCTTCCGGCCCGACGACACCTTCCAGACCCTGGACGTGGGCGCGCTGCTGCCCCTGCACGCCTCCTCGCTCGGCAAGGTGCTGCTCGCCTACGGGACCGCGACCACCGAGGGGGAGCTGGAGGCGTACACCCGGCACACGCTGGTCGACCCCGAGCAGCTCGCCCGGGCGCTCGCGGCGGTCCGGGAGGTCGGGTGGGCCGCCGAGATCCAGGAGATGAGCATGGGCGAGGCCGGGATCGCCGCGCCGATCCGGGGGCACGGCGGTCTCGTCGTGGGCGCCGTCGGGCTGTCCGGGCCGGTCGAGCGGATCTCCGACAGCCAGAACCATCCCCGTGCCGGTCTGATCGGTCTGATCCGTGAAGCCGCCCGGGCGATCTCCAGAGACCTGGGAGCCGCCCGCTGGTAGGCCAGGACAGCCGCCCATCGACCCGTCGGAAGGCAGACCCGATCATGGCTGAACGGTATGTGATGTCCGTCGATCAGGGCACCAACTCGACCCGGTGCATCCTGTTCGACCACCGCGGGCGGCTGGTCTCGGTGGCGCAGAGGGAGCACGAGCAGCACTTCCCCCGGCCCGGCTGGGTGGAGCACGACGCCGTCGAGATCTGGCAGAACCTGCGGCGCGTGGTTCCCGAGGCCCTGTCGGGCGCGGGCGCCGACGCGGGGCAGGTCGCCGCCATCGGTCTGGCCAACCAGCGCGAGACGACCGTGCTCTGGGACCGGCGGACCGGTGCCCCGGTGGGCCGGGCGATCGTCTGGCAGGACACCCGTACCGCGCACTTGGTCGAGGACCTCGTCCGGCGGCCCGGCGAGGAGTTCTTCCTGCAACGGTGCGCGCTGCCGCCCTCCACCTACTTCTCGGCACTGCGGATCCGCTGGCTGTTCGACCACGTCAAGGGGGTCGAGCAGCGCGCCAAGGACGGCGAGGTGCTGTTCGGAACGATCGAGAGCTGGCTGATCTGGAACATCACCGGGGGCACCGACAACGGGCTGCACATCACCGACGCCACCAACGCCAGCCGCACGATGCTGATGAACATCCGCACCCTCACCTGGGACGACGAACTGCTGGACTTCTTCGGGGTGCCCCGCGCGATGCTGCCGGAGATCCGCTCGTCCGCCGAGCTGTACGGCGAGGCACGGTCGCTGCTGCCGGGTGTCTCCCTCACGGCCGCCCTGGGCGACCAGCAGGCCGCCCTCTTCGGCCAGACCTGCTTCTCCCCGGGCGAGGCCAAGTGCACCTACGGCACGGGCAGCTTCCTGCTGCTCAACACGGGCACCGACGTCGTGCGGTCCCGGCACGGGCTGCTCACGACCGTCGCGTACCAGATCGGCGACCAGCCGCCGTGCTACGCGCTGGAGGGGTCGATAGCCGTCACCGGCGCCCTCGTGCAGTGGTTCCGTGACCGGCTCGGCCTGATCAGCAGCGCCCCGGAGATCGAGACGCTGGCGCGGACGGTGGCGGACAACGGCGGCGCCTACATCGTCCCCGCCTTCTCAGGTCTGTTCGCCCCCCGCTGGCGCAGCGACGCCCGCGGGGTCATCGTCGGCCTCACCTCGTACATCACCAAGGGACATCTGGCACGTGCCGTGCTGGAGGCCACGGGATGGCAGACACGGGAGGTCGTCGACGCCATGAACGCCGACTCCTCGGTCTCCCTGCAGCAGCTCAAGGTGGACGGGGGCATGACCGCGAACAACCTGCTCATGCAGTTCGTGGCCGATGTGCTCGACGTGCCCGTGGTACGGCCCATGGTCGCCGAGACGGTCTCCCTGGGCGCCGCGTACGCGGCCGGACTCGCCGCCGGCTACTGGCCCGACCTGGAGGTGCTGCGGCGCAACTGGCACCGGGCCGCCCAGTGGCTGCCCGACATGGATGCCGAGCGGCGGGAGGCGGAGTACGCGAACTGGCAGCGGGCCGTGGAACGGTCCCTCGGGTGGGCCGGACCACCACGCCCCTCCTGACCGGCCTCGCCCGTCCTGACCGGCCACGCCCGTCCTGACCGGCCACGCCCGTCCTGACCGGCCACGCCCGTCCTGACCGGCCACGCCC
>NZ_WWJT01000356.1 GCF_009865385.1 Streptomyces sp. SID486 | reverse complement strand
GGCCGCCGGGTCTTCGCCCTCGCCTACTCCCGGCTCGGCAACGACCTGCGCGCCCGGTCCGCCCCGGCGGACCTGCGGCTGAGCCTGGAGCGGCTGTGGCCCGCGGTCGCCCGGCACGGCCTGTTCAAGCCGGTGGCGATACCGCTGATCGGCGCCGGCCTGTCCCGCCTGGTCGAACTCGACCGCACCCAGCTGCTGTTGCTCGTCGTCGAGACCTTCACCCGCAGCCTCGGCCTGGATCCCGCGGTCTGCCCCGAGCTGCGCGTCGTCCTGCGCGCCGGCGATCTGGAGCGGACCGACCTGTCGGTGGTCGAGTCGTTCCTGCGCGGTGTGGACGAGCGGGGGCCGGCGCTGGGGCCGACCGGCGTCGGCTGAACTGGTCACGTCCCCAGCTAAGTCCCGTTCCCGCTTCCGCGGACAGCCACCGCCCGCTTCCGGAGCGCTTCCGGGCCGCCGTCCCCCGGGCGGGCCCGTCCCGCACGCCCCTTTCGTCATGGAGACGAGAACGCGTGGAGGTCGTCACGGAGACGAGAACGGGGGGACGTCGTCGTGGAGACGAGAACGGGGGGACGTCGTCGTGGAGACGAGAACGGTTGGACGCGAAAACGGGCGAGCTGAGGGTCAAGCGGGGGTCCGGTGGTCAGGATGGAGGCATGGGATTCCATGTCGACTCCGAGGCCGGGCGGCTGCGCCGCGTCATACTGCACCGGCCGGACCTAGAGCTCAAAAGGCTCACCCCCAGCAACAAGGACGCCCTCCTCTTCGACGACGTGCTCTGGGTGCGCCGGGCGCGCGCCGAGCACGACGGGTTCGCCGACGTGCTGCGCGACCGCGGGGTGGCCGTCCATCTCTTCGGGGATCTGCTCGCCGAGACCCTGGCCCTCCCCGAGGCCCGCACGCTCGTCCTGGACCGGGTCTTCGACGAGAAGGAGTACGGGCCCCTCGCCACCGACCACCTGCGCGCCGCCTTCGACCGGCTGACCCCGGACGAGCTGGCCGAGGCCCTGGTCGGCGGCATGACCAAGCGGGAGTTCCTCGCCGCCCACGCGGAACCGGCCTCCGTCCGCTTCCACGTCATGGACCTGGACGACTTCCTCCTGCGCCCGCTGCCCAACCACCTGTTCACCCGCGACACCTCGGCGTGGATCTACGACGGCGTCTCCATCAACGCCATGCGCTGGCCCGCCCGGCAGCGCGAGACCGTCCACTTCGAGGCGATCTACCGGCACCACCCGCTCTTCCGTGAGGAATCGTTCCGCATCTGGTCCCGCGGGCAGGCCGACTACCCCTCCACGATCGAGGGCGGCGACGTCCTGGTCATCGGCAACGGCGCCGTGCTGATCGGGATGAGCGAGCGCACGACCCCGCAGGCCGTGGAGATGCTGGCGCACAAGCTGTTCGCGGCCGGTTCCGCGCGCACCATCGTCGCGCTCGACATGCCCAAGCGGCGGGCCTTCATGCACCTCGACACGGTGATGACCATGGTCGACGGTGACACCTTCACCCAGTACGCCGGGCTCGGCATGCTCCGCTCGTACACCATCGAGGCGGGGGCCGGTGACCAGGAACTGAAGGTCACCGACCACCCACCGGAGCACATGCACCGGGCGATCGCCGCCGCGCTCGGCCTCGGCGAGATCCGGGTGCTGACCGCCACCCAGGACGTGCACGCCGCCGAACGCGAGCAGTGGGACGACGGCTGTAACGTCCTCGCCGTGGAACCGGGTGTCGTCGTCGCCTACGAGCGGAACTCCACCACCAACACCCATCTGCGCAAGCAGGGCATCGAGGTGATCGAGATCCCGGGCAGCGAGCTGGGCCGGGGCCGGGGCGGTCCCCGGTGCATGAGCTGTCCCGTGGAGCGGGACGCCGTATAACCGCAGGTGGCCGACGACAGGTCGCCGTATATAAATGTGAAGGATCGTATAGACTTCCAGGGTCCCCTGTAGTCGACATACGGAGCGCCCGCCATGGCGACAGTCCCGACCGCCCTCGCCGGCCGCCACTTCCTCAAGGAGCTGGACTTCACCGAGGAGGAGTTCCGCGGCCTGGTCGAGCTGGCCGCGGAGCTGAAGGCCGCCAAGAAGGCCGGGACCGAGAAGCGGTACCTGCGCGGGCGGAACATCGCGCTGATCTTCGAGAAGACCTCGACGCGCACCCGCTGCGCGTTCGAGGTCGCCGCGGCCGACCAGGGCGCCCACACGACCTACCTCGACCCGTCCGGGTCGCAGATCGGGCACAAGGAGTCGGTGAAGGACACCGCCCGCGTGCTGGGCCGGATGTACGACGCCATCGAGTACCGGGGCGACAGCCAGGACAAGGTCGAGGAGCTGGCCGCCCACGCCGGCGTGCCCGTCTACAACGGCCTCACCGACGACTGGCACCCCACCCAGATGCTGGCCGACGTGCTCACGATGACCGAGCACAGCGCCAGGCCGCTGCGGGAGACCGCCTTCGCCTACCTCGGCGACGCCCGCTTCAACATGGGCAACTCCTACCTGGTCACCGGCGCCCTGCTCGGCATGGACGTACGGATCGTCGCCCCGAAGAGCTACTGGCCCGCCCAGGAGATCGTCGACCGCGCCCGGGCGCTGGCCGCCGCGAGCGGTGCCCGCGTCACCCTCACCGAGGACGTCGCCGAGGGCGTCGCGGGCGCCGACTTCGTCGCCACCGACGTCTGGGTCTCCATGGGGGAACCCGTCGAGGTGTGGGACGAGCGGATCGCCGCCCTCGCCCCCTACGCCGTGACCATGGACGTCCTGCGCGCCACCGGCAACCCGGACGTGAAGTTCCTGCACTGCCTGCCGGCCTTCCACGACCTCGGCACCGCGGTGGGGCAGTGGATCCACGAGACGCACGGGCTGAGATCGCTGGAGGTCACGGACGAGGTCTTCGAGTCCGCCCACTCGGTCGTCTTCGACGAGGCCGAGAACCGCCTGCACACCATCAAGGCGGTGCTGGTCGCCACACTCGGCCGCGAAAGCCTTGCCTGACCCGCGCCACCAGGCATTATCCTGACCGGCGGCCCGGAGCCACCCCTTCCGGTGCCGTCGCCGCGCCGCTACGACAGGCGCCCGCACCACCAGAATCGAGCACCACCCGCATGCCCGCTCCCCGCATCAAGTCCCCGCACCTGCTCGTCGCCGAATCCGGCGCCGACCGCGAGGGACACGGCCTGAAGCGCACCATGGGCCTCTTCCAGCTCATCTGCTTCGGCGTCGGCGCCATCGTCGGCACCGGCATCTTCGTCGGCCTCTCCGACTCGGTCGCCCAGGCCGGCCCGGCCGTCGTCGTCTCCTTCGTCCTCGCCGCGCTGACCTGCGTCTTCACCGCCTTCTCCTTCGCGGAGCTGGGCGGCGCGATCCCGGTCTCCGGCTCCTCGTACTCCTTCGCCTACGCCGGCCTCGGCGAGTCCACCGCCTTCCTCGTCGGCTGGTGCCTGCTGCTGGAGTACGGCATCTCGATCTCGGCCGTCGCGGTCGGCTGGAGCCAGTACGTCAACGAGCTGCTGCACAGCCTCACCGGCTGGCAGCTGCCGGCCGCGCTGTCCGCGGGTCCGGGCGACGGCGGTGTCGTCAACCTCCCGGCCGTGATCGTCATCGCCATGGCCTCGGTGCTGCTGGTGCGCGGGGTGCGGGAGAGCGCCCGGGCGACGGCCGCCATGGCCGCGGTCAAGCTCGCGATCCTGCTCGCGTTCTGCGTGATCGGCTACAGCGCCTTCAAGGACGGCAACCTCACCCCGTTCTCCCCGGCCGGCCTCGGCGGCATCGGCGCGGGCACCACCGCCGCGTTCTTCTCCTACATCGGCTTCGACGCGATCACCACCGCCGGCGAGGAGGCCAAGAACCCGCGCCGGGACATCCCGATCGCGATCCTGGTCTGCATGGGCCTGGTCACCCTGCTCTACTGCGCCGTCGCGCTCGCCGCCATCGGTGCCATCGGCGGCGACCAGGTCGCCGGCCGCTCCGCGGCGCTCTCCTACGTCGTCAACCAGGTCACCGGCTCCACCGTCGGCGGCGGTGTCATCGCCTTCGGCGCGGTCGTCGCCATCGCCTCCGTGGTGCTCGCCGTGATGTACGGCCAGACCCGCATCCTGATGTCGATGTCCCGGGACGGCCTGATCCCGCGCGTCTTCGAGAAGGTGTCCCCGAGGACGTCTACGCCGGTGGCCGGCACGCTGATCGTCGCCGTCGTCTTCGCGGTTCCGGCGGCCTTCGCCTCCCTCGACGCCGTGATGAACCTGTGCACCATCGGCACGCTCGCCATCATGGCCGTCGTCAACATCGCGGTGATGGCGCTGCGCCGCCGCGAACCGGGCCTCACCCGCAGCTTCCGGGTGCCGCTCTACCCGGTGGCCCCGCTGCTCGGCGTCGCTTTCTGCCTGTACCTGATGTACGAGACCGGCTGGCGGACCTGGCTGCAGTTCGCCGTGTTCCTCGTGGTGGGCCTGCTGGTCTACGTCGCCTACGGCCGCCGGCACTCCACGCTGGCCCGGCCGGCCGCGGGGGCACCGGCCGACGACGTCACGCCGGCCGTCGCTGAGCGGGAATCACAGGCAGTCTGAACCACACCGCCTTGCCCGACGGGGTGGGGCGGTGCCCGCAGGACGAGCTGAGGGCGCGGATCAGCAGCAGCCCGCGCCCGCCCTCCTGCCACGGGTCCGGCTCCTCGATCACCGGCCGGGTCAGATGGCCGGGCGGCGCCGGATCCGGGTCGTGCACCTCGACCTGGCAGCCGGTCGGCAGCAGCTCCACCACCAGCTCTATCGGGCCGCGCCCGGCGGTGTGCTCCACCGCGTTGGCCACCAGCTCGGCCGTGAGCAGCTCCGCCGTGTCGCAGTCGGCCAGGTGCTCCACCTCGGTGAGGGCCGTGCGCACCAGGGCACGTGCCGCGGGCACCGCGGCGGCGGTGTGCGGCAGCGCGATGCGCCAGGAGGCCGAGTCGGCGGGGCGTTCGTGCAAGGCGAGTCCGTTCATGGAGCAGGCTGTCCTGCTTTCGACTACGGAAATGGTACGGGCCCGCCCCTCAGGACCGTCGGCGGGCTTCGCCCGGGACCCCTCGGCCCCGGTACGGGCGGCCTACCCGGCCGGCCCCCTCGCCTCGCCGCCCGGGGCCCCTTGTTACCGCCCTGTCGACGATCCGTGACGGATGTGACCCGGCCGGCCGCGGAAGTGGCGGCACCCCGCCGGTCGGCGCAGGCATGTCGCGTGCCCGTGACGACAGTCACAAACAAGTGATAACTTCATGAGGCAGAGCAACGTACGGCACGCCCCCAAGGAGTCCGCACGTCATGAGTCCCTTCACCGGCTCGGCCGCCCACACCGACGACTGGGCACATCTGCGGGTCCGCCTCGACGACGGGGTCGCCACCGTCACCCTGGCCCGCCCCGAGAAACTCAACGCCCTGACCTTCGGCGCCTACGCCGACCTGCGCGATCTGCTCGCCGAACTGTCCCGCGAGCGGTCGGTACGGGCCCTGGTACTGGCCGGCGAGGGGCGCGGCTTCTGCTCCGGCGGCGACGTCGACGAGATCATCGGGGCCACGCTGTCGATGGACACCGCCCAGCTGCTCGACTTCAACCGGATGACCGGGCAGGTCGTCCGGGCGATCCGGGAGTGCCCGTTCCCGGTGATCGCCGCGGTGCACGGTGTGGCGGCGGGGGCGGGCGCGGTCCTCGCCCTCGCGGCCGACTTCCGGATCGCGGACCCCTCGGCGCGCTTCGCCTTCCTCTTCACCCGGGTCGGACTGTCCGGCGGCGACATGGGCGCCGCGTATCTGCTGCCCCGGGTCGTCGGTCTCGGCCACGCCACCCGGCTGCTCATGCTCGGCGACCAGGTGCGGGCACCCGAGGCCGAGCGCGTCGGCCTGATCAGCGAGCTGACGGAGGAGGGCGGGGCGGACGAGGCCGCCCAGACCCTGGCCCGGCGGCTGGCCGACGGCCCCGCCCTGGCCCACGCCCAGACGAAGGCCCTGCTGACGGCGGAGCTGGACATGCCGCTGGCGGCCTCGGTGGAGCTGGACGCCTCGACCCAGGCCCTGCTCATGAACGGCGAGGACTACGCGGAGTTCCACGCGGCCTTCACGGAGAAGCGCCCGCCCAAGTGGCGGGGGAGGTGAGCCGCCGTGCCCACCCCGGCAGTGCCGGCCCCGAAGGCGCCGGCGATCGCGCGGCCGGCCGCGGCGGACATGCGGCCGCCGCACCCGGCCGGCCGGCCCCGGCGCATCGCCGTCATCGGCGGCGGCCCCGGCGGGCTGTACGCGGCGGTCCTGCTCAAGCGCCTGGACCCGGCGAGGGAGGTCACCGTCTGGGAACGCAACGCACCGGACGAGACCTTCGGCTTCGGCGTCGTCCTGTCGGACGAGACCCTCGGCGGCATCGAACACGCGGATCCGGCCGTCCACGAGGCCCTGCGGCGCGACTTCGTCAGCTGGGACGACATCGACATAGTGCGCCGGGGCACCACGCACCGGTCCGGCGGACACGGGTTCTCCGCTCTCGGCCGCCGCCGGCTCCTGCAGATCCTGCACGACCGCTGCCGCTCCCTCGGCGTACGGATCGACTTCCGCACGGAGGCCCCCCACCCGGACGTCCTCGCCGCCGAGTACGACCTCGTCATCGCCGCCGACGGCGTCCACAGCGCCACCCGGGCGGCGTACGCCCGGGTGTTCGGCCCCCAGGTGACCGAACACCGCTGCCGCTACATCTGGCTCGCCGCCGACTTCCCCTTCGACGCGTTCCGCTTCGAGATCGCCGAGACCGAGCACGGCGTCATGCAGCTGCACGGCTACCCCTACGCGGCCGACGCCTCCACCGTCATCGTGGAGATGCGCGAGGAGGTCTGGCGGGCGGCCGGATTCGGCGACATCAGCCCGCGCGAATCCGTCGAGCGCTGCGCCAAGGTCTTCGCCGACGCCCTCCGCGGGCGCCCTCTGCGCTCCCACAACCCGGCCTGGACCAGCTTCCGCACGGTGGTCAACGACCGCTGGTCGCACGGCAACGTCGTGCTCCTCGGCGACGCCGCCCACACCGCCCACTTCTCCATCGGCTCCGGTACCAAGCTCGCCGTGGAGGACGCCCTCGCGCTGGCCGCCTGCCTGGAGGAACAGCCCGACGTCGGCAGCGCGCTCGCGGCCTACGAGGAGGAGCGCAAGCCCGTCGTCGCCTCCACCCAGCGGGCCGCCCGGGCCAGCCTGGAGTGGTTCGAGGACCTGGAGCTGTACCTCGGCCAGTCGCCCCGGCAGTTCGCCTTCAACCTGCTCACCCGCAGCCGCCGCGTCACCCACGACAACCTGCGCCTGCGCGACGCCCACTTCACCGAGGCCGTCGAGCGCGAGTTCGGCTGCCCGCCCGGCACTCCGCCGATGTTCACGCCCTTCCGGCTGCGTGGCCTGACCCTGCGCAACCGGGTGGTCGTGTCGCCGATGGACATGTACTCCGCCACCGACGGCGTGCCCGGCGACTTCCACCTCGTCCACCTCGGTGCCCGCGCCCTGGGCGGGGCCGGCCTCGTGATGACCGAGATGGTGTGCGTCAGCGAGGAGGGCCGGATCACCCCCGGCTGCGCCGGCCTCTACACCGGCCGGCAGGCCGAGGCATGGCGGCGCGTCACCGACTTCGTGCACCGGCAGGTGCCGGGCACCGCGATCGGCGTCCAGCTGGGGCACTCCGGCCGGAAGGGGTCCACCAAGCTCATGTGGGAGGGCATGGACGAGCCGCTGGACACCGGCAACTGGCCCGTCGTCGCCGCCTCCCCGCTGCCGTACACGCCGGACAGCCAGATCCCGCGCCGGCTCTCCCGGGCCCAGCTCACGGACATCCGCGAGCAGTTCGCCGCCGCCGCGTGGCGGGCCGCGCGGGCCGGCTTCGACCTGCTCGAACTGCACTGCGCCCACGGCTACCTGCTCTCCGGCTTCCTCTCCCCGCTCACCAACCTGCGCACCGACGCCTACGGCGGCTCGTTCGAGCGGCGGCTGCGGTTCCCGCTGGAGGTCTTCGACGCCGTACGCGCGGTGTGGCCGGCCGAGCGGCCGATGACCGTCCGGATCTCGGCCACGGACTGGGCGGAGGGCGGGACGAGTGCCGAGGAGGCCGTCGGGATCGCCCGGGCCTTCGCCGCGCACGGCGCCGACGCCATCGACGTCTCCACCGGCCAGGTGGTGGCCGAGGAGCGGCCGGAGTTCGGGCGGTCGTACCAGACCCCCTTCGCCGACCGGATCCGGCACGAGGCCCGCGTCCCGGTGATCGCGGTCGGCGCGATCTCCTCCTGGGACGACGTCAACTCGCTGATCCTCGCCGGCCGCACCGACCTGTGCGCGCTGGCCAGGCCGCATCTGTACGACCCGCACTGGACCCTGCACGCGGCGGTCGAACAGGACTACACGGGACCCGGGGCGGTCTGGCCCGCGCCCTACCGCGCGGGCAGCCGGCGCCCGCGGACCGGACGCACGGACGCCCCCCGGCCCCGTCTCACACTCGGCGGCTGAGCCCCCGGCCCCTCTCACGGTCGGCGGCTGAGCCCCCGGCTCCGGCTCACGCTCGGAGCGCCGAGCCCCGCGGTCCCGGCGCTCCGGGTGGGCGGTGCCGGGTGGGCGGTGCGGGTGGGCGGTGCCGGGTGGGTGGTGCGGGTGGGCGGTGCCGGGTGGGTGGTGCGGGCGGGCGGTGCCGGGCGGGGACTCACAGGCCGGCGAAGGCCGCTCCCGCGTCCCGCAGCCGCGCGTGCAGCCCCCGGAAGACCTCCGCCGAGCGGACGCCCGGCCAGTCGGCCGGGAGCAGGTGGGTGGGCAGGCCCGGGTCGGTGTAGGGCAGGTGGCGCCAGGAGTCGAGGGCGAGGAGGTAGTCGGCGTACGCCTCCTCGGCCGGGGTGTCCGCGCGGCGCTCCCAGGCGTGCAGCACCGGTGCGTGCACGTCCAGGAAGCGCTCGTGCTCCTTGGCGATGGCGGCGAGGTCCCACCAGCGGGCCACCGCGTCGGCCGTGGGCGCGAACCCCAGGTGCTCGCCCCGGAAGAAGTCCACGTAGGGATCCAGACGCAGCCGGCGCAGGGTGTGCTCCGTCTCCTCGTACAGCCGGGCCGGGGCGATCCACACCCCGGGGGCCGCCGTGCCGAAGCCGAGGCCCGCCAGCCGGGAGCGCAGCACATGCCGCTTCTGCCGCTCCGACTCGGGGACCGAGAACACCGCGAGCACCCAGCCCGCGTCCGCCACGGGCGTGCCGGCGTAGATGCGCCGGTCGCCGTCCTCCAGCAACTGGCGTGCCTCACCGGACAGTTCGTACCCGGCCGCGCCGGACTCCGTGCGGGCCGGCCGCAGCAGGCCGCGCCGTTTGAGCCGGGACACCGAGGAGCGTACGGACGGGGCGTCCACGCCTACGGCGGCCAGCAGCCGGATCAGCTCGGCGACGGGCACCGGGCCGGGCATGAAGCGGCCGTACGCGCCGTAGAGCGTGACGATGAGGGACCTGGGGGCGTGCTGGTCGGACACGTTGATCATTTTAGGTCGTCGGCATCACTGCCGGTCACCTTCGGTGCGCAGGCGGAACCGCTGGAGCTTGCCGGTGGCCGTGCGGGGCAGCGCGTCCACGAAGACGAACTCGCGCGGGCACTTGTACGGCGCCAGTTCGGAGATGAGGAACGCGCGCAGCGTCTCCGGGTCGCGCGGGGCTCCGGCGCGCAGCACCGTGTAGGCCACGACCACCTGCCCGCGGATCTCGTCGGGGCGGCCCACGACCGCCGTCTCGGCCACGTCCGGATGGCGCAGCAGGGCGTCCTCCACCTCCGTGCCCGCGATGTTGTACCCGGCGGAGATGATCATGTCGTCGGCCCGTGAGACGTAGTGGAAGTAGCCGTCGGCCTCGCGGACGTAGGTGTCGCCGGTGACGTTCCAGCCGCCCCGCACGTACTGCCGCTGGCGCGGGTCCGCGAGGTAGCGGCAGCCGACGGGGCCGCGGACGGCCAGCAGGCCGGGCTCGCCGTCGGGCAGGGGCCTGCCGTCGGCGTCCTGGACACGCGCCTGCCAGCCGGGCACCGGCAGGCCCGTGGCGCCCGGCCGTATGTGCTCGTCGGCGGCGGAGAGGAAGATGTGCAGCAGCTCGGTCGCGCCGATGCCGTTGATGATGCGCAGGCCCGTGCGCTCGTGCCAGGCCCGCCAGGTGGCCGAGGGCAGGTTCTCGCCGGCCGACACGCAGCGCCGCAGGGACGACACGTCGTGCCCGTCCAGGTCCTCCAGCATCGCGCGGTAGGCGGTCGGCGCCGTGAACAGGACCGAGACGCGGTGCTCGGTGATCGCGGGGAGCAGCTGGCGGGGGCCGGCCTGTTCGAGGAGGAGGGAGCTGGCGCCGGCCCGCAGCGGGAAGATCACCAGCCCGCCGAGGCCGAAGGTGAAGCCGAGCGGGGGAGTGCCGGCGAAGACGTCGTTCTCATGGGGGCGCAACACATGCCGGGAGAAGGTGTCGGCTGTTGCGAGCACATCCCGGTGGAAGTGCATACACCCTTTCGGGCGACCCGTGGTGCCGGAGGTGAACGCGATCAGGGCGACGTCGTCGGCCGCGGTGTCCACTGCCCGGAAGGCGGTGTCGGGAGCGGGGCGGCGCAGCAGGTCGTCGGGGGTGTCACCGCCGTACGTCGTGATCCGCAGCCCGGGTATCCCGGCCTTCGCCAGGTCGTCCACCGCCCGGATGTCGCACAGCGCGTGGCCGACGCGCGCGATCTCGCACAGGGTCTCCAGCTCGTGCGGGCGCTGCTGGGCCAGCACGGTGACCGCGACGGCCCCCGCCTTCAGCACGGCCAGCCAGCAGGCGGCGAGCCAGGGGCTGGTGGGGCCGCGCAGCAGCACCCGGTTGCCCGGGACGACGCCCAGCGTGCCCGTGAGCACGTGCGCGATCCGGTCCACCCGGGCGCGCAGCGCACCGTACGTCCAGACCGGTCCCGCCTGGGTGTGGAACGCCGGCCGGGCCGGGTCGGCGTGGTCCAGGAGCTCCGCCGCGCAGTTCAGCCGATCGGGGTAACGCAGCTCCGGCAGGTCGAACCGCAGCTCGGGCCACTCGTGCGGCGGGGGCAGATGGTCCCGCGCGAAGGTGTCGACATGGGCCGAGAGGTGCATGGCGGTCCGCCCCCTTGCCGTGACAGATGTCCGAACGGGCTTCCTGGTGGGCTCGCGGATCGAGCGTATCGTGTTGGTGACGACAGTCAACTGTGCGCGATAACGTCGGGAGGGCAGGTGGGGAGGGGCCCGCCTCGAAGGCGACGGGGAAGGCCCGGCCGGCCCTCCCCGGAGGGAGGACGGCCATGTCCGCATTCTCACTCGCACCGGAGCAGACCGCCTGGTGTGCCGAACTGCGCGCGCTGGCCGCCGAGCGGCTGCGCCCGCTCGCCGACCGGGGCGAGCCGGGCCGGGTCAACCGGCCGCTGATCGCCGAACTCGGGCGACTGGGCCTGCTCGCGCGGCTCTTCACCTCCGGCGCGCTGGACCTGTGCCTGATGCGGGAGTCCCTCGCCCGGGCCTGCACCGAGGCGGAGACCGCCCTCGCCCTCCAGGGGCTGGGCGCACACCCGGTGCACGCCCACGGCACCCCGGCCCAGCGCGCGCGCTGGCTGCCCCCGGTCGCCGACGGCCACGCGGTCGCCGCCTTCGCGCTGAGCGAGCCCGGAGCCGGCTCGGACGCGGCGGCCCTCGCCCTCACGGCCGAACCCGACGGCGGCGGCTGGCGGCTCACCGGTGCCAAGTGCTGGATCTCCAACGCGCCCGAGGCCGACGTCTACACCGTCTTCGCCCGCACCACACCCGGCGCCGGGGCCCGCGGGGTGACCGCCTTCCTCGTCCCCGCCGACCGGCCCGGACTCACCGGCAGCGCCCTGGAGATGCTCTCCCCGCACCCCGTCGGCGCCCTCGACTTCGACGCCGTGCCCGTCACCGCCGCCGACGTGCTCGGTGAGGCCGACCGCGGCTTCGCCGTCGCCATGGGCACCCTCAACCTCTTCCGGCCCAGCGTCGGCGCCTTCGCGGTCGGCATGGCCCAGGCGGCGCTGGACGCCACCGTCGACCACACCAGCAGGCGCGAGGCGTTCGACGGCCGGCTGATGGACCTTCAGGCGGTCTCCCACCAGGTCGCCGAGATGGCCCTGCGCACCGAGGCGGCGCGGCTGATGGTGTACGCGGCGGCCGCGGCCCACGACGCGGGTGCCGACGGCGTCCCCCGGCGCGCGGCGATGGCCAAGCTGCTCGCCACCGAGACCGCGCAGTACGTCGTCGACACCGCCGTCCAGCTGCACGGCGCGCGGGCCCTGCGCCGCGGCCACCTCCTCGAACACCTCTACCGCGAGGTGCGCGCGCCCCGCATCTACGAGGGGGCCAGCGAGGTCCAGCGGGGCATCATCGCCAAGGAGTTGTACGCCACGGCACAGAAGGAGGCCCGGTGACGACCGAGCGCGTCAACCCGCCCGAGCTGTCCCCGCCCACGGGCTTCACGCACGCCGTCGTCGCCGCCGGTTCCCGCGTGGTGTTCCTCGCCGGACAGACCGCCCTGGACACCGAGGGCGGAATCACCGGCGACACACTGCCCGAGCAGTTCGAGAAGGCCCTCGGCAACCTCCTCACCGCCCTGCGCGCGGCCGGTGGCGGCCCCGCCGACCTCGCCCGGGTCACCGTCTACACCACGGACGTCGCCGCCTACCGCGAACACGCGCGCCGGCTCGGGCGGATCTGGCGGGAGTCGGCGGGCCGCGACTATCCCGCGATGGCCGTCGTGGAGGTCGTACGGCTGTGGGACGAGCGGGCACTGGTGGAACTGGACGGATTCGCCGTACTGCCGTGACCCCGGGAGGCCGTGACCTCCGGCCCGCGAAGCGCCGACCCCTGAACCGCCAGCCCGTGCACGGCCGGCCCGTGAACCGCTCGGCCCGCTGAGCGCCAGCCCCTGAACCGCCCGGCCCCCGGACCCCCGGCCCCCGCACCTCCGGCCCGCGAACCGTCTGCCCCCTTCCGCGGGCCGGTCCGGGCCGCCCCGGACCCGCCCTCGGGTCCGGACCGGGCCGTACGGTGTCATGACGCGCCACCGATGGGGTGACGGTCACGCCCCTCGGCGGGGGCGAGCAGTACCAGTGGAGCCCTCGATCCCCTGGAACAGGGAGGCACTCCATGCCCGTACGCCCCGTCCTCGCCACGGCCCTCGGTGCCGCGGCCCTGCTGTGCGCCGCCGTCGGCCCGGCCCGCGCCGCCGAACCCTACGAGGTGATCACCGTCGACCCCGTCGGCCGGATCGCGCCCGACGGCACGGTGACGCTGACCGGCGGCTACCGCTGCACCGGCGGTACCGGACCGGTGCTCGTCAGCTCCTCGCTCAGCCAGGGCGACCCCCGCCTCAAGCAGGGCATCGGTGGCGGTACCGCCCGGTGCGACGGAGCCGAACACCGCTGGCAGAACTCCGGCAAGGTCTCCGCGCGGGCGCTGAAGTCCGGAGCGGCGCGGGTGGAGGCCACGCTCACGGAGCTGCGCCCGTCGGGCATCCTGCTGGTGCCGGCCTTCCACGCGGCGACCGAACAGGACATCACGCTCGTCCAGGAGTGACACGCGAGCTCCTGCGGTGCGCCGGGGCGATCGTCACCCCGCGCCCGCT
>NZ_WWJT01000355.1 GCF_009865385.1 Streptomyces sp. SID486 | reverse complement strand
GGCCCTGCTGCGCCGTGCCCTCGCCGTCTGGGCCCGGCCCGGCGAGCAGGTCCGCGTCTCGGCGACCCCGGGCACCCAGACCGGCGGCCCGGCCGGGCCGCCCCAGCTGCTGTACGCGGGCGAGGTGGACGCCGCCCGTGTGGTGATCCTCTACGACGGCCTGCGCATCACCCGGTACGCGGAGCCGAAGGACGGCACGCAGGGGGCGGCCCTCGACTTCGCCCGGATCGACGGCGCGGCGGGCGGCGGGGCGAGCGCGCTGGTGCTGGGCCGCTCCGACGGCAACGTCCGCTACCTGATCGCCCCCTGGGTGACGAAGGCGGCCCAGCGGGACCTGGCGAAGCCGGACTCGGCGGCCACACCGCTCACCCTCGCCGACGGCGTCACCGCGCCGCTGGCCAGCTCCGCCATGCGGCCGGGCACCTGCACCTCGTGGACGGCGCTGCAGCTGACGGACGCCTCCGGTACCCGGCTCGCCACCGACCTCGGTGAGCTGGTCCCCGCCCACCTCACCGCCGGCCGCCCCGGCTCGCCCCGGGAGGCGTCCGACGCGCAGGGGCTGCGCACCTGGGCGCCGTTCGCCTGCTCCCTGGCGGCCGAGCGCTCGGCGGGCGTCAGCAGCGTCAACGCCTGGACCTACGCCGAGCAGCCGCTGCCCGACAGCAGTGGTACCGGCGCGTGGGTGTGCACCCGGGCGGAGACCTGGCGCGGTGCGGGCACCCTCACACTGGCCCAGTTCGGCACGCCGGGCGGGGTGGCCGGGACGGCCGTCGCCAAGGCCGCGGACGTGCCGGCGTGCGGCCCGCGTGATCCCCAGGTGCTGGCCGGGGTGCTGTGGAAGTCGGCGGCCGGGCGGTGGTACCTGCTGGCGGCGGGCGGTGCGGACACGGCCTCGATCCGTGCGACGGGCGGGGTCACCGCCTCCGGGCAGGGGCCGCTGCTGGCGGTCAGGGCGAAGCAGGGCGCACGGGCCGACCTCCAGGCCACCCTGACCGACGGACGGAAGATCGGCGGGCTGCGGTAGCACTTGTTGACACCCGCGTAAACAAGCTGCACCACAGGGCTTCTCAGGCGTCCTACCCGCCAGTACATTGACGCCATGTCTAACACGCAGCCTCGGTCGGTGGACTCCGAGCGCATCGCGCTCAAGGCGCGCAACGTGTCCTTCTCATGGGAGGCCACGCCCCTGCACTGGGTGCCCGGCGATCCGTTCACCACGCACACCATCAACGTGCTGCACCTGCTGCTGCCCGCCGGTGAGCGGTGGTTCGTGCACGTGTACAAGCAGGCGCTGCCGCTGATCCGGGACGACCGGCTCCGCGAGGACGTCGTCGGGTTCATCGGCCAGGAGGCCATGCACTCCCAGGCGCACGACGAGGTGCTGCCGCACCTGCGCGAGCAGGGCCTCGACCCGACGCCGTACACCGCCCAGGTCGACTGGTTCTTCGAGAAGCTGCTCGGCGACCGCACCCTGCCCCCGGGCCGGGCCCGGCGCTGGTGGCTGCTGGAGCGCCTGGCCCTCATCGCGGCCATCGAGCACTACACCGCGTTCCTCGGCGACTGGGTGCTGAACGCCGCCGAGCTGGACCGGCGCGGCGCCGACCCGACGATGCTGGACCTGCTGCGCTGGCACGGCGCCGAGGAGGTCGAGCACCGGTCGGTGGCCTTCGACCTGTTCCAGCACCTCGACGGCAGCTACCGGCGCCGGGTGCGCACCTGGGCGACAGCCTTCTCGGCGCTGGTGTTCCTGTGGCAGCGCGGGATCCGCTTCTTCATGGAGAACGACCCCACCCTCACCGGCGCCAAGGGCTCGTGGAAGGACTTCTACCTGCGCGGCCGGCAGGGCACGCTGCCCGCCACCGGGGACATGCTCAGGTCCGTGCCGCGCTACCTCGGCCGCGCCTACCACCCCTCCCAGGAGTGCTCCACCGCGCAGGCCGTCGCCTATCTGGCGGCTTCCCCGGCCGCGCGCGCCGCCGAGCAGCGGGAGGCGGCGTGACCCCGAAGCTGCGCACCCTCGCCCTCGCCGGCGGCGCCGCCCTGCTCACCCGACGGGCCCTGCGCCGCCGGGTGCGGCGCTCCCCGCTGTGGCCGCTGCCCGCCCTAGACCCGCCGATCTCCGGCCGGCCGCGCGCCCGGGCGCTGAAGCTGCTGGTCACCGCGCACGAGACGATCGCCGACGGGGTCGTACGCCTGCGCCTGGAGGGTCCCGGCCTGCCGCGCTGGGAGCCGGGGGCGCATGTCGACCTGGTGCTGCCGTCGGGTCTCGTGCGGCAGTACTCCCTGTGCGGGGACCCCGGGGACACCGCCGGCTACACGGTCGCCACCCGGCTCGTGGCGGACGGCCGGGGCGGCTCACGCGAGGTACACGAGCAGCTCGCCGAGGGCATGGAGCTGGAGGTGCGCGGCCCCCGCAACCGGTTCCCGCTCGTCGAGGCGCCCGCCTACGTCTTCGTCGCCGGCGGTATCGGCATCACCCCGGTGCTGCCGATGCTGCGGGCCCTGCCGGACGGCGCCGAGTGGCGGCTGCTGTACGGCGGGCGGACCCGGGCGTCGATGCCGTTCCTGGCGGAGGTGCGGGCGCTCGCCGGGGACCGGCTGACCGTGGTGGCCGAGGACGAGGACGGGCGGCCCGACCTGGCCGCCCTGTTCGCGGACACGACGGCGGACACGGCCGTGTACTGCTGCGGTCCGGAGGGCCTGACGGCGGCCGTGCAGGAGGCGCTGCCCGAGGGCGCCGGCCTGCACCTGGAGCGGTTCGCCCCGCGCACCGGCGCGGGCGGCGACACGGAGTTCGAGCTGGAACTGCGCCGCAGCGGAAAGACGTTGACCGTGCCGCCCGGCTCCACCGTGCTGGCCGCCGTGCGCAGCGTGCTGCCGGACACCCCCTACTCCTGCGAGCAGGGTTTCTGCGGGACCTGCCAACAGCGCGTGCTGGAGGGCGAGGTCGATCACCGTGACGAGCTGCTGACGGACGCGGAACGGCCCGACTCCCTGCTGATCTGCGTCTCCCGGGCCCGGACCGATCGCCTGGTGCTCGACATGTGAACACGTGCGGCCGAATCCGATCGGTAAGGTGTTCGCATGAGTACCGGGGTTCGCCGCAGGATGGGCGTCGAGGAGCGTCGGCAGCAGTTGATCGGTGTCGCTCTCGACCTGTTCAGCCGACGCTCGCCCGACGAGGTCTCCATCGACGAGATAGCCACGGCGGCGGGCATCTCACGCCCGCTCGTCTACCACTACTTCCCGGGCAAACTCAGCCTGTACGAGGCCGCGTTGAAGCGCGCCTCGGAGGATCTCGCGAGCCGCTTCACCGAGCCGCACGACGGCCCGCTCGGTGGCCGGCTGCTGCGTGTGATGCGCCGTTTCTTCGACTTCGTGGACGATCACGGCCCCGGATTCTCGGCACTGATGCGCGGCGGCCCCGCCGTGTCCGCCGAGGGAACCGGCGCGCAGGGTCATGTCTCGGCCACCCACGCGCTCATCGACTCCGTCCGGCAGGCCGCCTACGAGCAGATGCTGTCGCACCTGGGGGTGAGCGAGGCGTCGCCGCGTCTTGAGCTGGTGGTCCGCTCGTGGATCTCGCTCGTCGAGTCCACCGCGCTGATCTGGCTGGACGGCCGGCGCATCCCGCGCGGCGAGCTGGAGGTCCAGCTCGTGCACGACTTCGCCGCACTGGCCGCCGTCAGCGCCGCCTACGACGCCGACATGGCCGGACTGCTGCGCACCATGGTCAAGGGTGAGCCGGCCGACGGCCCCTTCGGGGAACTGGTCGGCCGGCTCATCGCCCTGGGTTCCTAGCGGTCGGACCTGCGGTACGACGGGTCGAGGTCACGGACCTCGGCGGAGGCGTGCACAGTGAAGTCCGCCTCCGCCACATGCCCGTGCAGCAGCTCCAGGACGCGCTCGGTGAGCTTCGCCTTCGTCTCCTCGCCCCGGCCGGCGAGGAGCCCGATCGTCACGTGGACGACCGCGTGCCCGCGCGGTCCGGCGTCCTCGTACCCGAACGCGGTGTACGCGCTCGGCCGGAACTGCGTCTTGCACGCCTCCGGCTTCGCTGCCGCGATCTCCACGGTCGCCTCGTGCAGCGCACGTGCGAAGCCCGCGCGGTCGAAGGCGTTCTCCATGGTGTCGGAGTAGTCGATGGTGATCTGCGGCATGCGCACTCCTGTTCTACGGCAACGGCCTCACCCTAGTTCTTCGCCCGGGTGAACACCGCCACCGTCCGCGCCGGCACGGTGAACGTGCCCGAGCCGGCCGCGTAGGAGGCGGTCTTCACCACCGGGTCCGAGCCCGCCGCCTGCACCGGGTGGAGCCGGTAGGGCGGGCCGGCCGGCGCGCCGATCCGCTGCTCCTGCTCGTGCGGGGTGGCGTTGAGGACCACGACCAGGTCGCCCAGCCTCATGGTGATCACGCCGGGTGTCTCGGCCGGGCCGGAGAGCGGGAAGGACAGCCGGTCCTGCACCTCGGCGGCCGTCCGCAGCGAGAACACCGGCTCGGACGTGCGGATCCGCAGCAGGTCCCGGTAGGCGGCCGAGGCGCCGGTGATCTGCGGGCAGCCCACCCGCACCGAGCCCAGCAGCGGTCTGGCGTGGTCCCACTTGGACCGGTTGTCGGCCGCCGGGGGCAGCCCGCGCCCGAAGCCGTTGCCGTCGGCGCAGTTCCAGTGGATGGCGTTGAACCAGTCACCGCTGTCGAAGGAGTTGCGGTCGAGGGACTTCGAGCGCAGCAGGTCGGTGCCCGCCTGGGAGAGGGCGGGGCCCTGCGAGAGGGCGGCCGTGGCCATGGCGAGGACCTGCATCCGGGCCCGGTCGGAGGCGGAGGTGTCCTTCGGGAGCTTGTAGGCCAGGGCGTCGAACAGCGACTCGTTGTCGTGCGCGTCCACGTAGGCGAGGGCGTCGCCGGGCGCGTCCGCGTAGCCTGCGGGCGAGCCGTTGTAGTCGACGCCGGCGCCGGTCACCTCGACGCCGCCGGAGTCCGTGAAGCGGAACTTCGCCAGGCTGCCGGTCAGGCCGACCTTGATCAGGTCCTGGTAGTGCAGCAGCCGGGCCTTCTGCTCCGCGGGGGTGCCGTTGGCCGCCGAACCGTTGGGGTCGGTGTACAGCCCGGAGGCGAAGCCCTGGACGCCCGGGTCCTCGTCGAAGGGGCCGCCGCCGCGTACCGCGTCACGGGCGCGGTCGGAGAAGGTGGCGATGCCGGTGCCGGCCATGTTCTTCTGCGTGGCCTGCACGAACCGGGCGTCGTCCGCCACCTCGCCGAAGTTCCAGCCCTCGCCGTAGAGGATGATCTTCTTGCCGTCCACGCCGTCCTCGGCGGGGGTCAGGGCGTCCAGGGCCTTCCTGACCGCCAGGATGTTGGCCTTCGGGTGGTGGCCCATGAGGTCGAAGCGGAACCCGTCGACCTTGTACTGCCTGGCCCAGGTGACGACGGAGTCCACGACCAGCTTGCCCATCATCGCGTTCTCCGTCGCGGTGTTGGCGCAGCAGGTGCTGTTCGCCACCGAGCCGTCGGCGAGGAGCCGCTGGTAGTAGCCGGGCACGATCCGGTCGAGCACGGACGTCGCCGCCTGGCCGCTCGCCGCGGTGTGGTTGTAGACGACGTCCATGACGACCCGCAGCCCGTCCTGGTTCAGCGCCTGGACCATTCTGCGGAACTCGACCGTGCGGGCCGTGCCGTCGGGGTCGGTGGCGTACGACCCCTCGGGGACCGTGTAGTGGTACGGGTCGTACCCCCAGTTGTAGGCGTCCCTGGCGGCGGTCCTCGCGACGCACTCCTGCTGCCGGTCGGAGTCGGCCGGGTAGGAGGCGAGGTCGCAGTCCGGGGTCGCCTGGTCGGCCTTCCTCTCGGGGATGGTGGCGATGTCGAAGGCGGGCAGGAGGTGGACGTAGGAGGTCCCGGCCTTCGCCAGTGCCCTCAGGTGCCGGGAGCCGTCGCTGTCCTTGTCGGTGAAGGCCAGGTAGGTGCCCGGGTGCTTCGAGGTGCGGTCCGCGACGGAGAAGTCCCGGATGTGCAGCTCCTGGATCTGGGCGTCCCGCAGCGGCACGGCCCTGGGCTTGCGCAGCGCGGACCAGCCGGCCGGCGCCAGGGCCCTGTCGTCCAGGTCGGCCACGAGGCTGCGCTCGGAGTCCGCGGTGAGCGCGACCGAGTACGGGTCGGTGACCTTGTTGGTGACCGTTCTGCCGGCGCTGGGCGCCCACACCCGCACGACGTACCGGTAGGGCTTGCCCTTCCAGGACGCGGGGCCGGTGACCGACCAGACACCGGTGGTGTCGTCGCGGTGCATGGGCTTGAGCGAGCCGGCCAGCTCCAGGGAGACGCTCCGGGCGGTCGGCGCCCACACGGCGAGGGTCGGCCGTCCGCCGTGGAACGTCGGGCCCAGCCTCGCCTTGGTCGCGGCCGGGTAGAGGTCGTCCAGCACGCCGGCGATCTGCACGCCGGTCGCGGCCAGTACGGCACCGTCGGCGGTGCGCTGCGAGGCGACGAGCTGGCCCGTCAGGGCGGAGCGCACCCGGTCCCGGTCGCGTGGGTCCACGGTCCAGGCGGTGTAGTCCCTCAGGTGCGGGAACTTCGCCTTCTGGGCGTCGCTGAGCGTGGTCTTAGTGAGCCGGATCCAGCGCTCGTCGTCGCTGGTCAGGGTCCCGCCCTCGACGGCGATGGAGCCGTCGCGGGAGGAGAGCAGCTGGGTGGAGGCGGCACCGTCGACGCCGTTCCAGGCGAGGGTGTCCCGGTCGATCCAGACCGCCTCCGAGGTGGTCAGGTCGAGCGCGGCGGCACTGCCCGCCGGCTGCGGCAGCAGGTACTTCTCCTGCCCGCTCAACAGCCACACCTCGTGGCCGTCCGCCCTGAGGTCGAGCGACCGGTCGGTGGGCAGGTCCTTGTCGTCGCCCTTGTGCAGGATGTAGCTGAGAGCGGTGGCACCCTCGGCGAGGGGCACCTCGAAGACCGCGCCATAGGCGTCAGTCTTCACCGGCCGCAGCGGGGTCGACCAGTCGGTGGGCCGCGCCGCGCCCGTCCAGACGTGCAGCCCCCAGCCGTCGTAGTCGCCGTCGGCGCGGTGGTAGTGCAGGACGGCCTTCGTGGTGTCCTGGGCCGGGTAGCCGGGCTTCTCGGTGCGTACGTCCGGCTTGCCCTGCTCGATCCAGACCTCACCCGTCCTGGTGACGTCGACGGACCGGTCGGCGGCGACGTCCTTGTCGCCGTCCTTGTCGACCACCAGGAAGTCCAGGGTGGAGGCGCCGGGCTTGAGCTTGACGTACGCGAAGGCGCCGTAGGCGTCGCGGCCTGCGAAGGGGTGGCCGGCGGGCCAGGTCGTGGCCTCGCCGTCGGCGAGGTCGCCCCACGCGTACAGGCCCCAGTCGGCGTAGTCGCCGTCGGCGCGCCGGTAGTGGACGATCGCGTAGTCCCGGGCGGAGGCCGTGGGGGTTTCGGGCACGGGCGGGGTACCGGTGCTGCTCGTCGCCATGGCGCTCGCGGTGTGCCCGGCCGAGTCGACGACGACGGCCTTGTAGCGCAGGGCGGTGCCCGGCGGTACGTCCTCGCCGAGGGTCTGGGTGACCTTGTACGGGGCGTGGTCGGCGGAGCCGAGCGTGCGCCAGGGGCCGTCGCCGGCCTGGGCGGCGAAGACGACCCGGTTCAGCCCGCCCCCGTCGACGTCGGCGGACAGCTCGACGGTGCCGGTGGCACCCGCGTCCGGGGCCCTGAGGCTGATCACCGGCCCGGTGGCGGGCTCGGCGAGGGTGCCGGTGGCCTTGTAGACGACGGCGGAGCCGGCCGGGACGGTGACGGTGACCTTCTTGTCGCCGCCGGAGCGCACGGAGCCGGTGGCCCCGTAGACGCCCCGGTACGTCATGTCCGCCGAGCCGGTGGCGAAGCCGGCCGTCCTGGCCTCCCCTGCGTTGTTGAAGGCGACGATGTACTCCCGGCCGGTCTTCGCGTCCGTCCGGGTGAAGGCGTAGACACCGGCGCCGTCGGCCGCGTACCGCTCGCTCTGCACGCCGTCCGTCAGGCCCGGGTTGGCCCTGCGCAGCGCGGCGAGGGCGGCGATCCGCCGGTAGAGGGGGGCGCCGGTGTCGTAGGCGTCGCTCTCGTGGGTGCGGTCGGTGCCGATCTCGTCGTCGTCCAGGTAGTCGGCGACCTTCGAGGCGAACATGGTCTGGCGGGCGTCCTTGTCGCCGCCGGAGCCGGTGAAGCCCTGCTCGTCGCCGTAGTAGACGACCGGGTTGCCGCGGCTGAGGAACATCAGCTCGTTGGCGAGTCGGTCCTTGCGCAGGATCTGGGCGTCGGTCGCCTTCGGGTCGTCCTGCTTCAGGAAGTACCCGATGCGACCCATGTCGTGGTTGCCGAGGAAGGTGACCTGCTCGTAGGCGTTGGCCTTGCCGGTCGTGTACTTGTAGTCGTCGCCGAAGACGCTCGCGAGCCTCCGCGCGCTGCCGCCCTGGGAGACGTAGGCGCGGGCCGCGTCCTGGAAGGGGAAGTCGAGGGTCGCGTCGAGCCTGCCCTGGGTGACGTAGGGGGAGGTCACGGAGGTGTCGGCGGAGTACACCTCGCCGAACATGAAGAAGTGCTTCCGCCCGTGCCGGGCCGCGTAGGCGTCCAGCGCGGTCGCCCACCGGGTCCAGAACTCCATGTTCACGTGCTTGACGGTGTCGATCCGGAAGCCGTCGATGCCGAAGTCCCGCACCCAGCGCTGGTAGATCCGTTCCATGCCGCTGACGACTTCGGGACGCTCGGTCCACAGGTCGTCCAGGCCGGAGAAGTCGCCGTAGGTGGTGGACTCGCCGGCGTAGGTGGAGTCTCCCCGGTTGTGGTACATCGCCGGGTCGTTGAGCCAGGTCGGGACCTTGGAGTCGTCGGTGGCCTTCGGGGTGCGCGGGAAGGAGTCGATGCCGACGGCGGGGAACTTCCGCCTGCCGTCGGCGTAGTCCGCGTCGTCGAAGGGCCGGCCGTCCTCGGTCAGGTACGGGAAGGCGCCCTTGGAGAGGTAGTCGTGTGACTTGGGCTCCTGGTCCACGACGTTGGCGGTGTGGTTGGTGATGACGTCGAAGAGGACCTTCATGCCCTTGGCGTGCGCCTTGGAGATGAGGTCCGACAGGTCCTTGTCGGTGCCGAAGTGCGGGTCGACCCGGGTGAAGTCGGTGATCCAGTAGCCGTGGTAGCCGGCCGACGCGTCGGCGCCCGTGCCCTGCACCGGGCGGTTCTTGAAGATCGGCGCCAGCCAGATGGCCGTGGTGCCGAGCCCCTTGATGTAGTCCAGCCTGTTCGTCAGGCCCTTCAGATCGCCACCCTGGTAGAAGCCCTTGTCGGTGGGGTCGTAACCGGTGCGGAGGCGGGAGCCGGTCAGGCCGCCCTTGTCGTTGGCCCTGTCCCCGTCGGCGAAGCGGTCCGGCATGACGAAGTAGAACTGCTCGCGGGTGTCGTCGTGCCGGGCGGGCTGCGCGGCGAGGGCGGCGTCCGAGGGGGGCGCGGGCACGGTGGCCGCGGCCGGGGCGCCCCGGGCGGCCAGTGGCTGGATCAGTGCGGCGGTGAGGGCGGCGGCGGTGACCGCCGCCGCCCGTCCGACGTGGGCGGTACGGCGCCCGCGGGGCGCCGGCCATCTCGGTATCACAGGCGGGAACTCCTTGCGACTACGGCTCATTCGGGTCCGACCCCGCGCGACCGTACCGCCGACGAAAGGTTTACAGCAAGACTTGTGAAACCCGAAGAAAGGGGTTTCACGGACCGTCAGTGCACCCGCTCAGCAGCTCGACTTGCCGGCGTAGAGCGCCAGGGCCGTGTCGGCGCCCAGGGTGGCGGTGAACCGGCCGCCGGAGTCCACGCTCACCGTGGTGTTGTTCTGCACGTTGCAGTACGTCCCCGCGGGCAGGGAGGTCTGGTACGTCCGGGTCATGCTGCCCGGCTCGTGGTTGATCGCCACGTAGCCCTTGCTGCCGCGGCCGAAGGCGATCCAGTTGTTGCCGTTGTCCCACCACCCGGTGACCGCCTGCCCGCGGGTGGCGTTGCGGAAGGCCACCATGGACTTGATCTCCGGCCAGGCGTGCTGGCACTTCCAGCCGTCCTGCCAGCAGGCGTTGACCGTGCCGCCGTCGGGCGGTCCGGCGTCGGCGTCCGTCCACTCGTACCCGGAGTTGATGTCGGGGGCGCCGTAGGGCCAGGCCAGCATGAAGACGTTGGCCAGGGTGTATTTCGCGCCGGACTTGTAGTTCAGCGTGCTGCCGTTGCGCTCGGTGTCGTGGTTGTCCACGAAGACGCCCGCGACCGAGCTGTTGAGATAGCCCCAGCCCTCGCCGTAGTTGTTCAGGTAGGCCAGCTTCTCGGCGGTGAAGACGCGCTTGAGGTCGTAGGCGTACCGGAACTCCTGGACGTCTCCGTTGCCGGTGTACTCGGAGGGCTGGACGGCCTCGCCCGCGCCGTAGATGACCTCCTGCTTCCAGTAGACGCCGGGGCTGGTCAGGCGGCTCTTGATGTTCGCCAGGTCCTCGGCCGGGATGTGCTTGGCCGCGTCGATGCGGAAGCCGTCCACGCCGAGGGTGAGGAGGTCGTTCAGGTAGCCGGCGATCGCCTTGCGGACGTACTCCTCACCGGTGTCCAGGTCGGCCAGGCCGACGAGTTCGCAGTGCTGCACGCTCCAGCGGTCGGCGTAGTTCGACACCTGGGCGGTGCAGTCGTCCAGGTCGTGGCTCGAATACAGGCCGGGGTAGTCGTACTTCGTGTACGACGAGCCGCCGGTGCCGGTGCCGCTGCCCGCCGCCATGTGGTTGACGACGGAGTCGACCACGACCTTCACACCGGCCGCGTGGCAGGTGTTCACCATGTTCCGGAAGGCCGTGCGGTCGCCGAGACGGCCGGCGATCCTGTACGACACCGGCTGGTACGACGTCCACCACTGGGCGCCCTGTATGTGCTCGGCGGGCGGGGAGACCTGCACGTAGCCATAGCCGGCGGGGCCGAGGGCGGTGGTGCACTCCTTGGCGACCGAGTCGTACTTCCACTCGAAGAGGACCGCGGTGACGTCCTTGGCGCCGGGCGGGGAGGCCGCGGCGATGGTCGGGTTCATGCCAACCAGAGCGACGGCCGTGAGGGCGACCGCCGCGGGGAGGGATCTGCGTGCCATGTGGGGTTCCTTCGACGTTGAAGGCAAAGGGACCGCTGAAGACGCTTGCTGAAATGTTTCAGCAAACTTGCGGTGACGCAGATGTTAAAGGCCCGCTGTCCGAAAGACAGCGGGCCGGTGTGAAGTTGATGCAAGAACTTTCAAACGTGCCGTCAGACGGCGGACGTCCACCACACGGTGGTGTCGGCCGGCACCTTCGCCTCGCCGCCGGCCTCGGTCACCTCACCGCTGGTGAGCAGGACACGGCCGTACGCAGGCGTCGTCACCGACTCCCCGGTGGTGTTCGCGACGCACACGAAGTCGCCCCGCCGGAAGGCCACGACGCCCTCGGGAGCCCGCAGCCACTCCACCGCGTCACCCGCGCCCAGCTCCGGCCGGGCCCGGCGCACGCGCAGCGCCGAGCGGTACAGCTCCAGCGTCGAGCCGGGGACGCCGGTCTGCGCCTCCACGCTCAGCCCGGCCCAGGCCGCCGGCTGCGGCAGCCAGCTGCCGCCGCTGCCGAAGCCGTAGGAGGAGCCCTCACGGGTCCAGGGGATCGGCACCCGGCAGCCGTCCCGGAAGCCGTCCTGGCCGGCGCCCCGGAAGTACGCCGGGTCCTGGCGCACCTCGTCGGGCAGGTCCACGACGTCCGGCAGGCCCAGCTCCTCGCCCTGGTAGATGTACGCCGAGCCGGGCAGGGCGAGCATCAGGAGGGTGGCGGCGCGGGCGCGGCGCAGGCCCAGCTCCCGGTCGCCCGCGGTGCGGATCTGGGTGCCGAGGCCGGGCGGGTTGGCGAACCGGGTGGCGTGCCGGGTGACGTCGTGGTTGGACAGGACCCAGGTGGCGGGGGCGCCGACCGGGCGCATGGCTTCCAGGGTGCGGTCGATGACCGTGCGCAGTTCCTTCGCGTCCCACTCGGTGCTCAGGTACTGGAAGTTGAACGCCTGGTGCAGTTCGTCCGGGCGGACGTAGTGGGCGGTGCGCTCGACGGTCGGCGTCCACGCCTCCGCGACGAAGATCCTCTCCCCCGCGTACTCGTCGAGGATGGTGCGCCACTGCCGGTAGATGGCGTGCACGCCGTCCTGGTCGAAGAACGGCATGACATCGTTGCCCAGCAGCTTGAGCTGATCGTGGTCGCCGAGGTCGGGCAGGCCGTCGGCCTTCACCAGGCCGTGGGCGACGTCGATGCGGAAGCCGTCCACGCCCATGTCCAGCCAGAAGCGCAGGATGGAACGGAACTCGTCGCCGACGGCCGGGTGGTCCCAGTCGAAGTCGGGCTGCTCGGGCGCGAAGAGGTGCAGGTACCACTCGCCGGGCGTGCCGTCGGGTTCGGTCACCCGCGTCCAGGCCGGCCCGCCGAAGATCGACTCCCAGTCGTTGGGAGGGAGTTCGCCGGCCTTCCCCTTGCCGGGGCGGAAGTGGTAACGCTCCCGGAGCGGGGAGCCGGGACCCTCCGCGAGGGCCCGCTTGAACCACTCGTGCTGGTCGGAGGAGTGGTTGGGCACGAGGTCGACGATCACGCGCAGCCCGTGCGCGTGGGCGTCGCGGATGAGCGCGTCGGCGTCCAGCAGGGAGCCGAACATGGGGTCGACGGCCCGGTAGTCGGCGACGTCGTAGCCGGCGTCGGCCTGCGGGGAGGCGTAAAAGGGGCTCAGCCACACGGCGTCGACGCCGAGGTCGCGCAGGTAGGGCAGGCGGGAACGTACGCCTTCCAGGTCGCCCATGCCGTCGCCGTTGCTGTCGGCGAAACTGCGCGGATAGACCTGGTAGATGACCGCGTCCCGCCACCAGTCGCGGCGGTCGGCGACGGTGGCGGCGAACTGGCGGGCCGGTGCGGCGGAGTGCTGCTGGCTCATGGCGTCCTTGATACGTGACGGGCGTGATGGGCGGACGGTGGGTGCGGCGGCGGGCCGGACGGGGGCGGGGAGCGGGGACGGATGCGGGGCGGGCCGCGGCGGCAGCGGGGTCGGATGGCCGGCGCGGCCCGCCCACCCGCGCGACGGGCGCGCGGGAGTCCTGCTCCGGCGGGCGGTCAGCCTTTGGTGCCGCCGGCGGTGAGGCCGGTGACGAGGTTCTTCTGCACGAGGTAGAAGAACACCGTCACGGGTATCGCGATCAGCACCGCGGTGGCGGCCATGTAGTTCCACTGGGCGTCGTGCTCGCTGACGAAGGTCTGCAGGCCGACGGCGAAGGTGTACTTGGAGTCGTCCAGCAGGAAGGTGGTCGCGAAGGCGACCTCGCCGACGGCGGTGATGAAGTTGTAGAAAGCGGCCACGGCCAGGCCCGGCCGGGCCAGCGGCAGGATGAGCCGGAAGAAGGTGCCGAAGGGGCTGAGGCCGTCCACGCGTCCGGCCTCGTCGATCTCGAAGGGGATGGTGTCGAAGTACCCCTTGAGCAGCCAGGCGCTGTACGGCACGGCGGTGGAGCAGTTGATGATGATCAGCGACCAGTAGGTGTCGATGAGGCCGAGGTCGCTGAAGATCTCGTACATCGGCACGATCAGGATGGCGATCGGGAACGCCTGCGTGAGCAGCAGGACCCACATCAGCTGCTTGTAGCCGGGGAAGCGCATGCGGGAGACCGCGTAACCGGTGGTGGCGGCGACGAAGACACCGATGAGGGTGGTCCCGAGGGCCACGATCATCGTCGATCTGAACCAGTCGAAGAACCCGGTGTGCTGCAGCACGTAGCTGTAGTTGGCGAAGGTCGCCTTGCCCGCGATGCCGCTCGGGTGGAGGTAGTCCTCCTTGTCGGGGCCGAGGGACAGGTAGCACAGCCAGGCCACCGGGGCCAGGGCGACGAGGCCGGCCAGGACGAGGCCGCCGTGCAGCAGGGCGGTGCCGAGCGGGCCGCGCTCGCCGCGCCGGCGCACGCGGCGCCGGGGAGCGGTGCCCGGGCCGGGGGCCGGTGCGGTGTCGGTCTTGTCCAGGGTCGTGGTGCTCATGGCGGCGGCTCCTGCGGCGTCAGACGGCGAGCTGGTCATTGCGCTTCAGCCAGCGGAAGTAGAAGGAGGTGAAGACGGCCAGGATCGACAGCAGCAGCACGCCGTACGCGGCGGACTGGGCGAAGTCCCGTGGCTGCTGGCCGAAGCCCAGCGCGTAGGCCCAGGTGACGAGGATCTGGGTGTCCGGGGCGGAGTTCTTGCCGAACAGCAGGAAGATGATGACGAACTGGTTGAAGGTCCAGATGACGCCGAGCAGCACGACGGTGGAGCTGACCGAGCGCAGTCCGGGCAGGGTGACGTGCCGGAAGCGCTGCCAGGCGCTCGCGCCGTCCATCTCCGCCGCCTCGTACAGCGAGGAGTCGATGGACTGCAGCCCGCCGAGCAGCGAGAGCATCATGAACGGCACACCGCACCAGGTGTTGACCATGACCGCGGCGAAGCGCTGCCAGAAGGTGTCCTCCAGCCACTCGGGCTGCGGCAGGTGGAGCGCGCCGAGGACCTGGTTGAACACGCCGGAGTCGGCGAGCATGATCCGCCAGGAGAACACGGTGACGAAGGTCGGCACGGCCCAGGGCAGGACGAGCAGCAGCCGGTAGACGGTACGCCCGCGCAGCTTCTGGTTCAGCATGAGCGCGAGGCCGAGGCCGATGGAGTAGTGCAGGGCCACGCAGGCGACCGTCCAGACGACCGTCCACAGGAAGTGCGACCAGAACCGGTCGTAGGCCGTCGGGCCGAACAGGATGTCCTGGTAGTTGTCGAGGCCGATGAACTTGTAGGTGGCGTCGATGTGGTTGACGCCGATCGTGCGCGCCGAGTTGAGGCTGTTGGCGTCGGTGAGGGTGAGGTAGAAGCCCCGCGCCAGCGGGTAGCCCACGAGGACGCCGAGCACGACGACCACGGGGGCGATCATCGCGTAGGCGTACCAGTACTTCTGGAAGCCGTTCCTGATGCGCTGCCCCGGCCCGGGCCGAGGCGCGCGGTCACCGCGGCGCTTGCCGGTCGCGCGGTCGATGGCGACTGTCATGGTTCGACACCTTCAATGGTTCAAGGGGTTGGGCCGGGCACGGGGCGGTGGCCGCCGGATCCTTCCCCCCCGGGTCCCACCGGGAGGATCCGACGGCCACCCGGGCTCACTTGCTGAAGTCGGGCACGAGCCTGGTCATGGCCAGCTCGGCGTTGCTCAGGCCCTTGTCCAGCGACTCCTTGCCGCTGGCGACCTTGGGCAGCTCGGTGTCCAGCGGGCCCCACAGGGAGCTGTACTCGGCCAGCGCCGGGCGGGGCCGGGCGGCGGACAGGACACCCTGGTAGCCGGCGATGCCGGGGTCGGCCTTGACCTTCGCGGTGTAGGCGTCGGAGCGGGTGGGCAGGGTGGAGTTCTTCAGGGCGATGGTCTCCTGGGACTGCGCCGAGGTCATGAACTTCACGAACTTCAGGGCCGCTTCCTGGTGGGCCTGGTCGGAGCCGGCGTAGACCGAGAGGTTGTGGCCGCCGGTGGGGGCGCCCGCCTTGCCGGTGGAGCCGGCCGGCACGGTGGCGATGCCGAGGTTGTTCCTGTCCTTGAAGGCGCTGCCCTTGTAGAAGTTCGTGATCTCCCAGGGGCCCTGGAGGATCGCGGCGACCTTGCCGTTGACGAACGCGTCCTGGATGTGGGCGTAGGCGTCGGCGGTGGCGTCGGCCTTGTGCAGGCCCTTGCCGGAGAACAGGCTCAGCCAGGTGCCGTACGCCTTCTTCGCGGCGGCCGAGTCGACGGTGATCTTCTTGGCGCCGACGTCGACGGTGTCGGTGCCCTCGCCGTGCAGGAAGGACTGCGCGTAGTACGCCTGGGTGGAGCCCCAGTAGCCGTCGACCCCGGCCTTGGCCTTGACCTTGGCGGCGTCGGCCCTCAGTTCGTCCCAGGTCTTGGGCGCCTCGGTGATGCCGGCCTTCTTGAACAGGGCCTTGTTGTAGACGAGGGCGAGGGTGTCGGTGACCAGCGGGACGCCGTAGGTCTTGCCCTCGTACTGGGCCTGCTTGATCAGGTTCGGCTCGAACGCGGCCTGGTCGGCGAGGGCCTCGGTGCCGTCCAGGGGCAGGAAGAAGCCCTTCTTGGCGAAGGCCGGGGTCCAGCCGACCTCGGAGCGCAGCACGTCCGGTGCGCCCTTGGCGCCGGCCGCGGTGTCGAACTTGTTCTGCGCCTGGTCGAAGGGGACGTCGACGTACTTGACCTTGATGTCCTTGTTGGCGGCCTCGAACCGCTGGACCAGGGCCTTGTACGTCGGCGCCTCATTGGTGGCGTTGGAGGTGTCCCACCAGGTGATGGTGACCGGGCCGTCCGACTTCCCGCTGTCGCTGTCGCTCCCGCCGCACGCCGTCGCCGTCAGGGCGAGGGACGCCACCAGCGCGGAGGCCGCTATGCCACGCCGCATGAGTTCTCCTAGAGGGTTGAGCCCGAGTGGTACAGAGGGCGGTCCCGCCCGCTCCCTGCGACTTGCCGACTGCGCCGTTGCCGCGGCCGGGCGACTGGGAACGTAACAGCGATGTAAGCATCGCGAAAGACCTTGCAGAAAAAAAGTGCAAGAGGACACGATGGTTACCCGGCCGTGACCGGCCGTCGACCGCCGCGCAACCCTTTGATGCCGGGGCTGAGCGGCGAGGACGACACTTGTGCAAGACTCTGCAAGCTCTTGCCAGCATGAAACCGAGGGAGCGCGATGACGCAGCAACCCACGGCAGGCCGCGCGCCCGCCCGTGCCCGGCGACCGGCCGGTGTGCAAGGCGAGATACGACCGGTACAGTCCAGTGGCGTGACCACACGGCTAGCCGATATCGCTGCGCAGGCGGGGGTGAGCGAAGCGACGGTCAGCCGGGTCCTCAACGGGAAGCCGGGCGTCGCCGCCACCACCCGCCAGTTGGTGCTCGCCGCACTGGACGTGCTGGGCTACGAGCGCCCGGTACGGCTGCGCCAGCGCAGCGAGGGGCTGGTCGGGCTGATCACGCCGGAGCTGGAGAACCCCATATTCCCCGCCCTGGCCCAGGTCATCGGCCAGGCGCTGACCCGCCAGGGCTACACACCGGTCCTCGCCACGCAGACCCCGGGCGGGTCGACCGAGGACGAGCTGACCGAGATGCTGGTGGACCGCGGGGTCGCCGGGATCATCTACGTCTCCGGACTGCACGCCGACACCACCGCCGACATGCAGCGCTACGAGCGGCTGCGGGCGCAGGGGGTGCCGTTCGTGCTGGTGGACGGGTTCTCGCCCAAGGTGCAGGCGCCGTTCATCTCCCCCGACGACCGGGCGGCGATGACGCTCGCGGTGACGCATCTGGCCTCTCTGGGACACACCCGGATCGGGCTGGCGCTCGGCCCCCGGCGGTTCGTGCCCGTACAGCGCAAGATCGAGGGTTTCGTCCGGGCGGTGCAGGACCAGCTGGGGCTCGCCGCGGACACCGTGGAGACCGAGCTGGTCCAGCACTCCCTGTACACGCTGGAGGGCGGCCAGGCCGCGGCGACCGCGCTGATCGAGCGCGACTGCACCGCGGTGGTCTGCGCCAGCGACATGATGGCGCTGGGTGCGATACGGGCGGCCCGGCAGCGGGGCCTGGAGGTGCCCCGGGACGTCTCGGTGGTCGGGTTCGACGACTCCCCGCTCATCGCCTTCACCGACCCGCCGCTGACCACCGTCCGCAAGCCGGTCCCGGCGATGGGGCAGGCGGCGGTGCGCACGCTGCTGGAGGAGATCGGCGGGACTCCGGCGCCGCACAGTGAATTCGTCTTCATGCCGGAACTCGTGGTGCGCGGCTCCACCGCTTCGGCCCCGAACGTCCTCCGTACGTCGTAGAAGGTGCGCCGCGGACCCAACCTTGGGATGATCGGCCGAAGAAACCTTTTCTGGCAGACTCTGTGCCTATGAGTGACTCGACCGTGACAGATCCGGAAGGTCGCGAGGAGGTGGCCGTTCCGCGAGCCGTCACGGGCGAGGGCAGAGGAGGTCCGCTGAGCCGGCTGCGGCGCCCGGGCCGGCCCCGGCTGTGGTTCGAGATCCTTCTGATCGCGGTGAGTTACTGGACGTACTCACTGATCCGCAACGCCGTCCCGGAACAGCGGGCCGCGGCGCTGCGCAACGCGGACTGGATCCGGCGCGTCGAGCACGCGCTGGGCATCGGGGTCGAACAGTCGATCAACCACGCCGTGAACTCGGTCAATTGGCTCATCGTAGGGATGAACTACTACTACGCCACCCTGCACTTCGTCATCACGCTCGGTGTGCTGGTGTGGCTGTACCGGTGGCATCCCGGCCGCTACGCGGCGACCCGGCTGGTGCTGTTCGCGACCACGGGTGTGGCCCTGCTCGGCTACTACCTCTTCCCGCTCGCCCCGCCCCGCCTGACGGGCGGCGGGGACTTCGTGGACACGGTGACGGTCCACCACACCTGGGGCTCGATGGCCTCGGGCGACCTCAAGCACATGTCGAACCAGTACGCGGCGATGCCGTCGATGCACATCGGCTGGTCGCTGTGGTGCGGACTGACGATCTTCGCGCTGGCGACGGTGCCGTGGGTGCGGGTGCTGGGGCTGCTGTACCCGGCGGCCACCCTCCTGGTGATCGTCGCCACGGCCAACCACTTCTGGCTCGACGCGGTGGGCGGAGTGCTCTGCCTCGCCTTCGGCTTCGCGCCGGCCCGGGCGTGGTACGGCAGCCACCCCTACGCGCTGCCCCGGCTGGTCCCGGCGCCCGTGCGCCGGGGGGCGCGCCGCCCGGACGCTCAGTCCGCGTAGAACAGCTCGTCCACCACCGTCCGGGCCCTGCGGGTGGTACGGCGGTAGGCGTCCAGCATGTCCCCGGCGTGCCCGGCGCCGTAGCCCAGGTAGCGGCCGACGGCGGCCAGCTCGCGCGGCTCGGTGGGGAAGGTGTCCCCCGCCCGGCCCCGCACCAGCATGACGGCGTTGCGCACCCGGGTGGCCAGCACCCACGCCTCGTCCAGGGTCTCCGTGTCCTCGGCGGACAGCAGCCCCGCCTCGCGGGCGGCGGCCAGCGCCCGGCGGGTACGGGTGGTGCGCAGCCCGCTGACGTGGTGGCCGTGCCGCAGCTGGAGCAGCTGCACGGTCCACTCGACGTCGGACAGCCCGCCGGGGCCGAGCTTGGTGTGCAGCTTGGGGTCGGCGCCGCGGGGCAGCCGCTCGGACTCCATCCGGGCCTTCAGCCGGCGGATCTCGCGGACCGAATCGTCCGGGAGTCCGGCGGCCGGATACCGCAGGGGGTCGATCAGCTCGACGAAGCGCCGGCCCAGGTCCTCGTCGCCGGCGACCTGCTCGGCCCGCAGCAGCGCCTGGGACTCCCAGACCAGGGACCAGCGCCGGTAGTACGCCTCGTACGACTTCAGCGTGCGCACCAGCGGACCCGACTTGCCCTCCGGGCGCAGGCCGGCGTCGATGAGCAGCGGCGGGTCGGCGCTGGGCAGCTGGAGCAGGCGGCGCATCTCCGCGACGACCTTGTTGGCGGCGGCGGACGCCTCGTGCTCGTCCACGCCGTCTTGGGGTTCGTGCACGAAGAGGACGTCGGCGTCGGAGCCGTAGCCCAGCTCGTGCCCGCCGAAGCGGCCCATCCCGATGATCGCGAACCGGGTCGGCAGGGTGTCGCCCCAGCCGTCCCGGACTACCGCGCGCAGGGTGCCGGCGAGGGTGGCCTTGGTCAGGTCGGAGACGGCCGCGCCGACCCGGTCCACCAGGGCGCCCTGGTCGGCCTCCGCGGGGTTGGTCTCGGTGCCGTAGGAACCGACGATGTCGGCGGCGGCGGTGCGGAACAGCTCGCGGCGGCGGACACCGCGGGCCGCGGTGACGCCCTGCGCGGCGTTCTCCGCCCGGCCCACGGCCGCCACGATCTCCTGCTCCAGGGCGGTGCGCGGGCGCGGTGCGAGACCGCCGCCGTCGCCGTCGCCCAGCAGGGCCACCGCCTCGGGGGCGCGCATCAGCAGGTCCGGGGCGAGGCGGCCCGCCGACAGGACGCGGGCCAGGTTCTCCGCCGCCGCGCCCTCGTCGCGCAGCAGGCGCAGGTACCAGGGGGTCTTGCCGAGCGCGTCGGAGACCTTGCGGAAGTTCAGCAGGCCGGCGTCCGGGTCGGCGGAGTCGGCGAACCAGCCGAGGAGGACCGGCAGGAGGGTGCGCTGGATGGCCGCCTTGCGGGTCACA
>NZ_WWJT01000354.1 GCF_009865385.1 Streptomyces sp. SID486 | reverse complement strand
GTCGGCCCCGGCCTCCTGACGGCCCGCCGGACCCTGGCGCGCTTCTCAAGGGGCGTCCGCGACGCGGCCGGCCATCACCAGGTCGCCGTCCGGGGTGCGCCGCGCGAGGTCGCCGGTGCGGAAGAAGCCGTCGTGGGTGAAGCGGCGCGCGTCGTCCTCGGGCGCCCGGTAGTAGCCCCGCACCGTGTACGGGCCGCGGGCGAGGAGTTCCCCGGTCTCCCCGTCGGGCACGTCCGCGCCGTCGGGGCCGACGATGCGGATCTCGTCGTCGGGGGAGAGCGGGCGGCCCCGCGCGGTGAGCGCCGTGCCGTCCGGGCCGGCCGGCCGGGTGAGCACGAGCGGCCCCTCCGCCCGGCCGAAGACCTGCTGCAGGCGACATCCCCACGCGCGGCCCATCCGCTCGGCGACGGCCCCGGACACGGGCGCACCGGCCAGCTGCACGAGCCGTAGGCTGCTCACGTCGGACCGGACCGCGGACAGTACGTCGAGCCAGCGTTCCGCGTCGGCGGACGCGACCGAGGCGACGGTGACCCGCTCCCGTCCGACGGCGGCGAGACATGCGGCGGGGCCGGGGTCGTGGGCCTGCACGACGGTGCCGCCGACGGAGAGGACGCCGACGACGCCGGGGCAGCCGGAGGCGAAGCCGGGCCCGGCGGGCGGCGCCGCGAGATACACGTCGTCCTCGGTGAGCGACGCCGCCTCCGCGGCGGCCCGTGTCTGGTAGGCGT
The DNA here is from genome assembly GCF_009865385.1 of Streptomyces sp. SID486. Lineage (GTDB taxonomy): Bacteria > Actinomycetota > Actinomycetes > Streptomycetales > Streptomycetaceae > Streptomyces. The sequence goes on along the minus strand of NZ_WWJT01000354.1, from coordinate 22,773 downwards.
AGTCGTCGTGGGTGCGCGCAACGAGCCTCGGCGCCCCCGGGGCACCGCCGGAGGGCAGGAAGAACGCGACCTGTCCGGCGCCGCGGGCGAGCGGCGCGTCGGGCGGGGCGTCGACGGAGCCCAGCGGGAAGTAGTGGCAGCCCGACACGTCGGTCGCCAGACCGCCGTACGGGGACGCTGCGGCCGGCGGCTCGTAGGTGAACACCCGCCGCAGGAACGGCCCTCGGGCCGCGATGTCCGCGGCCATCGCCGTGTGGTCGAAGCCTTGGTGCACCGCGGGACCGACATAGCCGACGGCCTCGGTGACCCGCACGACGTGCGCCACCTCGGCGGTGCGGTACGACAGCGGGCAGAACACGGGGGCCGCGCCGACCCGCATCAGCGCGAACGCGGTGACGACCAGTTCGGGAACGTCCGGCAGCTGGACGACGACCCGTTGTCCGGCCCGCAGCCCGCGCAGCCGGAAGCCCGCGGCCACGCGGTCCACCCGCCGGTTCAGGTTCCCGTACGTGAGGCGGGTGCCGTCGTGCACGAGCGCCGTGCGCGGCGCGTACGCCATCGCCCAGCCGCGCAGCAGGGTGTCCAGTGTGTTGCCGCGCCAGTGCCCGGCCGCCCGGTACCGGGCGGCGAACTCGTCGGGCCAGGGTGTGCAGCCGTCGGGCATGGTCGCCATTCGCTCCCTCCGGGGGCCGCCCTGCCACCTGAGGCCCGGCGGGTCGTGTGCCGGCCATCCAATCCGCCGGCCTCGCGGCCCCACAAGGCGCTGTCCCGACCAGGAACGCTTCCGGTCTCTCGTCGGAAGCTCCAAGCCGGAGCGTGCCAGGCGCCCCCGGCGGGCGGGGCGGGGCCGGGCCGGACGGCAGTGGTCCGCGGGCGCGGCTGCCGGTCTGCTAGAAGGGTGCGAGAGGGAAGGAAGGTACGGGCGTGAGGCTGACGATTCTGGGCGGTGGCGGGTTCCGGGTGCCGCTGGTGTACGGCGCGCTGCTGGCCGACCGGGCCGAGGGCCGGGTCACCGAGGTCGTCCTGCACGACCTGGACGACCGCCGGCTGCGAGCGGTGACCCGGGTGCTGGCGGAACAGGCCGAGGGGGTGCCCGGCGCACCCGAGGTGTCCGCCACCACCGACCTGGACACGGCGCTGCGCGGGGCCGACTTCGTCTTCTCGGCCATCCGCGTCGGCGGACTCCAGGGCCGCGCGGACGACGAGCGGGTGGCCCTCGCCCAGGGCGTGCTCGGCCAGGAGACCGTCGGTGCCGGCGGGATCGCCTACGGACTGCGCACGGTCCCCGTCGCGGACGGCATCGCCCGGCGCGTGGCCCGCCTCGCTCCGGACGCCTGGGTCATCAACTTCACCAACCCGGCCGGCCTGGTCACCGAGGCGATGTCCCGTCACCTCGGCGACCGCGTCATCGGCATCTGCGACTCGCCGGTCGGCCTCGGCCGCCGGGTCGCCCGCGTCCTCGGCGCCGACCCGGACACGGCCTTCGTCGACTACGTCGGCCTCAACCACCTCGGCTGGCTGCGCGGGCTGCGGGTCGGCGGGCGCGACGAACTGCCGCGCCTGCTCGGTGATCCGGCGCTGCTCGGCTCGTTCGAGGAGGGCCGGCTGTTCGGCGCCGACTGGCTCCGCTCGCTCGGTGCGATCCCCAACGAGTACCTGCACTACTACTACTTCAACCGGGAGACCGTCCGCGCCTACCAGGAGGCCGAGCAGACCCGCGGCGCGTTCCTGCGCGACCAGCAGGCCCGCTTCTACGAGCGGGCGGGCGACCCGGACGTCTCCGCCCTGCGGGCCTGGGACCGCACCCGCGCGGAGCGCGAGGCGACGTACATGGCCGAGAACCGGGAGAGCGCCGGCGCCGGCGAACGCGAGGCGGACGACCTGTCCGGCGGGTACGAGAAGGTGGCCCTCGCCCTGATGCGGGCCATCGCCCGCGACGAACGCGCCACCCTGATCCTCAACGTCCGCAACCGTTCCACACTGACCGCCCTCGACGCCGACGCGGTCGTCGAGGTGCCGTGCCTGGTCGACGCGAGCGGCGCCCACCCGCTCGCCGCCGCCCCGCTGCCCGGCCACGCCACCGGCCTGGTGTGCACAGTCAAGGCCGTGGAGCGCGAGGTGCTCGCCGCCGCCGGGTCGGGTTCCCGGGCGGCCGCCGTCGCGGCCTTCGCGCTGCATCCGCTGGTCGACTCGGTCACCGTGGCCCGCAGGCTGCTGGAGGGCTACACCGAGGTCCACCCGGGTCTTGCGTACCTGAGGTGACAGGCGCCCTTCGGGCGGGAAGCCGGTGGCCCGCCGCCGGCCCGGCGCGGTGAGCGTGGGAGGCGCGGGGAGGGCGTGGCGGGGGCAGGTCAGGGCGTGGCGGGGGCAGATCTGGGCGTGGCGGGGGCAGATCAGGGCGTGGCGGGGGCAGGTCAGGGCGCGGCCGCCGTGCGTACGCTCGCGTGCACGGCCCGTGCCAGCCTGGCGCCCCACAGGGAGCGAGGCCCGGCGAACTGCTGGGCCTCCTCGCCGGGGCGCGGGACGCGAGCGGCGACGCAGACGGCGTCGGTGGGCGTGCCGGAGCAGTCGTAGCCCTCGTCGAGGAGGGCTTGCACCTTGGCTTCGGTGGCCGTGGCGACCGCGTTGACCAGCGCTGCGTCGGTCAGCGCCACCGGCAGGGCGGCGACGACGTTGATCGTGCCCGGTCCTGTCGGGGCCACCGTGCCCCGTGCCGGGGAGGCGGCCCAGCCTCGTACGCCGAGCCCCGCGGTGGCGACCGCTTCGACGCCGCCGTCGTGCGCGCGGCCGTACGCCTGGACGTCGGCCGCGGTCATCAGGCCGACCCCCGGTCCGCGCAGGCCCTCTCCGCGGGCGAGGCCGGCGAGATGGCGGGCGGGGTCGGTGCGGCGGTAGCCGTGGGAGACCTGGGCGTTGAGGACCCAGGCCCGCTCTCCGACACCGCCCCCGAGGACGGCGCTGCTGATCATCCGCCAGCCGGTGCCCGCCCGCCAGATCAGGGCGTGCAGTTTCTCGCCGTCCTCGACGCGGGTCACCAACTGGAGCGGCAGCACACCGGCCGTGGTGCGGGGCGGCGGGATCGCGGTCACAGGGCGGGACTCCTCGGAGAGCGGGGACCCGGTGATCGTAGGCGGAGCCACCGCGGCCGGACGCACGCGCCCCGGTCCCGGCCGGACGCACGTGCCCCGGTCCCGGCCGGACGCACGTGCCCCGGTCCCGGCCGGACGCACGTACCCCGGTCCCGGCCGGGCGGGCGGAGCACGCGGGGCGGCGCCGATGACGGACGGTGTGGCGCGGAGCCGGGAAACGCCCCGCACCGCAATCCGTTGCGGGGCACCCGTGCCACGTCCCCGCGCAAGCCGCCGTTGCGGGGCACCCGTGCCACGTCCCGGCGCAAGGCCCTCACCTGGGTGCACGCGACGCGACGCGGAGCGGGGCGGCGTTCCCGCCCGGCCGGAAACTGACACTCGGCCAGATGGCTCTTGTCCGGGCCCGGGTGGATGTGTTCTTGTGGTGGCATCGGATGATCGGAAGGGATGTGCGCGGTGGAGTCGAGGGCCGGGGCCGGACAGCTGCTGGCCATCAGCGACCTGCACATCAGCTACTCGGAGAACCGCGCCCTGGTCGAGGGCATGCACCCGGAGAGCGACGACGACTGGCTGATCGTGGCCGGTGACGTCGCCGAGACAGTCGCCGACGTCCGCTGGGCCCTCGGCCTGCTCGCGAGCCGCTTCCGCAAGGTGCTGTGGGCACCCGGCAACCACGAGCTGTGGACGCACCCGAGCGACCCGGTCACCCTGCGCGGTGCCGCACGGTACGAGCACCTGGTCGAGGTGTGCCGGGAGCTGGGCGTCGTCACGCCGGAGGACCCCTATCCGGTGTGGGAGGGAGCCGGCGGCCCGGCCGTCGTCGCCCCCCTGTTCCTGCTGTACGACTACTCGTTCCTGCCGCCCGGCTGCGCCACCAAGGCGGAGGGCCTGGCCTACGCGGAGCGCACGGGCATCGTCTGCAACGACGAGTTCCTGCTGCACCCGGACCCCTACCCGACCCGCGAGGACTGGTGCCGGGCACGGGTGGCCGAGACCGAGCGCCGGCTCGCCGAGCTGCCCGAGGACCTCCCGACCGTGCTGGCCGGTCACTACCCGCTGGACCGGCACCCCACCGAGATCCTGTGGCACCCCGAGTTCGCCATGTGGTGCGGCACCGGGCTGACCGCCGACTGGCACCGCCGGTTCCGGGTCGCCACCATGGTCTACGGCCATCTGCACATCCCCCGTACCACCTGGCACGACGGAGTCCGCTTCATGGAGGTCTCCGTGGGATACCCGCGCGAATGGCGCAAGCGTCCGGATGCCCCGGGAAGACTGCGCCGCATCCTGCCCATGGAGGTCGAAGCAGGTGATCGAGGAGCTGCTCCCGGAGTCGGTCGCGGCCGTGGAGGCGCACACTGACGACCCGCTGTGGGACTCCCCGCTCTTCCCGGGCGAGGAGGCGCTCGTCGCGCGCGCGGTGCCCAAGCGGCGCCGCGAGTTCGCCGCGGTCCGCGGGTGCGCGCGCAGCGCCATGGAGAAGCTCGGCGTGCCCCCGCAGGCCGTGGTGAGCGGCGAGCGGGGCGCACCGCAGTGGCCGGCCGGGGTGGTCGGCAGCATGACCCACTGCGCGGGGTACTGCGCCGCCGCGCTGGTCCGCGCCACCGATCTCGTCTCCCTGGGTATCGACGCCGAGCCGCTGGGGGCCCTTCCGGAGGGCGTCGGCGCCTCCGTCTTCCTGCCCGTGGAGTCCGCGCGGCTCGACCGGCTGGCCGCGCGGTGGCCCGGCGTGCACTGGGACCGGCTGCTGTTCAGCGCCAAGGAGTCCGTCTACAAGGCGTGGTTCCCGCTCACCCGCAAGTGGCTGGACTTCTCCGAGGCCGACATCACCCTGCGGCCGGACACCGGCGACGCGTCCCGCGGCACCCTGCGCGCCGAACTCCTCGTCCCCGGCCCCCTGGTGGGTGCCGGCCGGCTCCAGGTCTTCGAGGGACGGTGGGCCGTGGGCGACCAGGTCCTGGCCACGTCCGTCGTCATACCGCACCCCGCGGCCCCGGAGGACCGCGCGACGACGCCCGCCTGACGGCCGGCCACACCCCCGCCCCGCCCCCTCACGGGCCCGTCCCGGCGCCGGTCCCTAGTGCACGGCCCGTCCCGGCGCCGGTCCCTAGTGCACGGCCCGTCCCGGTTCCGGTCCCTCGTGCACCGCGGCCGCCAGGGTTCCGGTCCCTCGTGCACCTGGGCCCGCCAGGTTTCCGGTCCCTCGTGGACCTCGACCCGCCCCGGTTCCGGTCCCTCCTGCACCTGGGCCCGCCCGTCGCCGGGACCCTGACGGCTGCGCGGCGGCGGGCCGGCCGGGGCACGGCGGTGACGGGGCGACGGCGGCGGCGATGCGGACGGCCGACAGGGTCAGGCGGGCGGGCACCAGTGGTGCAGCAGCCGGAAGAACTCCTCCTCGTTGCCCGCGAGACCCGCCCGGGCCAGTGCCTGCTCCGCCTCGGCGAGCACGGCGGGCGGGACGACGGCGGGCCGCCCGTCGCCCGGTGGTCCGTCGAAGGCGGCGCGCACCGTGTGCAGCAGCCGCAGGTACGCCTGTACGGCGGTGCGCTCACGGTCGGTCAGTACGGCGGTGGGCATCGGTCGGCTCTCCCCGAGTAGGCGTCACGGTCACGCGCCCTGCGGCGCCGTGCACCGCGTCGTACGGCGCACGGTCCCAGCTTGCCGCCCACCACTGACAACGCCGTCCGGCTCGGTGCCGGTTCGCCCGCTTGGCCGAGGAAGCGGCGCGGCCGAACCCCCTGGTACGGCCGGGCCGGTGACGCCGCAGGAGCCCCTGCGGCGGGACGGCACCGCGCCTGCCGGCGGGCCGGCCGGGGCCGGGTCCCGTGCGAACTGTGGCCGGGTTCGGCCCTGCCGGCCGGTGTGCCACGGTCCGTGACCGACGATCACCAACCGGGCGTCCGCAGCGGCGTGTTCCGCCACCACGACGGCGCACCGGCTCTCACCCGGTTCACGGCTCCGGCCGCTTGACGCTCTCCAGGAGCATGTCGAGCCACTCCGCGACCTTGTCGCGGTGCTGGTCGGTGGGCAACTGGGCGGCCCGCCAGGCGATACCGCGTACACCGTGGTCCTGCAGCAGCCGTTCCAGGGGGTCCTGCGCGCCCTCCACGGCGGCCCGCTCCCGGTCCGCGAGCTTCTGCAGCAGCTCCTGCTCGGTGCGCTGCAGCGCGCCCGCCAGCGCCTCGGGGTCCTCCGCGGTGAGGAAGCCGGCGTGCACCCGGAAGAAGCGCTGCAGGGCGTCGCAGTGCTCCATGGTCGGCCGCCGGTCGCCGTTGATGAGCGCGCCGGCCTGCTGCCGGGACATGCCCGCGCCGTCGGCGATCTCCTGCTGGGTGTAGCGGCGCCCGCCCGGCTTCAGCCGCGTGCGGCGCAGCAGGTCGAGGCGCTGCAGGAACCGGGCCTGGACATCCGGTTCGCCCGCGGGCCGGCCGCTGAGCAGGGCCCTGACGACCGGCTCGGGCACCCCGCAGGCGATGGAGAGCCGCCCGACGTCGAAGACCTCGGCATGCGGGACGCCGAGGCGGTCGGCGAGCGCGGTGACGCGGGCGACGACGGCCGGCAGCTGGGCGGTCGCCGAGGCGCCCGGATCCTCGTAGCCATCCGTCACCGACAGAACTCCTACGTCTAGAGAGGGCTTCAGATGCGTCCGTGCTTCTCACGAGCGATCGCCGTGAACTTCCCGGAGAGTAGCCGGTGTCTCGAACCCACATCCAGGTGTCGCCACAACTGTGGCGAATTTCAGCCGTCAACCGGCATGAAATGCCACGATAGTTGACACGCCTCTTGCCTGGGCAGCAGGATCGCATCGCCGCGTGAAAGGCCGCAGAGGCAAGAGGGGTGACCTCCCGATGGCACATCAGGCAGGAGGGCAGCGGCCGGCACCGCGGCCCGTCCCCGACACTTGCGACACCCAGGCGTACCTCCAGGACTACGGAGCGCTGCTGGAGTACCTGTCCTGCCCGTCCCTGGTGGTCGACCGCCAGTGGAACGTGGTCATGGCGAACCGCGCGTTCGAGACGTTCTTCGGGGGCGTGCGCCCCCACCCGACGGCCATGCCGGGGGAGAACTTCCTGCGGTTCGTGCTGTTCCACCCGGACGCGGGCGAGATCCTCGGCGAGCACGAGCCGGGCTGGTGCCTGCCGATGCTGGCCCAGCTCCGCTCGGCCCTGGAGTCCTGCGGGCACGACCCGGAACTCCAGGCGATCCGCCGCGACATCGCCCAGGACCCCCTCATGGAGGCCGCCTACCGGCAGGGCCTGCCGCACTGGATCCGGGCCGTGGGCGAGGCGGCGACCCGCCTCGACGGAGCCGTACGCCTCCTGCACCACCCCGACCCGCGCCGCGGGCGCATCGAGTGCCGCATCGTCGAGGAATCACCGCAGCCGCTGCGGGAGCTGGGCCACCGGCACCTGACGCTGGTGCTGCGCGATCCCCGCCGGCCCGCCGCCGCGGTGCGCCGGCCGCGCCGTTCGCGGGGCACCGCCTCGCATCTCACGGTCGTCCCGGCGGCCGAGAGCTGACCCGGCACCGTCGGCGTTCAGGTCGCCGACGGCGCCGGGCCTCCCCCCTGCCCGGAACCGCCACCACTTACGCAAGTAGCTTGCATTGATTGCGCTACTCTTGCGGCCATGACGCGACGACTTGCGGAAGTGGCGAAGAAGGTCGGGGTCAGCGAGGCCACGGTCAGCCGGGTGCTCAACGGCAAGCCGGGTGTCTCCGACGCCACCCGGCAGGCGGTGCTGACCGCCCTCGACGTCCTCGGCTACGAGCGCCCCACCCAGCTGCGCGGCGAACGCGCCCGCCTCGTGGGCCTCGTCCTGCCCGAGCTGCAGAACCCCATCTTCCCGGCGTTCGCCGAGGTCATCGGCGGTGCCCTGGCCCAGCTGGGACTCACCCCGGTGCTGTGCACGCAGACCAAGGGCGGGGTGTCGGAGGCGGACTACGTCGAACTGCTGCTCCACCAGCAGGTCTCCGGCGTCGTCTTCGCCGGCGGGCTGTACGCACAGGCCGACGCGCCGCACGACCACTACCGGCTGCTCGCCGAGCGCAACATCCCGGTCGTGCTGGTCAACGCGGCCATCGAGCACCTCGGGTTCCCGGGCGTGTCCTGCGACGACGCCGTCGCCGTCGAGCAGGCGTGGCGGCATCTGGCCTCCCTGGGCCACGAGCGCATCGGCCTGGTCCTCGGCCCCGCCGACCACCTGCCCTCGGCCCGCAAACTGGCCGCCGCGCGGGCCGTCGCCGGCGATCTGCCGGAGGAGTCCGTCGCGCGCGCCATGTTCTCCATCGAGGGCGGTCACGCCGCCGCCTCCCGGCTCATCGACCGGGGCGTCACGGGCATCATCTGCGCCTCCGACCCGCTGGCGCTGGGGGCGATCCGGGCGGCCCGCCGCAAGGGGTACGACGTCCCGGGCCGGATCTCCGTCGTCGGCTACGACGACTCGGCGTTCATGAACTGCACCGAACCCCCGCTGACCACCGTCCGCCAGCCCATCGAGGCCATGGGCCGCGCGGCCGTGGAACTGCTGAACACGCAGATCGGCGGTACCGCCGTACCCGCCGAGGAGCTGCTGTTCGAGCCGGAACTGGTGGTGCGCGGCTCCACAGCGCAAGCCCCGCGCGACTGAACCGCCGGGCATTCAGCCGCCTGTCAAATAATTACAGATTCTGCGCGACATCTTGCGGTCCGATGTCGGCGGTGCTTGAGTGTGCGACGCCCACCGCTCCAGCCATGCGTGCCATGAGGGGTCCACCGATGAGACACACCGGGTTCCGCCGTACCGTCGTCGCGATAGGCGTCTGTTCCTCCCTCGCCCTCGCCGTCACCGCCTGCGGGTCCGGTGACGACGGGTCGGCGAGCGGCAGGACGCGTATCACCGTCAACTGCGAGCCGCCCAGGAGCGCCAAGGTCGACCGCGGCTTCTTCGAGGACGACATCGCCTCCTTCGAGAGGCAGAATCCGGACATCGACGTCGTCGCGCACGACGCCTTCCCCTGCCAGGACCCGAAGACCTTCGACGCCAAGCTCGCCGGCGGCCAGATGGAAGACGTCTTCTACACGTACTTCACGGACGCGAAGCACGTGACCGCCATCGACCAGGCCGCCGACCTGACGCCGTACCTCAAGGAGCTCAAGAGCTACGACACCATCCAGAAGCAGCTGCGGGACATCTACACCGTGGACGGCAAGGTCTACGGCATCCCGCGCACCGGCTACTCCATGGGGCTGATCTACAACCGTGCCCTCTTCCGGAAGGCCGGCCTGGACCCCGACAAGCCCCCGGCGACCTGGGAAGAGGTCCGCGCGGCCGCCAAGAAGATCGCCGCGCTCGGCGACGGCACGATCGGATACGCCGACTACAGCGCCCAGAACCAGGGCGGCTGGCACTTCACCGCCGAGCTGTACTCCCAGGGCGGCGACGTGGTCGGTGCGGACGGCAAGAAGGCCACCGTCGACACCCCCGAGGGCCACGCCGTGCTGCAGAACCTGCACGACATGCGGTGGACCGACGACTCGATGGGCAGCAAGCAGCTCCTCGTCATCAACGACGTGCAGCAGCTGATGGGCTCGGGCAAGCTCGGGATGTACCTGTCCGCCCCCGACAACATCCCGATCCTCGTCAAGGAGAAGGGCGGCAACTACAAGGACCTCGCGCTCGCCCCCATGCCGGGCGGCAAGGGCACCCTCATCGGCGGCGACGGCTACATGTTCAACAAGCACGACACGCCCGCCCAGATCCGCGCCGGCCTGAAGTGGCTCGACCACATGTTCCTCACCCCCGGAAAGGGCTTCCTCGGCGACTACGCACGCGCCAAGAAGAACGACGCCCCCGTCGGCCTGCCCGAGCCGCGCCTGTTCACCGGCGCCGCCGACGCCGCCGACCAGCGGGCCAAGAAGGCCAACGCCAACGTCCCCGTAGCGAACTACCAGGCGTTCCTCGACGGCAACCAGCAGCTCCAGCTCAAGATCGAGCCGCCGAACGCGCAGCAGATCTACTCCGTCCTCGACGGCGTCGTCTCCGCCGTCCTCACCAAGGAGGACGCCGACATCGACCAGCTGCTGAAGGACGCCTCCGGGAAGATCGACAGCATTCTGGCCCGGAGCTGACCACGATGACGAAGACGGCCGAGCGGCGGCCCGTGACGAAGGCCGCCGCCCACCCGCTCCCGGGGCCGCCCCCGGCGGGGGACCTCAGACGCCGCCGCCTGGCCGACCAGGCCCGCGCCTACGGCTTCCTCCTCGGCGGCCTGCTCTGCTTCGCGCTGTTCTCCTGGTATCCGGCGATCCGCGCGGTCGTCATCGCCTTCCAGAAGTACACGCCCGGCTCCGACCCGCAGTGGGTCGGCACCGCCAACTTCACCCGGGTCTGGCACGACCCCGAGTTCACCGCCGCCTGGCGCAACACCCTCACCTTCACCCTGCTCGCCCTGCTCATCGGCTTCGCGATCCCCTTCGTGCTCGCCCTCGTCCTGAACGAGCTGCGGCACGCCAAGGCGTTCTTCCGGGTCGTGGTCTACCTGCCGGTGATGATCCCGCCGGTGGTCAGCGCCCTGCTGTGGAAGTGGTTCTACGACCCCGGAACCGGCCTCGCCAACGAGGCGCTGCGCTTCGCGCACCTGCCCACGTCCAACTGGTCCAACGGCACCGACACCGCCCTGGTCTCCCTGGTGATCGTCGCCACCTGGGCCAACATGGGCGGCACCGTCCTCATCTACCTCGCCTCGCTGCAGTCCATCCCCGGCGAGCTGTACGAGGCGGCCGAACTGGACGGCGCGAACCTGCTCCAGCGCGTCCGGCACGTCACGGTCCCGCAGACCCGTTTCGTGATCCTCATGCTGATGCTCCTGCAGGTCATCGCGACCATGCAGGTGTTCACCGAACCGTTCGTCATCACCGGCGGCGGTCCGGAGAACGCCACCGTCACGGTCCTGTACCTCATCTACAAGTACGCCTTCCTCTACAACGACTTCGGCGGCGCCTGCGCCCTCAGCGTGATGCTCCTGGTCCTGCTCGGCGCCTTCTCCGCGGTCTACCTGCGCCTCACCCGCTCCGAGGGGGACGCATGAGCAGCACCCGCACCCTGATCTCCCCGGCCGCCCTCGCCCGCCCGCGCGGCAAGGCCGTCTACTGGACGGTGTTCGCGGCCGTCGTCGTCCTCTTCGCCCTCGCCTTCCTCTTCCCCGTGTACTGGATGGTGACCGGAGCGCTGAAGTCCCCCGACGAGGTGGCCCGGACCCCGCCGACCCTCGTCCCGGAGCACTGGCACCTCACCGGCTACACCGACGCCTGGGACCTGATGCAGCTCCCGCAGCACCTGGTCAACACGCTCGTCCAGGCGGCCGGCGCCTGGGCCTTCCAGCTGGTCTTCTGCACGGCTGCGGCCTACGCCCTGTCCCGGCTGAAGCCCGCCTTCGGCAAGGTGATCCTCGGCGGAATCCTCGCCACCCTCATGGTCCCGGCCCAGGCACTGGTCGTACCCAAGTACCTGACCGTCGTCGACCTGCCGCTGATCCACACCAGTCTGCTCAACGACCCCCTCGCCATCTGGCTTCCGGCGGTCGCCAACGCCTTCAACCTCTACCTGCTCAAACGGTTCTTCGACCAGCTGCCGCGCGACGTGCTGGAGGCCGCCGAGATCGACGGCGCCGGCAAGCTGCGGATCCTGTGGTCCGTCGTCCTGCCCATGTCCCGGCCGGTGCTCGGCGTGGTGTCGATCTTCGCGCTGGTCGCGGTCTGGCAGGACTTCCTGTGGCCGCTGATGGTCTTCTCCGACACCGGCAGACAACCGATCAGCGTGGCCCTGGTCCAGCTCTCGCAGAACATCCAGCTCACCGTGCTCATCGCCGCGATGGTGATCGCCAGCATCCCGATGGTGGCGCTGTTCCTCGTCTTCCAGCGGCACATCATCGCCGGGATCACCGCGGGCAGCACCAAGGGCTGACCCCGTCGCCCCGTCTAGAGAAAGGCACGCTCCGTGGGACAGCCCACCCCTGCCCAGAAGGACGCCGACTGGTGGCGCTCCGCCGTCATCTACCAGGTGTACGTCCGCAGCTTCGCGGACGGCGACGGCGACGGCACCGGCGACCTCGCGGGCGTCCGCGCCAAGCTGCCGTACCTGGCCGAACTCGGCGTCGACGCCCTGTGGTTCACCCCGTGGTACCTGTCTCCGCTGAAGGACGGGGGCTACGACGTCGCCGACTACCGGACCATCGACCCCGCCTTCGGCACCCTCGCGGAGGCGGAGAAGCTCATCGCCGAGGCTCGGGAGCTGGGCATCCGCACCATCGTCGACATCGTGCCCAACCACGTCTCCGACCAGCACTCCTGGTTCCGGGCCGCGCTCGCCGCCGGTCCCGGCAGCCCGGAGCGCGAGCTGTTCCACTTCCGGCCGGGACGCGGCCCGGACGGAGCGCTCCCGCCGAACGACTGGCCCTCGCAGTTCGCCGGGTCCACCGAACCGGTGTGGACCCGCCTGCCGGACGGCGACTGGTACCTGCACCTGTTCACCCCGGAACAGCCCGACCTCAACTGGGCGCACCCGGCCGTCCGCCAGGAGCACGAGGACATCCTGCGCTTCTGGTTCGAGCGCGGTGTCGCCGGCGTCCGCATCGACTCGGCGGCCCTGCTCGCCAAGGACCCCGAACTGACCGACCTCGCGGCGGACCCGGAGCCGCACCCCTTCGCCGACCGCGACGAACTCCACGACATCTACCGTGCCTGGCGGCGCGTGGCCGACGAGTACGGCGGGGTCTTCGTCGGCGAGGTCTGGCTCCCCGACGCCGAGCGCTTCGCCCGCTACCTGCGCCCCGACGAACTCCACACCGCCTTCAACTTCTCCTTCCTGACCTGCCCCTGGGACGCCGGCCGGCTGCGCGCCTCGATCGACACCACCCTCGCCGAGCACGCGCCCGTCGGCGCCCCGGCCACCTGGGTGCTGTGCAACCACGACGTCACCCGCACGGTCACCCGGTACGGCCGCGAGGACACCGCCTTCGACTTCGCCACCAAGACCTTCGGCACCCCGACGGACCTGGCACTGGGCACCCGCAGGGCGCGGGCCGCCGCCTTGCTGTCACTGGCGCTGCCGGGCGCGGTGTACCTCTACCAGGGGGAGGAACTAGGGCTGCCGGAGGCCGACATCCCGGTCGACCGCGTCCAGGACCCCATGTACTTCCGCTCGCAGGGAGCCGATCCCGGCCGGGACGGCTGCCGGGTGCCGCTGCCGTGGGCCGCCGGCCTGCCGCACGCGGGGTTCGGCGCGGGGGAGGAGCCATGGCTGCCGCAGCCGGCCGGCTGGTCCGCCTACGCCGTCGACCGGCAGCGGCAGGACCCCCACTCCATGCTCACCCTGTACCGCGAGGCCATCGCCCTCCGCCCGGAGTTCGGTGACGGCCCGCTGACCTGGCTGCCCGCGCCCGAGGGTGTGCTCGCCTTCTCCCGCCCGGGCGGGGCCCTGTGCGTCGTCAACCTCTCGGCCGCGCCCGCCGAGCTGCCCGCGCACTCCCGGTTCCTGATCGGCAGCTCCCCACTGGACGAGGCGGGCCGGCTGCCGCGGGACACGGCGGCCTGGCTGCGCCGCTGAGCCACGCCCCGATCGGCCTCACCGTCCCGCGCACCCCGCCGCGACCGTACGCACCTCGCCACCTCACGCACCCCCCACGCCCCGTACGCACCTCCCTGACCCACGCACCCCCCCACCACCCGTACGCACCTTGCCACCCCACGTACCCCACCACGACCCGTACGCACCTTGCTATCCCACGCACCCCACCACGAAGGGATCAGCACATGCACCGCAGCACCCACCACGTCAGGCGCGTGCCGGCGATCGGGGCGGCCGTCGCCCTCGCCGCCGGCACGCTGGTCGCCCTCGCCCCCACCGCCCAGGCGGCGGCCGGAGCCACGCTCCCCTTCACCTCCGTGGAGGCCGAGTCGGCGACGGGCAACGGGACGAGGATCGGACCGGACTACACGCAGGGCACCCTCGCCTCGGAGGCGTCCGGCCGGCAGGCCGTCCGGCTGACGTCCGGGCAGCGGGTGGAGTTCACCGTGCCGCGCGCGTCCAACGCCGTGAACGTCTCCTACAGCGTCCCCGACGGCCAGTCCGGGACGCTCGACGTGTACGTCAACGGCACCAGGCTCGCCAGGACGCTCCCGGTGACCTCCAAGTACTCCTACGTCGACACCGGCTGGATCGCCGGCTCCCGGACGCACCACTTCTTCGACGACGCACGGCTGTTGCTCGGCCAGAACGTGCAGGCGGGCGACAAGGTCGCCTTCGCGTCGACGGGCACGCAGGTCACCGTGGACGTCGCGGACTTCGAGCAGGTCGCCGGGCCCGCCACCCAGCCCGCGGGATCGGTGTCCGTCGTCTCCAAGGGCGCCGACCCCGGCGGCAACGGCGACTCCACCCAGGCGTTCCGCGACGCCATCGCCGCCGCCCGGGGCGGCACGGTCTGGATACCGCCGGGCGACTACCGGATCACCTCCTCCCTGAGCGGCGTGCAGAACGTGACCCTGCAGGGCGCCGGCGGCTGGTACTCGGTCGTCCACACCTCCCGCTTCATCGACCAGTCGAGCTCCGCCGGCAACGTCCACATCAAGGACTTCGCGGTCGTCGGGGAGGTCACCGAACGCGTCGACTCCAGCCCCGACAACTTCGTCAACGGCTCCCTCGGGCCCGGCTCGTCCGTCTCCGGCATGTGGATCCAGCACCTGAAGGTCGGGCTGTGGCTCACCGGCAACAACGACAACCTGGTGGTGGAGAACAGCCGCATCCTCGACACCACCGCCGACGGCCTCAACCTCAACGGCAACGCCAGGGGAGTCCGCGTCCGCAACAACTTCCTGCGCAACCAGGGCGACGACTCCCTCGCCATGTGGTCCCTGTACGCCCCGGACACCGGCTCCAGCGTCGAGAACAACACCGTCTCGCAGCCCAACCTCGCCAACGGCATCGCCGTCTACGGCGGCACCGACATCACCGTCCGGAACAACCTGGTCTCCGACACCAACGCACTGGGCAGCGGCATCGCGATCTCCAACCAGAAGTTCGCGGACCCCTTCTCGCCGCTGGCCGGCACCATCACCGTCGCCGGCAACACCCTGGTGCGCACCGGCGCGGTCAACCCCAACTGGAACCACCCGATGGGCGCCCTGCGCGTCGACTCCTACGACAGCGCCATCGACGCCACCGTCGACATCACCGACACCACGATCACGGACAGCCCGTACAGCGCCTTCGAGTTCGTCTCCGGCGGGGGGCAGGGCCACCCGGTCCGGAACGTCGACGTCACCGGTGCGACCGTGCGGAACACCGGCACGGTCGTGGTCCAGGCCGAGGCGCCGGGCGCGGCCACCTTCCGTGACGTCACCGCCACCCAGGTCGGCGCCGCCGGCGTCTACAACTGCCCTTACCCGAGCGGCTCCTTCAGCCTCACCGACGGGGGCGGCAACTCGGGCTGGTCCAGCACCTGGGCCGACTGCTCCACCTGGCCGAAGCCCGGCCAGGGCACGCCCGTCCCCGACCCCGGCCGCAACCTGGCCAAGGGCCGCCCGGCCACCGCGACCGGATCCCAGGACGTCTACACGCCCGGCAAGGCGGTGGACGGCGACGCCGGCACCTACTGGGAATCGTCCAACAACGCCTTCCCGCAGTCCTGGACGGTGGACCTCGGCTCGTCCTTCGCCGTGCGCCGCCTGGTGCTGAAGCTGCCGCCCTCCGCGGCCTGGGGCGCCCGCACCCAGACCGTCACCGTGCTGGGCAGCACCGACGGCTCGAACTTCGGCACGGTGGCCGGCTCCCAGGGCTACCGCTTCGACCCGGCGACCGGCAACACCGCGACCGTGTCCCTGCCCGCCACCACGAACCTGCGTTACCTGCGGCTGACCGTCAGCGGTAACACCGGCTGGCCCGCCGGGCAGTTGAGCGAGGTGGAGGCGTACCTGGGCTCCTGAGGCCGCCTCGTCCGCACCCCCGGCCGGAACGCTCGGCACACCCGTCTGCCTGATGCGGGGAAGAGCGGAAGAGGGGAAGAGTGGGCTCCGTGAAGGCCGCGGCGGTCGTAGGGAATGCGCCGCCGCGGCCCGGCACGTCCCGTGAGCGGTTGCCGTGACCCACGCCGCCCGGAGGCCGCGTCGAGCGAACGGGACGCCGACCGTCCCGCACCGCACGGACCGCCGAGTTTCACGCGGGCGCCACCAGACCCTTCCCTGACGTTTGCTGCTCTTGGAACACTCGCTGCGCGCAGGTTCCGTCAACTGACGGTATCCCGTACGTCAGGACGAGAGGATTCCCACCCATGCCCGAAGTCAACCGGCGGCGCTTCCTCCAGCTCGCGGGCGCCACGACGGCGTTCTCGGCGCTGGCCGGCAGCATCGAGCGCGCGGCGGCCCTGCCCGCCCTCTACAGCACCGGATCGGTCGACGACGTCGAGCACATCGTCGTCCTGATGCAGGAGAACCGTTCCTTCGACCACTACTTCGGCTCGCTCCGCGGCGTGCGGGGCTTCGGCGACCCCCGGTCGGTCACGCAGAACGGCCGGTCGGTCTGGAAGCAGTCCGACGGCACGAAGGACATCCTGCCCTTCCACCCGGACGCTGACGACCTGGGACTGGCCTTCCTCCAGGACCTCCCGCACGGCTGGAGCGACACCCACGCAGCGTTCAACAACGGTAAGTACGACAAGTGGGTGCCCGCCAAGGGCACGACGACGATGGCGTACCTGACCCGCGACGACATCCCGTTCCACTACGCCCTCGCGGACGCCTTCACCGTCTGCGACGCCTACCACTGCTCCTTCATGGGCTCCACCGACCCCAACCGCTACTACATGTGGTCGGGTTACGTCGGCAACGACGGCAAGGGCGGCGGCCCGGTCCTCGGCAACGACGAGAAGGGCTACGGCTGGACGACGTACCCCGAGCGCCTGGAGCAGGCCGGGGTCTCCTGGAAGATCTACCAGGACGTCGGCAACGGCTTGGACGCGAACGGCTCCTGGGGCTGGATCGACGACGCCTACCGCGGGAACTACGGCGACAACTCGCTGCTCTACTTCAACCAGTACCGGGGCGCCAAGCCCGGCGACCCCCTCTACGACAAGGCGCGCACCGGCACCGACGCGCGCAAGGGCGAGGGCTTCTTCGACCGGCTGAAGGCGGACGTGCGGGCGGGCACGCTGCCCCAGGTCTCCTGGATCGTGGCCCCCGAGGCGTTCACCGAGCACCCCAACTGGCCGGCCAACTACGGTGCCTGGTACGTCTCCCAGGTCCTGGACGCGCTCACCTCCAACCCCGAGGTGTGGGGCAGGACGGCCCTGTTCATCACCTACGACGAGAACGACGGCTTCTTCGACCACGTCGTCCCGCCCTACCCGCCGGCCTCCGCCGCCCAGGGCAGGTCGACGGTGGACCCGGCGCCCGATCTCTTCAAGGGCGGCAGCGGCTACCCGGCCGGGCCCTACGGCCTCGGCCAGCGCGTGCCGATGCTGGTGGTCTCCCCGTGGAGCAAGGGCGGCTACGTCTGCTCCGAGACCTTCGACCACACCTCGATCATCCGGTTCATCGAGCGGCGCTTCCGGGTCCAGGAGCCCAACATCTCGCCTTGGCGCCGCGCCATATGCGGCGACCTGACCAGCGCCTTCGACTTCTCCCGCCAGGACACCGCGCCCGTCGTGCTGCCCTCCACGGCCGGCTACCAGCCGCCGGACCGGGCCCGTCACCCCGACTACGTGCCCAAGCCGCCCGCCCAGGGGTCCCTGCCCAAGCAGGAGAAGGGCAGCCGGCCCACCCGCCCGCTGAAGTACGCCCCTGCGGTGGACGGCTCGGCGGACACCGCGGGCGGCAAGTTCACGCTCACGTTCGCCTCGGGGGCGAACGCGGGCGCGGCGTTCCTCGTGACGTCCGACAGCCGTACCGACGGACCCTGGACGTACACCACGGAGGCCGGCAAGACGCTCTCCGACACCTGGAACTCGGTCTACTCCGGCGGCAACTACGACCTCACCGTGCACGGCCCCAACGGCTTCCTGCGCGTCTTCAAGGGCCGCAACAAGGTCGCCGGACCCGAGGTCACCGCCCGGCACACGGGCGACGACATCGAACTCACCTTTACCAACAAGGGCTCCGGCACGGTGCAGCTGAAGCTCGTCGACGGCTACGGAGGCGACCCGCTCACGGTGGCCGTGCGGGCGGGCGCGACCGTGCGCAAGACCGTCCTCCTCGCGGCGAGCGGGCGCTGGTACGACCTGACCGTGACCGCCGACGCCGACCCGGCCTTCCGGCGCGGCTTCGCGGGGCACGTGGAGAACGGCCGGCCCGGGGTCAGCGACCCGGCGATCGTCACGGGGTGAACGGCCGATGAACACCGCTCCGTACGGACTGGTCAGGTACCGGTCACCGCAGGGTAGTGTGCCCCGGTGACCACGCAATCGAACACTCCTGCAGGCTGGTACCAGGATCCGCACGGAGCGCCCCAGACGCTCCGCTACTGGGACGGCTCGCAGTGGACCGAGCACACCAACGCCGCCCAGCCGGCCGCCGGCCAGGTCCCGCCGCAGCAGGCCCCTGCCCAGCAGGCCGCCTTCCCGCAGCAGCAGGCCGGCGACGCCAAGGTGCAGCGCCAGGTGCAGCAGCAGGCCGGTGTCGCGGCCGGCGGCCCCGGCGGCGGCACGCTCTTCACCGAGCCCGTCCTGGTCGTGAACCAGAAGGCCAAGCTGATCGAGCTGACCAACGAGTACAAGGTCATGGATCAGAGCGGCCGCGAGCTCGGCTCGGTCACCCAGGTCGGTCAGGGGGTGCTGAAGAAGATCCTGCGTTTCGTCTCCAGCCTCGACCAGTTCATGACCCACAAGCTGGAGATCCGCGACGCGTACGGCCAGCCGCAGCTGCTGCTGACCCGGCCCGCGAAGATCTTCAAGTCCCGGGTGATCGTGACCCGCCCGGACGGCTCTCCGGTCGGCGAGATCGTCCAGAAGAACATGATCGGCAAGATCAACTTCGCGATGACGGCGAACGGCCAGCAGGTCGGCGCGATCAAGGCGGAGAACTGGCGGGCCTGGAACTTCGCGATCGTCGACCACGCGGACAACGAGGTCGCCCGGATCACCAAGACCTGGGAGGGCCTCGCCAAGACGCTGTTCACGACCGCGGACAACTACGTCCTGCAGATCCACTACCAGCTGCCCGAGCCGCTGCTGAGCCTCGTGGTGGCCACGGCGCTGACGGTCGACACCGCGCTGAAGCAGGACGCGCGCGGCTGGGGCTGACCGGCACCCGGTCCCGCACGACGACGGCGGCCGGTGCGCGCGATTCCTTGCGCGCACCGGCCGCCGTCGTGTGCGGTCACAGCGCCGTGAGATGCCCCGGCTGGTCCGGCTGCCGCGGCACCAGCACCGGCTCGGCCGTCGCCGTACCGGGCTCCAGTGCCAGCACGGCCGCCACCGGGTGCTGGTCGTGCCCGTCCTGCCCGTCCGGCGTGTCGTGCTCCCCGGCCGGCTCCGCGGGCCCCGGTGCGGGTGCCGTCCGGCTGAGCAGCACCACGCCCCACGCGGCGAGCCCGGCGCCGGTCAGGGCCAGCAGCACCCCGGCGGCACCGCCCTGGAGGCCCTGTCCGAGCAGGGAGAGGCCGATCACCGCGGCGGCCACCGGATTGGCGAGGGTGACCACGGCCAGTGGGGCGCCGAGGCCGCCGCGGTAGGCGGTCTGGGACAGCAGCAGGCCGCCGACGGCGAACGCGGCGACGAGCACGGCGACCACCACGACCTCGGTGCTCAGCGCCGGGCCGGAGCGGTCCGTGGCCGCCACGGTCACCGTCTGGGTCAGCGCGGAGGCCACCCCGGAGGCGAAGCCGGACGCGGTCGCGTGCCGCAGGCCCGGCCGGGCGCCGGGCCAGGACAGCAGGCCGATCGCGGCGGCGGTCGTCCCCGCGACCGCCAGGGCCTGGGTCAGGGACAGCACCCGGGCGGGCGCCGGACCGGCGGCGGAGACGAGCAGCGCGCCCAGCCCGAGCAGCGTGAGCGCCGTACCGCGCCACTCCACCGTGCTGACCCGCCGCCCGGCGGCCCGCGCGCCCAGCGGGACGGCGGCGACCAGGGTGAGCGCGCCCAGCGGCTGTACGACGGTCAGCGGGCCGTACTTCAGGGCGACGACGTGCAGCAGCGCGGCGGCGGCGTTCAGCCCGACCGCCGACCACCAGGCGCCGGTGCCCAGCAGCCGCAGCAGGCCGGTGCCGGCGCTGTGCGCGGCGAGGCGCTCCTGGGCGACCGCGGCCAGCGCGTAGGCGACGGCCGACACGAGGGACAGGGCGAGGGCGGCGAGCACGGCGGCGCTCATCGGCCCGCTCCCACCAGGACGGGCTCACGTGTGACGGGCCGGCCGGCACCGCGCCCCGCCGTGCTGACCGTGCGCCGCGGCGGATGGATGAGCGCGAGGGCGGCGCCGAGCATGGCCGTCGCGACGATCGAGTCGAGCCAGTAGTGGTTCGCCGTGCCCACGATCACCAGCAGGGTGACCAGGGGGTGCAGCAGCCACAGCCACCGCCACCGCGACCGGGTGGCGGCGATCAGGCCGATCGCCACCATCAGCGCCCAGCCGAAGTGCAGCGAGGGCATGGCCGCGAACTGGTTGGAGAGGTGGTCGCTGGACGGCGGCCCGTACACGGACGGGCCGTAGACCCGCGCCGTGTCCGTCAGGCCCGTCCAGGTCAGCATCCGCGGCGGGGCCAGCGGGAAGGTGAACGGCAGCACGAGGGCGGCCGTGGTGACGACCGCGAGGACCCGGCGGGCCCACACGTAGTGCGCGGGCCGGCGGACGTAGAGCCAGACCAGGAAGGCGAGCGTGGCCGGGAAGTGGACGGTCGCGTAGTAGGTGTTCGCCAGATGGACCAGGGTGTCGCCGTGCAGCAGTGCGGACTGGACGGCGTTCTCGTGGGGCAGGTGCGCGGTCCGCTCCAGGTGCCACACGCGGCGGGCGTTGTGGAAGGCCTCGCCGGTGTGGCCCGTGGCCAGCCGGCGGCCGAACTTGTAGACCAGGAAGAGTCCGGCGACCAGCAGGAACTCACGTATCAGAGGCGGGCGTGCCGGGGTCTCCGGTTCCGTTTCCGCCTCCGCAGGCTCGGTTCGGGCATTCATCCCCCGGCCCCTTCGCTGACGGTGGTGCGTGTGGTGGTGCAAGGCGTGGTGCGTACGGGCCGGGATGACCCGGGCCGCATCGATACGTTGTCGTACCGATACGCCAGTGTACCGATACGGTCGAGTACCGGTACACTTGCGTATCGATTGATGTGCGCCACACTGGACACAGGCACGAGTGAGGGGAAGCAGCGCATGACGTCGCAGGCCGCGGACGGACCGGACACGGTCGTCGCCTCGCGCCGCTCCAAGATCACGCCGGAGCGTGAGCGGGAGTTCTTCGACGCCGTGCTGGAACAGATCCGTGAGTGCGGCTACGACTCCGTCACCATGGAGGGCGTCGCCGCCACCACCCGGTGCAGCAAGTCCACGCTCTACCGGCAGTGGAAGACCAAGCCGCAGTTCGTCGCGGCGGCGCTGCGCGCCAGCCGCCGGGTGCGGTTCGCCGGTATCGACACCGGATCGCTCGCCCGGGATCTGCGCCAGGCCGCGCGGGCCGCGGGCGACTGGTCCGGCAAGGACACCCGGCTCCTGCAGGCGCTGGGGCACGCGGTGACGTCGGACCAGGAACTGGCCCAGGCGCTGCGCGAGGCGCTGGTCCACCCGGAGATCGCCGCGCTGGAGGAGATGCTCGACCGGGGCGTGGCCCGGGGCGAGGTCCCCGCGGGCCACCCCGCGCTGGAGTACGTCCCCGCGATGATGTTCGGCGTCCTGCGCGTGCGGCCGGTGCTCAACGGCCAGTACGCCGACGCCGACTACCTGGTCCGCTTCGTGGAGGCCGTGGTGCTGCCCGCGCTCGGACTGAGATGAGACCCAGGCCGCCGTTCACGGGATGACTGAACGGTGACCTGTCCGCGCCGCACCGTGGGGACGGGGGCGGCGCGCACCCCCCGGCCGGGTGGGATTCTCCTTGAGCGGAGGGGGATCCCACCCGGCCGATCCGTGTGTCAGACGTCCTGGCCGGCGCCGCCGCCGGACGAGACCTCGATGCCCTTCAGGATCTCGTCGACGACCGACAGCTGCTGCCCGACGTCGACGCCGAAGCGCACCAGCACGAACTGCCGGGGGTCGTTGGGCGAGGGGAAGGCGACGGACTCGACGTAGCCGTCGGCACCCTTGCTGGTGACGGCCTTCCAGCGCACCAGGTAGCCCTTCTGCCCGGCCACCGTCACCGCCTCGGAGGCCAGCACCTGGTGCGAGACGATCCTGCCGTAGGTGGTGCCGCCGTACGACTGCTCGGCGTTGGCCGCGATGTCCGCCTTCGCCACGGCCTGCGCCGTGTCGCCCTTGATACGCAGCGCCTTCGCCGGAGCGGTGTAGGCGCCGCCCGCGGTGCAGGTCTTGGCCGGGTCGCCCGGGCACTTGTAGGAGGTGCCGGAGGTCACCTGCGCACCGACGCCGATCGACTGCCCGGACCAGCCCTGCGGCACCGGAAGGCTGATGCCGTTGTAGGGGTCCGGCACCGAGCCGCCGCCCTCCACCTTCGGCGCCTCGGACGTCCCCGGCGACGGCGCGCCCCCGCCGGAGCCCCCCGAGCCCCCGGAGCCCCCCGAGC
>NZ_WWJT01000353.1 GCF_009865385.1 Streptomyces sp. SID486 | reverse complement strand
GTCCGCGGTCACACCCCGGCCGTCACCCGAGCGGTCCGCGGTCACATCCCGGTCATGCCACCGCCGGTGAGGCCGGGAGCGAGATCCGGTACCCAGAAGACGGCGACGGCCAGGGCGATCGAGGTGACCCCGACGGCCCGGGCCACGACGCGCCCGGCGGGAGCGAGCTTCTCGACGGTGATCACCGCGGTCAGGACCACCATGGCCCACAGGTTCATCACACCGAACGCCGCGAGCAGGACCATCAGCGACCAGCAGCAGCCCAGGCAGAAGGCACCGTGGTGGGCACCGGCCCGCAGATCGCGCGCGGTTCCCGGGTACGAGGCGTAGCGCAGCATCAGCCCGATCGGCGAGCGGCACCTCGCAAGGCAGCGGTCCTTGAGGGGCGTGAGCTGGTAGACACCGCTGAGCGCGAAGACGGCCGCGGCCACCACGGTCCCCGCCGCCACGGGGAGGTTCGCCGCCCGGCCGAGGCCGGCGGCCAGCGCGTAGGCGGGCAGCCCGGCCGCGGCCCAGACGAGCAGGTAGGCGAGAGTGAAGACGGCCATGTGCGACGCCCGGTGCGCGGTGAGGGTGCGCGCGTACAGCGCGGCCACGGGCGCCGTCGCGGGCAGCATCATCGCGGCCGTCATGAGCGTCCACACGGCCAGGAAGGGAAGCGGACCGAGGCCCATGGTGCCGGGCACCGCCGGCATGTCGCCGCCGCGTGCCACCACCCACACCCAGGCCGCCGCCGCCGCGACCAGCAGCAACCCGGCGGGACCCGTCCTGCGCCCGGCGACGGCCGGTCCACCGCTCACGCGGACCATGTGAACGGCGCCGAGTGCCCGTTGCCGCCGGTGAAGTCCCAGGACCGGCCGTACACGCCGGCGCCCGTCGCCCGGGTGGACCGGGCGATCGTCAGCGTGGTGTTCGCCGGATGGAACATGCCGGTCAGGCCCATCACCGGACCGTCGTCGCCGAACTGCGGGGCGATCCGGTCCTCGATCTCGATGTCGATGGCGTCACCGACCCGCACGGCGTGGCGGCGGCCGTCGTCCCGGTAGTCGATGGGGACGCGCTGCACGCCGAGAACCTCGCCGATGAGCGGGGCCAGCGCCGCCATCGGGCCGCCGGCCCGGCCGGAGAAGACCGCTCCCAGTGCGTCCGCCTGGCCGCCGTCGGCCGCGGCGTCGACGTACAGCGCCACCTGCCAGCCGCCCTCGGCCATCACCTGGGGTGCGTCGATGAAGACGGCGACACTGCGGTCGGAGACGTCCACCCCGTCCACGTTCCCGCTGTCCACGTGGAAGGCGAGGGTCACCTGGCAGCGCTCGTGGTCGGCCGGCGCGGTCAGGCCGGAGGTGGTGCAGGGGCACACCACGTCACAGTTGCAGCTCTCCAGGTAGGTGCCGTTCAGACTCCAGGGCATGGCCATACCTCCCACTTCCGCGTCCCCCGCGGCGAAGCGGATCCGTCGGGAGGGTCCGTCCCGCGCCGGTGCAGCTCCCCTCCAGGCTATTCCGGAACGGCGTGGCCGTCGCCGCGGGTTCCCGGCCCTCCGGGGCCGAGACAGCCGGTCGCAGGGGGGCGGCGGCTCTCAGCCGCCGCGGCGCATCTGGGCCGCCCTTCGGGCCTCGGCGAGCTTGCGTGCCTCGCCGGCCTTCCGCGACTTTCCACCGGCCCCCCGGGAGGCGTCCTTGCTGGTGCCCAGGCCACGGAAGGGAGCGTTGTGGTTCTTGGGCCGGGGTGCGGCGGGGCCGCCGTCGAGCGGGGTGCCGGAAGGTTTCCTGGCGCCGGTGATGCGGCTCAGCTCCGCCTCCCCCGAGCGCACCTTGGTGATCTTCGGCTCGACGCCGGCCTCGGCCATCAGGCGGCTCAGCTCACGGCGCTGGCCCGACAGCACCAGCGTGATGACGCTGCCGGACTCCCCCGCCCGGGCGGTACGGCCCGCGCGGTGCACATAGTCCTTGGGGTCGGTCGGCGGATCGACGTTGACCACGAGATCGAGGTCGTCGACGTGCAGGCCACGAGCCGCGACATTGGTCGCCACCAGCACGGTGACCTGGCCGTCCTTGAACTGCGCGAGGGTGCGGGTGCGCTGCGGCTGGGACTTTCCGCTGTGCAGGGCCGCCGCG
Source organism: Streptomyces sp. SID486 (assembly GCF_009865385.1). Lineage (GTDB taxonomy): Bacteria > Actinomycetota > Actinomycetes > Streptomycetales > Streptomycetaceae > Streptomyces. Next base: position 14,283 of record NZ_WWJT01000353.1, on the reverse strand, counting down.
TGCACCCCGCTGGCGCGCAGGTGCCGGGTGAGCTGGTCGACGCCGTGCTTGGTGTCCAGGAACAACAGCACGCGGCCGTCGCGGGCGGCGATCTCCGTGGTGACGGCGTACCGGTCGGGACCGTGGACGACCAGGACGTGATGCTGCATCGTCGTGACCGCGCCGGCGGACGGATCGACCGAGTGGACGACGGGGTCGTGGAGGTGATCGCGGACCAGTTGGTCGACGTCGCGGTCCAGGGTGGCCGAGAACAGCATCCGCTGACCGTCGGGGCGCACCTGGCCGAGCACCTCGGTGACCTGCGGCAGGAAGCCCATGTCGCACATCTGGTCGGCCTCGTCGAGGACGGTGACGCGCACCCGGCCCAGACGGCAGTCCTTGCGCTCGACGAGGTCCTGCAGACGGCCGGGAGTGGCGACGACGACCTCGGCGCCCTGGCGCAGCGCGGCGGCCTGCCGGCCGATCGACATGCCTCCGACGACGGTCGCCATCCGCAGCCGGAGCGCCTCGGCGAACGGCGTGAGCGCCTCGGTGACCTGCTGGGCCAGCTCCCGGGTGGGCACCAGCACCAGTGCGAGGGGCTGCTTCTGTTCCGCGCGCCGCCCCGCCGTCCGTACCAGCAGCGGCAGGCCGTAGGCGAGCGTCTTGCCGGATCCGGTGCGCCCGCGCCCCAGGACGTCGCGACCCGCGAGGGCACTGGGCAGGGTGGCCGCCTGGATCGGGAAGGGCTCGCGGACGCCCAGTCCGGTGAGCGTGCGCAGCACCTCGGACGGCAGTCCCAGCTCGGCGAAGGAAGCGGCCGGCGGCACGGTCGCGGTGGTGGTCCGCTCCGGCCGGGCGTCGTCGCGCGAGGTGCCGGGACGGTCGGGGTGGTTCATGAACAGCCTTCCGCAGGGGAACGTACCGAGGAAGGCCGGGCAGGAACAGCAATCGACCGACGTGACGGCAAGCAAACACGCGAGGTTAGCACACGGTACGGACCCGTCTCACCGTCGGGCATGCCCGCAGGGCCCGGCCGTGGCGTCGGCCGGGCCCTGCGGGCGGGGACGGGGGTGTACCGGCGGGTGCCGGGGTCAGGTCACCACCGGTACCAGCGGCTGCGCCCGCCACCGGCGCTGGTGGAGCGCATGACGAAGCCCAGCAGCCACAGCACGAGGACGGCGATGGCGACCCACCAGAGGACCTTGAGGGCGAAACCGGCGCCGAAAAGGATCAGGGCCAGAAGAAGAACGAGCAGCAGGGGAACCATGATTATTACCTCCTGAGCCGCCGTATGCCCGGCACTTACTCCTTCATTCCCCGGCCGGACCTTGTTTGTGCAGGGAAAGCCGGGGCACGAGGGGGCTTACGAGAAAGTGGCACCGAAGCTATGAGGAGGCGTATTCCATGACCGCCGACGAGAAGGCCAAGGCGAAGACCGAGCAGGCCGAGGGCAAGATCAAGGAGGCCGCGGGACGCGCCGTCGGCAATGACCGTCTGGCCGCTGAGGGGCAGGCGGAAAAGAGCACGGGGGACGCCCGCGAGGCCAAGGAAAAGGCGAAGGACGCGTTCAAGCACTGACGTCGCGCCCCCTCCACAAGGGCCTTCCCGCACAGGGTGCCGGAAGGCCCTTGTGCTGTCCGCCGCCACATCGGCTCGCAGGGCCATGCGAGTTGCATCCGCCGTGGGGACGAGCCGAATCGCGATCGTCCTCGTTGTGCAGGACATCCACGAACCACGGCAAGAAAGGCCCGCACGATGCACCGTCACACGCTCCTGCTTTCCTTCTGCGCCCTCCTCACCGCAGCCGCGACCGGATTCCTCGCCACCACCGCCATCCGCAGCAGGTACACGCCGCGCTGACGGCACGACCCGCCCGCACCCGGCCAACACCGGCCACCGGACCCGGCGCGCCCCGTCCGCACCCGGCCACACCGGCCGCCGGACCTGGCGCGACCCGCCCGCACCCGGCCACCGGCCACACCGCGCCACCGGCTCCGGCGCGGCGGAGCGCCCGTGTGTGCCGGCCCGACGGGACGAAGGGCCCCTGCGACAGCGGCAGTTGCCCAGCAGTTATGCAGGATCACGGTTCGGTGCCGACCGGGCCCGCCGCCGTACCCCGCCTGACTTCCGAGGCGTTGACCCGCGCATGGACGACGAACCGCGCTCGACCGGCACCGCCCGCCTCCTGGGCTCCTACTGGCTGGACTCCTCCTATCACCGCTCCGAGCAGCCGTGTTGCTGCTTCGCCTCACCCCCGCGCCGGCGATCGCGGCCGGCGCTCATCGCCCGCACCGTCCTGTCCGTCACCTCGTACGCCCTCGTCCTCACGGCGCTCGCCCTGATCGTCACCGGCTGACGGCGGTACGCCGCGGTCCTCAGGTCGTACGTCCTGCGCCCGATGCCTGTCTGATCACAGCTGGCTAGGGTCGGCGATCATGACTACGGAAATCGTCCGCCGTTCCACGGCACAGCGCGTACGGGACACCTTGGAGCGGCTCGTCACGGAGCGGGACGTATGGCTGTCGACGGCTCACCCCGCACACGGGCCGCACCAGGTACCTCTGTGGTTCCTGTGGGACGGGCGGGCGGTGTGGATGTGCACGAGCGCCGCGTCCGTGACGGCGCGCAACGTCCGGGCGCAGCCACGCGTGCGCCTGGCACTGCCCGACACCTTCGACGTGGTGCTCGTCCAGGGTGAGGCGCAGGGTGTCCCGGCCCGGGACGTGTCGGCGGGCGCCGCACAAGCGTTCGCCGACAAGTTCGGCTGGGACCCGCGTACGGAGGAAGACCCGTTCCTCTACATACGCGTGGTGCCGGGGACGGTGCGTGCCTGGCGGGGTGAGCGCGAGCTGTCCGGGCGGGTGGTCATGCGCGACGGAACCTGGCTGGCATGAGCGGCCCAGACGGAACCTGGCTGGCATGAGCGGCCCACCCGATGGCCGCCGGCCCGCTCCCGCCCTTCAGCCGACGTACAGACCTTCCAGCAGCGCGGTCAGATAGCGGCGGGCGGTCTCGACGCGGGCTGCCGGGTCGGCGTGCACCTGTGCGGCGTAGGCGATCCCGCACATCAGCGGGACGAGGTCGTCGGCGGACAGGTCGGCGCGTACGACGCGGGCGTCGCGGGCCCGTTCGAGCAGCTCCCGGCCGACCGACCGCAGGGTCCTCTTCAGTTCCGTGGTGCGGGGCAGGGCGTCGGCGGGTGCGGCGGTGACCGGAGCCAGGGCGGCATCGGTGACCTGCGCTTCGACGGTGCGGGCGAGGAAGCCGGCGAGGGCGCGCCCGGCGTCGTCGTCGGCCAGCGCCTGCTCGCCGTGGCCCGCGAGCGCCTCCAGGCCGGGGGCGGCGACGGTCTCCAGGAGCGCCTCGGCGGTGGGGAAGTGCCGGTATACGGTGCCCACGCCCATGCCGGCGCGGCGGGCGATGTCGTTGAGCTGCAGGGGTGTGCCCTCGGCCACGAGATCACGAGCCACGGCGACGATCCGCTCCCAGTTGCGGGCGGCGTCCTTGCGCAATGGGGCGGTCGTCATGCGAGGAGTCTAACTGGATGGCCCATCCGCATCCGCGCCGCTCCCGCCCCTGCGCCACCCCGTCACTCCGTCACTCCGTCACCCCGTCACCCGTCACTCCGTCATGAGCGGGGCGAGCGGTGCGAGCCGCTCGCTGAGACGGCGGACTGCTTCGGCGGTACGGGGGTCCGTCGCCGCGCGGAACGGATCGACCGGGAGTGCCCGGGGTCCGATCACGACGCCGGTCCGGCCGGCCAGCGAGCCGTCGGTCGCGGCGAAGACCGAGGGCCTGGCCGCGAGGGACGCCGGACCCGAGGTCGAGCGCTCGAACTTGCGCCGGACCAAGGGCCACAGCAGCCGCAGCCCCGGCGAGACGATCTTGGGATCGCGCATCGTGCCGTTCGTCATGTCGGTGGCGGCGCCGCCGGGGTCCGCCGCGAAGACCGAGACGCCCGTGCCGTCGAGCCGGTGCGCCAGCCGCAGGGTGTAGGCGAGGTTGGCCAGCTTGGCGCGGCCGTACCAGTGGAAGCCGTAGTAGCCCCCGGGAGGCTCGACGGCGTCGAAGACGCGCTTGGCGGTACCGACGGCGCCCGAGGTGACGTTCACGATCCGGCTCGGCGCACCGGCCCGCAGCGCCGGCAGCAGCAGCTCGGTCAGCAGATAGGGGGAGAGGTGGTTGACGGCGAACGCCGCCTCGATCCCGTCCACGGTGTCCTGCCGGTCCGGGAACATCGCCCCCACGTTGTTGACCAGCACCGTCAGCGGCCCCTCCGCGCCGACGCGGCCCGCGAGCCGGCGGACCGCGTCGAGCGACGAGAGGTCGGCGGCCAGGAACCGGGCCGGGTGCGCGGACGCCACGGCGTCGATCCGTTCGACCGCGCGGGCGCCGCGTTCGGCGTCGCGCCCGACCACGGTGACCGCGTAGCCGGCCTCCGCCAGTCCCAGCGCGGTCTCCAGCCCGATGCCCGCCGTACCTGCCGTGACCAATGCTGTTTGCTTCGTCATGCCACCCGCCCCGCGTATGTGGATAGATTATCCGCTTCGAGATCACTGTAACAGATACGGATGACCTATCCGGATCGCGTGCGGGAGGGGTGCGGCGCCTTGCCGGACCGACGGGCCGTCATGGATCGCGGACCGGCCGTCCCTCGAGGCGGGCGACGGGACGAGGCAGGCGACCGCCCTTCGGTATGCCGGCGGCCGTGACGCCGGGCGCCCGTGATCCGCCCCCCTCGGAGCCGAGCGGGGTGAGCGGCTCCGACGGCACGGAGGAGGCAGGCGGTCGCGCGGGACTCGCGAGCCGGGATCCTCACCTCCACCGCTCGTCAGCCGACACGGCCGGCGGGCTTCGGCCGACCGACACCGGTCGGCCGGGACCGGTCGGCCGGCATCGGCTCAGCCGAGGAAGAGGCTGTGCGTTCCAGGCACCTGTACCGCCAGCCCGGGAGGGATGATCTGGACGACACCGCCGAGGCAGCCGGGGACGTTGTGGACCTTGACGGGTATGTCCGTGACGTTGAAGACGCTTGCCAGCGTGGGGATCTCGATGCAGCCACTCGGATTGGTGTGCACGACTCCGCCGATCACGACGAAGCCGTTCGCCGCATTGACCGAGCTGGGCACGGCGAGCGTGAGCACCCCGGCGGCGGCGAACGTGGTGAGTGTCGAGCCGATCCGACGCATGACGAACCTCCTGACGTGGGAGCCAGGGCGCATCCCGGGCTTGCAACCGACCGTACGGAAACGCGCACACACTGCATCCCGGCCTCCCCCAGATGGACGACAGCGAGGTGCGCCGGGATCTTGCGGGAGACTCGCCCCGGCAGACGACGACTTCGGGCTCGCGGTCCCCGATGCCTGAGCCGCAGCCGCAGCCGCCACCCCCTCCCCTACCGGCCGGCCGAACCCACGTCGCCGGTAGGCTGCTTCGCCATGACGCGCGCCTGGATCCTCCCGTTGTCGTTCATGGCCCCTGGCGCGCTTGTCGCGGCCACGCTCTTCGTCCGCGGGTCCGCCGACGGGGCAGTTCCGGTGCTGCTGCTGTTCGTCCTGCTCGCGGTGGTGCACTCGCCGCTGGTGTTCCCACGCTCCGTCGGCGCGGCGGAGGCACAGGCTCGTAGCGCCGCCGACGGACGGCCGATCGTCTACTGGCGGCCGGGGTGCAAGTACTGCCTACGCCTGCGGTTCCGGCTCGGCCGCGACGCGCACCGGCTGCACTGGGTCGACATCTGGCGTGACCCGGCCGGGGCGGCGGCCGTGAGGGCGGCCAACGACGGCGACGAGACGGTGCCGACGGTACTGGTGGCCGGCCACACGCACGTCAACCCCAGCCCCGAGTGGGTGCGCACACGGCTCTGAGACAGGAGGGTGAACCGCGGCCGGGGGTCACAGGGCGGCGGCGCGCCTGCGTACCAGGAGGTTCTGCATGCCCAGGCCGATCGCCAGGTACGCTTAGAGCGATGTCGTGCCCAGTACTCCGGTCCCGGCCGCGTGGTCGATCCACAACGCCAGCCCGAGATGGACACCGACCGAGGCGAGCCACAGCCCCGTCGTCGCGGCCGTCCCCTTGCGCAGCACCTCGCTCCCCGGCCCTCGCCAGATCCGTACGGTACGGGCCCTGGCCGCACCGAGCGACGCCGCGACGGCCAGGCTTGCCACCAGGAGGACCACGGGCAGCGTGGTCAGCGGGCGATGCCGGACGACCGAGGCGACACCGAAAGCGATCCCGGCGGTACCGAGGGCACCGAGGACCGCAGGTGCGATCAGCGAGCCGTTGCGCCGCACGGGACGGGTACGCAGTTGCCGCCGCACCACCAGGCCGACGACCAGCACGACCATGACAAGGGCGGCCCCGCCGTCCGTGTTCCGCATGGAGGATCCCCGTTCTGCCCCCGCCGTCGTACGGCGGTGTTCTCGGTGATCATTATGCTGCGATGTCCTCGGGGCACCGGGCGGGCGTGCGAAATCCGTGTGCTGCACCGGAGATCGGTGGGGTAGCGTGCGGATCATGTCGAGCCCTGAGGCAGCCAAGGTGGGGCTTTCGGTCACGCCGTCAGCCCCCTGAACCACCGACTTCCGAAGTCCCGTCGTCCCGCCGGGTTCCACGGCCGGACGCGTGCGCCCAAGGGCGCTGACTGCCGTGCCGAGACGTCTTCCTGTCGTGCTCTTCCTCGTCTCGGAGCCTCTCGATGCCTCTCCCGCTGTACCTGCTTGCCCTGGTGGTCTTCGCCATGGGCACCTCGGAGTTCATGCTTGCCGGTCTCCTGCCGGACATCGCCTCCGGTTTCGACGTGTCCGTCGGAACAGCCGGCACCCTCACTTCGGCCTTCGCGGTAGGGATGACCGCCGGCGCCCCGCTCGTGGCCGCGCTCGTCCGCGACCGGCCGGCCCGGGGCAGCCTCCTCGGCTTCGTCCTCACGTTCTCCACAGCGCATGTCGTGGGGGCCCTCACCACGAGTTTCGCGGTCCTGTGCGCGACCCGGGTCCTGGCGGCGGTGGCGAATGCGGGATTCCTCGCCGTCGCCCTGACCACCGCTGCCGCGCTGGTTCCGCCGGACAGGAAGGGACGGGCGCTGGCCGTCCTGCTGTCCGGCACGACGGTGGCGATGATCGCAGGGGTCCCCAGCGGGTCCCTGCTCGGCACCGCGCTCGGCTGGCGGGCCGCCCTCTGGGCTGTCGCCCTCGTCTGTCTGCCCGCCGCTCTCGGCATCCTCAAGGGCGTCCCTCCACACCCGGTGCGGCCGGGCGGGACCGCCGAACCAGCCCTGCGATCGGAGATCGCGCAGCTCAGGAGCCCGGGGCTGATCCTTGCCATGCTGCTCGGTGCGCTGGTGAACGCGGCGACCTTCGGAAGCCTCACCTTCCTGGCTCCCCTGGTGACCGGCAGTGCCGGGCTGGCCAGGCCGTGGATCCCAGCCGTGCTGGTGCTCTTCGGTGCCGGTTCCTTCGCCGGCGTCACTCTCGCGGGGAGGCTCTCGGACCAGCGGCCCGGTCTGGTCGTCGCGGTCGGCGGCCCTCTGCTGGTCATCGGCTGGCCGGCCCTGGCCGTGTTCGCCGAGGTGCGGACCGCCTTCCTCACCCTCGTGTTCGTCCAGGCGGCGCTGTCGTTCGCGGTGGGCAGCACTCTGATCGCGAGGGTCATCCACGAGGCGGTCGAAGCCCCCACCATGGCCGGGGCGTATGCCACCGCGGCACTCAACGTCGGCGCCGCCGTCGGCCCCCTCGTCGCCGCGGCCGCCCTCGGTGCCATGGGCAGTCGCGGGCCGCTGTGGGCAAGCGCGGTCCTCGTCCTGACCGCCTTGCTCGCCGCACTCCTCTTCGGCCGTGTCACGGGTGCCGCCCGAAGTCGCGATGCCTTCCGGTGACGCGTACTCCCCCGGTTGCCGGGCCCTCGCGAAGCCCTCGCGGGCCTGGTGGTCGGCCTCGTGCGCGGCCTCGAACGGGCCGCGGCGGAGCGCGTGGCGGATCCGCGCACCCGGTGGGGAAGGGCCGAGGGGTTCGCCGCCGCGCCGCGCAGGCGTCTCACACCGACAGCCACGCGCTGACAGCCCGTCACCTTCCGGTGCACCCGTGACCTGAGAAACAGCCCGCTCCGCTAACATGTCCAGGCTGACAACGATCGACTGACGACCAACAAATCGGCTGAGAATTGATATCGAAAGCGTCGCGGGTCTCTTCGCGAACAAACCCAAGCACCGTGTCCGCCGTTCGGAGTCGGCCGCGGGCGGTGCTGTGGGCATCGGCGGGCGTGGTGACCCTCGGATTCCTCGTCGCGCTGGAGATCGCCGCGCGCCACTACGGCGTACCGGGGCCGATCACCACTCAGGCGCAAGAGGTGATATTCGCCCCCAAATCGGGGCCACTGCTGTACGCCAGCATGGCGCTGATGATGGTGGTGCTCACCTGGCGGGAGAGGTTCGTCGCGACCGCCGTCGCCGTCGGTATCGATGTCGTCTTCTTCCTCGTGCGGTGGGCTTTCGACGCCAGGATGATGTTCGGGAACGGCGCCCTGTGGGTGATCCTGGGCTGTGGTGTCCTCGCCGTCACCCGCCGGACCGGCCGGGAACGCGTCCTCCTGCTGAAAGGCGTCGGCCTGGGCCTGCTGCTGGTGACCGGTCGCAAGACCGGTGACGCCTGGCTCCTCATCACGTCGAAGACGCGCCCGAACGTGCTCGACCAGTACGTGGCGACCGCCGATCACGCGCTGGGCAACCCGTCGTGGCTGGTCGGCCGGATCGTCAGGGCCACGGGACCGGTCGGCACCCATGTCCTCGACTACGTCTACGTCCAGCTCGCGGTGGCCGCGGTCGTCGTCGCGCTGTACCAGCTGCGGAACGTGGCGGCCGAGCGCCGTTTCCCGAAGCACCACCTGGTGCGCACCTTCCTGGTCATCGGCCTGCTCGGGCCGGGCATCTACATGATCTTCCCGGTGGTCGGCCCGGTCTTCGCCTACGGCAACGGCGCGTTCGGCACCGGCGGCGGGCACTGGGCGCTGGCCAGCCTGTGGCCCCACACACCGCCGCCGGTCATCAGCCCGCACGAGATGCCGTACGACGGGATCACCCCGCGCAACTGCATGCCCAGTCTGCACACCGCCTGGGCCACCGCGATCTTCATCCATTCCCGCAGGGGCCCGCGCGCGCTGCGCTACGCGGGCACGTTCTGGCTGATCGCCACGCTCGGGGCGACGCTGGGATTCGGCTACCACTACGGCGTGGACCTCGTGGCCGGTGTGGTGTTCACGGTGACGATCGAGGCAGCGCTGCGCTCGATCGACCGCGGCTGGGACCGGGCCGGAACGAAGCTGGTCGCCCACGGCGCGACGGTCTTCGTCGCACTCCTGCTGTCCTATCGCTTTCTCCCGTTGCAGATGGCCACGTACCCGTGGGTGTTCGGGCCCCTTCTCCTTCTGGCGATGGTCTCCGTCGTATACGGCTACGCGCGGACCACCGAACTGTGGGAACCGAAAGTCATCCCGGCGCAGCGTCCGGAACCACAACCCGAACTGGTCTGAGGCTGTCGCCGCGCGTCAGCTCAGGATCCGCAGCACGCGCGGCGGCCGTGCGGCGGGGGCGGGCAGGCGCAGCGGCGACAGGCCGGGGGTGATGCTGCCGAGCACCGCGGCCCGCCGGGCGCCGGTTCCCGAGGGGAAGACCCCGGGCAGACCGTGGGCGGTGAGAAAACCCAGGACGGCGAAGGCGAGAGCCTCCTTGGCGTCCGACGGCAGACCCAGGGCGTCGCTGAGGCGCAGCGGCACCCCGGGCAGCTCCTCGGCGATCATGCGCATCAGCACCGGGTTGCGGGTGCCGCCGCCGGAGACGACGAGCTGGGTGACGCCGTGGGCGCGGCAGGCTTCCGCCACGGTGACGGCGGTCAGCCGGGTCAGGGTGGCGAGGACGTCGTCGGCGGCCGGCACGGGCCAGGCGTCGAGGGCCCGTCGCAGGTAGGGAAGGTGGAAGCGCTCCTTGCCCGTGGTCTTGGGGGCGGGCCTGCGGTAGTAGGCGTCGTCCAGGAGGACCCGTAGCAGTTCGGGGCTGACCCGGCCCGCCGCGGCCCTGCGCCCGCCCTCGTCGTAGGCGGCGGCTCCCCCGGTGAAATGCCGTACGGCCGCGTCCAGCAGCGCGTTGGCCGGACCGGTGTCGAAGGCCAGCGGCTCGGCACCGGGCGCGAGTACCGTGACGTTGGCGATGCCGCCGAGATTGAGTGCGGCGGGTCTGCCGGGCAGGGCGGACAGCAGCAAGGCGTCGGTCATGCAGACCAGCGGCGCCCCCTGGCCGCCGGCGGCGACGTCCCGGCTGCGCAGGTCGGAGACGACCGGCAGCCCGGTCGCCTCGGCGATCCAGGCGGGCTGGCCCAGTTGCAGGGTGCCCCGGACCGTCCCGTCCTCGACCCAGTGGTGCAGGGTCTGGCCGTGCGAGACGACGAGGTCGGCGGTTCCGTCGCACAGCTCGCGCAGGGCGCGTACCGCGGCGTCGGCGAACGCCTGGCCGATGCCGGTGTCCAGGGCGCAGACCGACCGTGTGGTCGTGGCGGCCGGAGGCAGGGTCGCGCCGATCAGGTCGCGTACGTCGTCCGGGTAGGGGACGCAGAGGTGTCCGAGTGGCCGCAGGAGCAGGCTGTCGCCGTCCAGGGTGAGGTCCGCCGCGGCGGCCTCGATGGCGTCGAACGAAGTGCCCGACATCAGGCCGATCACGCGCACGGCGCCCCCGCACAGAGTGCCCGGCGGGCAGCCGGGGCGCACGGCGGCCGAGCCGGTGACGGTGCCTGCGGGTGCGGCTGTGAATGCGGGCACGGGTACGGCTGTGGCTGCGAGTGGCGCTGAGAGTACGGGTACGGGTACGGGTACGGGTACGACTGTGGCCGTCGCCTTCGCCGTGGCTGTCGCTGTTGTTGTTGCTGCTGCTGCATGGTCCCTCCCGAGGGGCCGTCGCTGTGCGAGCGCGGGTGTGTCCGGTGCGGCCGCCGGGGCTGTCAGTCCGGGGCGACGGCCGCCGCCGCACGGTCCGGGCCGGACCCGGGCTCGTCGGCGACGACCTGCACACCGGCGGGTGCACGGTGGAACAGGCTGGCCGCACCGCCCACGGTCAGGGTGACCATGACACCGAGGGGGACCAGCCACTGCGCGGCGATCGCGGTGGGCACGGTCGCGCCGGCCGCACCGACGTCGATCCTCACGCCGCGCACGACGTACGTCATCACACCAACCGTCACCAGGAACGCGATGACGGCGTCGGCCTCACTCGCCCGCCGCACGAGCCGTCCCAGCAGGAACGCCCCCAGCAGCGCGCCGTAGGTGTACCCCGCGATGGTCAGGCCGGTGAGGTAGACGTTCCCGGTGCCGGCGCTGAAGGCACAGGCGAACAGCGCCATCAGCACCGCCCAGACCAGGGTCATCAGCCGGGCCACCCTGAGCAGGAAGTCCTCGGAAGGCGTGGTGCGGAAGAGGCTGTGGATGATGTCGGCGACCGTCGAGTTCGACATCGAGTTCAACGCCGAGGACAGCGAGCCCATCGCCGCGCCGAGGATGCCGGCCACCAGCAGGCCGGAGATCACCACGGGCAGTCCGTGCAGGATGAAGTCCGGGTAGAGGTCGTCGGAGCTGCTCAGGCCCAGCTCGGTGAAGCTCCTGCCCTGGTTGTACGACCACAGCAGTGCACCGACCAGGGAGAACGCCGCGAACTGCACGGTGACGAAGACACCGGAGCCGATCATGGCCTTCTGCCCGTCGCGCGGCGACCGGGTGGCCAGGACGCGCTGGACGATCAGCTGGTCGGACCCGTGGCTGGCCATGGCGAAGATGGCCCCGCCGATGATCGCGGTGGGGAGCGCGAACGGGCTCGTGAGGATGTGGGCCAGGCCGAAGTCGGTGTCGAAGAGCGTGAACCGGCCCGCGTGCAGGGCGCGCCGGAAGCCGTCGCCGCCGACGTGACCGGCCAGGACACCGATGGCGAGGAGGGCGCCGCCCAGGTAGAGGCCCATCTGGATGGCATCGGTCCAGATGACCGCCTTGATGCCGCCGAGGTAGGTGTAGACAACGGTGATCACCGTGAGGACGACGATGATGACGCGGTAGCCCGCGTGCACGCCGAACTCGTCGAGCAGCAGCTTGATCGGGATGGCGGAGGCGAACAGCCGTACGCCCTCGGCGAGCAGCCGGGTGAAGACGAAGGCGAGCGAGGCGAGCCCCTGCAGCCTCGGCCCGAATCTGCAGCCGAGGTACTGGTAGGCGCTCACGAAGCCACCGCGCTTGTAGAGCGGGATCAGCGCGGTCGCGACGACGACGCGCCCGATGACGTAGCCGAGAGCCAGTTCGACGTTCCCGAAGCCCTGTCCGCTGTACGCGCCGCCCGGGAGGCTGATGACGGTGAGCACGCTGGTCTCGGTGGCCACGACGGAGAACGACACGGCCCACCACGGCATGTGGCCCTCGCCGACGAAGTAGTCCTTCGCCGACTTCTGCCGTCCCGCCAGTCGCAGTCCGATCACGGCGATCGCCACCAGATAGACGACGATCACCAACAGGTCGAGTCGGCGCACGCTCACTCCTCTGCGACGGCCGCCGGAGCCGACGGCGGATGAGGACGGTGGGAGTGTCACCCGGCGTACCCGGGTGACGTAGGCATCGTGCGTGGTCGACGCCGCGAGCGCGAGCAGGCGCGCTCCGTCCGGCGGGTCCGGGCGGTGTCCGGCAGCCGGACTCAGGCGGTCGGGTCCCAGAGTCCCCCGGCCTCGCCGCGGGCGAGGTGCTCGGGACTCAGGAGGTCGGGTCCCAGAGTCCCCCGGCCTCGCCGCGGGCGAGGTGCTCGGCGTAGACACCGGCCTTCCAGGCGATGACCGACCGGCACTCCTCCAGCGCCCGGATCTGCGCTTCGACGCGGCGTTGATGGGCGTCGAGGAGCCGCAGGCGTTCGGCTTCGTTGCCCGGGCCCTGCCGCACCAGCTCGGCGAACCGCTTGAGGTCGGCGAGCGGCATCCCCGACTCCCGCAGCCTGATGCAGATCTGCAGCCAGTCGACGTCGGTGCGGGTGTAGCGGCGCCGGCCGCCCGTGGTGCGCCGGATCGGTGCGGCCAGCAGGCCCTCGCGCTCGTAGAAGCGCAGTGCGTGCACGCTGAGTCCGGTCCGCTCGGCCACCTCGCCGATGCCCAGTGAATCCGCGGGGGTTTCGGTTGTCGCCATGCCGCCCACATTAGGGCTTGATCTAGACCGCGCTCTAGTTCGTAGCGTCGTCGCCATGACCACCACCGGACAGCAGCCGCTCGGCTCACCCTTCTCCGCCGCCAGCACCGCCGAGGACGTCATGTCGGGCGTCGAACTGGCCGGCGCCACCGCCGTCGTGACCGGGGGCTACTCCGGGCTGGGGCTGGAGACCGCCCGGGCCCTGGCGGCCGCCGGGGCGCGGGTCGTCGTACCGGCGCGCCGGCCCTCGGCCGCCCGCGCGGCTCTTCGGGACGTGCCCGGCTGCGATGTCGTCCCCATGGATCTGGCGGACCTCGACAGCGTGCGCGCCGCCGCCGCCCGGCTCCGCGCTTGCCTCGACAGGATCGACCTCCTCATGGCCGTCGCCGGCGTCATGGCCACTCCCGAGCGACGCCTCGGACCCGGCTGGGAGAGCCAGCTCGCCGTCAACCACTTCGGGCACTTCACCCTCGCCTGCGAGCTGTACCCGCTCCTCGCCGCCGCCGGCGGTGCCCGCGTCGTCGTCAACAGCTCCGCCGGGCACGTGCTGACCGGCATCCGCTGGGACGACCCGCATTTCACCACCGGCTACGACAAATGGCTGGCCTACGGACAGGCCAAAACCGCCAACGCCCTGTTCGCCGTGCGGCTCGACGCCCTCGGGCAGGACGACGGCGTCCGGGCGTACGCCCTCCACCCGGGCAGGATCCTGACCGGCCTCCAGCGGGAGATGACGCGGCAGGAGCAGATCGAGCGGGGGTGGGTGGACGAACACGGCAATGTCGTCGACGCCGGCTTCAAGACGCCCTCCCAGGGCGCCGCCACCGGCCTGTGGGCAGCCACGTCGCCCCTGCTGGACGGCCGCGGCGGGCTCTACCTCGAGGACTGCGACGTCGCCCGCGTCTCCGCGCCCGGCCAACCCATGGACGACGGCGGTGTGCGCGCCTACGCCGTCGATCCCGGCTCGGCCGCACGACTGTGGGAACTGTCCGCAGCGGCGACCGGCACCGGCCCCGCCCGTCGGTGACCGGGCGTCCGGTCCCGCCCGGCGCCGGCTAGGCGGGCGGGAGCGTCGGTACGGGTGCCGGGACGCGCATGCCGGCCCGGGCGGGCGCCGGC
>NZ_WWJT01000352.1 GCF_009865385.1 Streptomyces sp. SID486 | reverse complement strand
CGGAACTTCCACTCCGCGCCGTTGCGGTACAGCTCACCGAAGACCATGGCGGTCTCGGTGGAGGCGTCCTCGCTCAGGTCGTAGCGGGCGATCTCCTTCTGGTCGGCCTGGTTGACGACGCGGATGAAGGCGTTGCGCACCTGGCCGAAGGACTGCTGGCGGTTCTCGGCGTCGTAGATCGACACCGGGAACACGATCTTGTCGACGTCGGCCGGGACGCCGGCCAGATCGACCTTGACCTGCTCGTCGTCGCCCTCGCCCTCACCGGTGATGTTGTCGCCGGTGTGCTCGACCGAGCCGTCGGGGCTCTTGAGGTTGTTGAAGAAGACGAAGTGCTGGTCGCTGATGACCTTGCCGGTGCTGTTCAGCAGCAGCGCGCTGGCGTCGAGGTCGAAGTCCGTGCCGGTCGTGGTGCGCACGTCCCATCCCAGACCGACGATGACGGCGGTCAGGCCCGGGGCCTCCTTCGTCAGCGATACGTTGCCGCCCTTGCTGAGGCTGACTCCCACGGGTCCTCCATGTGGTGTTCCGGGGCCGTGGAGCCCCGTCGTGCTTCGGATATGGGATCAACGTGCCGATCCTAGTGACGGGTTCCCGCACCCCGCAGACCCTGGACCCGACGGACACCGGGTGTCGGGCCGCGGCCGGATCACAGGGTGTCGAGCGCCTTCACGTAGTCACCGAGGTCGCGGGCGTCCGGCAGTCCGTTGACCACGGTCCACCGCACGACGCCCTCCTTGTCGATGATGAAGGTGCCCCGGACGGCGCACCCCTTGTCCTCGTCGAAGACGCCGTACGCGCGCGAGACGTTGCCGTGCGGCCAGAAGTCGCTGAGCAGCGGGTACTCCAGGCCCTCCTGCTCGGCGAAGACGCGCAGGGTGTGGATGGAGTCGTTGGACACCGCGAGCACCCGGGTGCCCCGGTCGGCGAACTTCGGCAGGTTGTCGCGCACCTCGCACAGCTCACCGGTGCAGACGCCGGTGAAGGCGAAGGGGTAGAAGAGCAGGACCACGTTCTCGTCGCCGCGGAAGTCCGAGAGCCTCACGGTCCGGCCGTGGTTGTCCTTGAGCTCGAAGTCGGGCGCCTTGTCTCCGACCTGGATCGCCATCGTCGTGCATCCCTTCGGTGGGCTGTTCGGGTGAGCGCGCGCAGCACGACGCTCGGTTCCACCCTACGCAGCGGTCACCGGGGGTTTCCGGACGGGCTGAGGTTCTCAGCCCGTCCGGCGTTCGAGGACGAGGCCGCGGGCCGAACGGGGGTCCGGGGGCGCACCCCCGGCGACGGTCACCGCGGTCCCGCGGTCACCTCTTGGACTTGGCCGCCTTCGGCGTCGCCAGCCGGCTGCCGCTCCAGTCCTTGCCCACGCTGACGCTCTTCGAGGCCGTCAGGCCGGCCGTCGAGACGGCCTCCTGGATGTCGCTGGGCTCCACATAGCCCGGACGGCCGGTCTTCGGCGTCAGGAGCAGGATCGCGCCGCCCTCTTCGATGTACGTGGTGGCATCCACCAGCGCATCCGTCAGGTCGCCGTCGTCATCACGGAACCACAGCACGACGGCGTCGGCCACGTCGTCGTAGTCCTCGTCCATGAGGTCGCCCTCGATGGCTTCCTCGATGACCTCACGGAGCTCCTGATCGACGTCGTCGTCGTAGCCGATCTCCTGGACCACCTGCCCGGGCTGGAACCCCAGCCTGCCGGCAGGGTTCGTCCGCTCCTCCGCGTGGTCCGCGGTCGCGCTCACGGGTTGCCTCCTGATCATGTCTTGATGAATATCTCAGCCACGCGCGTGCGCGAAGCATTGGCCGTAGTCCACACGGGCGGGGCGGATCGCGCAAGTACCCGGCCGTCGGGACCGCCGAAACGGTGACGATCCCGGCCGTGTCGCCGCAACTTCTGGCACCGTATCGTGCTTTCCCGCGACTCACATCACACCGATGTGCCCGCTTTGCACGGTTCGGAATCATCCGGTGTTACGTCGCTCGAACAACTTTGCCATGCCCGTCACGCCCCGGGCGTATCGTTGCGTTTTGACCGGTGGGGGCACCGGCCGGGACGAGAGTGGAGATGACGTACGCCTTCCCGAGGTACACGATGGGGAACGGTGTAGGCAGCGAAAAAAATATGGCCCTCTGACAGGTAAGGAACAGCGTGGCTTCCGGATCCGATCGCAATCCGATCATCATTGGCGGCCTTCCGAGTCAGGTTCCTGACTTCGATCCCGAAGAGACCCAGGAGTGGCTCGACTCCCTGGACGCCGCCGTGGACGAGCGCGGCCGGGAGCGGGCCCGCTATCTCATGCTGCGCCTGATCGAGCGGGCCCGCGAGAGGCGCGTGTCCGTACCCGAGATGCGCAGCACGGACTACGTCAACACGATCCCCACCAAGAGCGAGCCGTTCTTCCCGGGCAACGAGGAGATCGAGCGCCGGATCCTGAACGCGACCCGCTGGAACGCGGCCGTGATGGTCTCGCGCGCCCAGCGACCGGGCATCGGCGTGGGCGGCCACATCGCCACCTTCGCCTCCTCCGCCTCGCTGTACGACGTCGGCTTCAACCACTTCTTCCGCGGCAAGGACGAGGGCGACGGCGGCGACCAGGTCTTCTTCCAGGGCCACGCCTCCCCCGGCATCTACGCGCGCGCCTACCTGCTCGACCGGCTCACCGAGAACCAGCTGGACGGGTTCCGCCAGGAGAAGTCGAAGTACCCGGACGGCCTGTCCAGCTACCCGCACCCGCGCTCGATGCCGGACTTCTGGGAGTTCCCGACGGTCTCCATGGGCCTCGGCCCGCTGGGCGCGATCTACCAGGCGCGGATGAACCGCTACATGGAGGCGCGCGGCATCGCCGACACCTCCAGGTCGCACGTCTGGGCGTTCCTCGGCGACGGCGAGATGGACGAGCCCGAGTCGCTCGGCCAGCTCACCCTGGCCGCCCGCGAGGGCCTGGACAACCTGACCTTCGTGGTGAACTGCAACCTCCAGCGCCTGGACGGCCCGGTGCGCGGCAACGGCAAGGTGATCCAGGAGCTGGAGTCGGTCTTCCGGGGGGCCGGCTGGAACGTGATCAAGCTGATCTGGGACCGCACCTGGGACCCGCTGCTCGCGCAGGACCGGGACGGCATCCTCGTCAACAAGATGAACACGACCCCGGACGGCCAGTTCCAGACCTACGCCACCGAGTCCGGCGACTACATCCGGCAGCACTTCTTCGGTGGCGACCACCGTCTGCGCGCCATGGTCGAGAACATGACCGACGACCAGATCCTGCACCTGGGCCGCGGCGGTCACGACCACCGCAAGATCTACGCGGCGTTCAAGGCGGCCAAGGAGCACAAGGGCCAGCCGACGGTCATCCTGGCCAAGACGATCAAGGGCTGGACGCTCGGCCCGAACTTCGAGGGCCGCAACGCCACCCACCAGATGAAGAAGCTGACGGTCGACGACCTCAAGCGCTTCCGGGACCGCCTGCACCTGCCGATCTCCGACCGGGAGCTGGAGTCCGGCGTGCCGCCGTACTTCCACCCGGGCCGGGACTCGGAGGAGATCCAGTACATGCACGACCGCCGCCAGGGGCTCGGCGGGTACGTCCCCACGCGTGTCGTGCGCTCCGAGCCGCTCGCCCTGCCGGACGACAAGGCGTACGCGACCGTGAAGAAGGGCACGGGCCAGCAGTCCATCGCGACGACGATGGCCTTTGTGCGCCTCCTCAAGGACCTCATGCGGGACAAGGAGATCGGCAAGCGGTTCGTGCTGATCGCGCCGGACGAGTACCGCACGTTCGGCATGGACTCCTTCTTCCCGAGTGCGAAGATCTACAACCCGCTCGGTCAGCAGTACGAGTCGGTGGACCGTGAGCTGCTGCTGGCCTACAAGGAGTCGCCGACCGGCCAGATGCTGCACGACGGCATCTCCGAGGCGGGCTGCACGGCCTCGCTGATCGCGGCGGGCTCGGCGTACGCCACGCACGGCGAGCCGCTGATCCCGGTCTACGTCTTCTACTCGATGTTCGGTTTCCAGCGCACCGGCGACCAGTTCTGGCAGATGGCCGACCAGCTGGCGCGCGGCTTCGTCCTCGGCGCGACCGCCGGCCGCACGACCCTGACCGGCGAGGGCCTGCAGCACGCGGACGGCCACTCGCAGCTGCTGGCGTCCACCAACCCGGCGTGCGTCGCCTACGACCCCGCGTACGCCTACGAGATCGCGCACATCGTCCAGGACGGCCTGCGCCGCATGTACGGCAGCTCGCCCGAACACCCGCACGGCGAGGACGTCTTCTACTACCTCACCGTCTACAACGAGCCCATCCAGCACCCGGCCGAGCCGGCGGACGTGGACGTCGAGGGCATCGTCAAGGGTGTCCACCGGATCGGCGCGGGCACCGGCGGCTCGATCCCGGCGCAGATCATGGCGTCGGGCGTGGCGGTGCCGTGGGCGCTCGAGGCACAGCGGAGCCTCGGCGAGGAGTGGAACGTCAGGGCGGACGTGTGGTCCGCCACCTCCTGGAACGAGCTGCGCCGCGAGGCCGTGGAGTGCGAGGAGCACAACCTGCTGCATCCGGAGGAGGAGCAGCGGGTGCCGTTCGTGACGCGCAAGCTCGGCGGGGCCGAGGGACCGTTCGTGGCGGTGTCCGACTGGATGCGATCGGTTCCGGACCAGATCGCGCGGTGGGTGCCGGGGACGTACCAGTCGCTGGGCGCGGACGGCTTCGGCTTCGCGGACACCCGGGGCGCGGCCCGCCGCTTCTTCCACATCGACGCGGAGTCGATCGTGGTCGCGGTGCTGACCGAGCTGGCCCGTGAGGGCAAGGTGGACCGGTCCGTGCTGAAGCAGGCGATCGACCGGTACCGGCTGCTGGACGTGACGGCGGCGGATCCGGGCACGGCGGGCGGCGACGCGTAGCCGCTGCGCCCGGCTCGGCCGACGGAAGGGTTGCGGGGACCCGCGGGCCGGCGGGGGCCGGTCGCGCAGTTCCCCGCGCCCCTGCGGGGCGCGGGGACCCGTGGGCCGGTCGGTGACCGGTGGACGGCCGCACGGTCACCCGTGCCCTGCGGGGTACCTCGAGCACGGTCCGGTCCGTGCGGTCCGTGGGTGGTCGCGCGGGCGCCCGTGCCCTGCGGGGCGCCCGGAGCCGCGGGGCGGTTCGTGGGTGGCCGCACGGTGTGGCGTAGACGTGTGTGGTGCTTGGAGGGGCGGGCTTCGGTCTTCGGAGTGCTTACTCTTTCTTTACGATTGTGTTCATGGAACGACGGTCGGTGCAGGCGCGGTGGGAACAGCACACGGAACGGCCGCTGTTGGCGCTGGCGATAGCCTTCGCCGTCGCCTACGCGGTGCCGATCGTGGACGCCTCCGCCGGCCGCTCCCTGACCGTCGCGTGCACGGCGGTGGAGTGGGTGGTGTGGGGGGCCTTCGCCCTGGACTACCTGGTCCGGCTGGCGCTCGCCCCCCGGCGCCGGGAGTTCGTGCGACGGCACTGGCCGGACCTGTGCGCGGTGGTGCTGCCGCTCCTGCAACCGCTGAGGCTGCTGCGGCTGGTGTCCACGCTGATGCTCGTGGGCCGGCGGGCCCGGATGGCACCGCAGATCCGGCTGACCACGTACGTCGTCGGGGCCGTGATCGGGCTGCTGATGTTCGGCTCGCTGGCGGTGCTGTCCGTGGAACGGGACTCGCCGCGCGGGAACATCCGGACACTGGGTGACGCGGTGTGGTGGTCGTTCACGACGATGACGACCGTGGGGTACGGGGACCACGCGCCGACGACCGGACTCGGGCGGATGATCGCGGTCGGGCTGATGCTGTCGGGGATCGCCCTGCTCGGTGTCGTGACCGCCAACATCGCCGCGTGGTTCATCTCGCGGTTCGAGAAGGACGACGTCGAGGAGCGGCGGCAGACGGAGGCGATCGCCACGCTGACCGAGGAGGTGCGGATGCTGCGGGCGGAGGTGGCCCGGCTGGCGCAGCCCCCGGGTGAGGCGCGGGAAACCGTGCGACCGGCTCCCCACGCCCCGGCTGCCGGCCGACGCCTGCCGCGCGACGGCGAGGTGCCGCCCGCCGGAGCGGCCCGGGGGCGCGGAGCCGTCGGCTAGAGCAGGCCGTTGCCCCATGTGGCCGCGCCCGCCAGGGCGATGACGGCCAGCAGGGTGTCGATCGCGCCCAGGATCAGGGCCACCAGGGCCGGGACGTCGCGGTCACCGGACCACCGTCGGCCCATGGACTGCCAGCCGCAGAACATCGCGACGGGACCGAGAACGATCCCCAGTGCGAAGAAGCCCGCCACCGCGCAGATGGCGCCGATGATCCCGAGCGTCGCGCGGTCCGGCCCTCCCCCACGCTCGACCTCGCTCACGCGGGGGGACCCCCATCGTTGCCACGTGCGGCCACGCGACCGGGGGTACCCGCGCGTTCCGTTCCCGAAGCCTGCCATCATCAACTCCCTGGGGCCGGTGGACAGTTCGGCTTCGGAGTGCGGGTACCCCGGTTCCGCGCGGGCAGACCTGCGCGCGCCGCCCCCCTCCGGCAGCGCGCGCCGCGGCCCGGGACCCTCCCATGTCCTGCGGAGGGCTTGACCCACTGTGACCTGCGGCGCGTGCCGGGAGCCAGGAATCCTCGGCGGAGTCACCCTGATAGGGGAACCGGGCCGGAGAAAGGCAGGGGACGCGGCGTCAGATGTGGCCCACGCCCGCACCCGCGTCCGCGTTCGCGCCCCGCTTGGTGAGCAGTGCGACCAGGACGGCGACCGCCGCCACGCCCGCCGCCACCAGGGAGGCCAGGCTCATCCCGGAGATGAAGGTGTGGTGGGCCACCTCGCCGATCCTCGCGGCGACCGGTGCCGGGGTGCCCTCCGCGACGGGTGCGACGCCCTGCTGGACGGCTTCCGCCGCCTGGTGCAGCTGCTGCGGGGGCAGCTTCGGCAGCCCGGCGTCCGCCCAGTTGTCCGCGAGGGTGCTGTCGACCTTGGAGGCCATCACCGCGCCCAGGACGGCCGTGCCCAGACTGCCGCCGATCTGCATCGCCGCCTGCTGCAGACCGCCGGCCACGCCGGACAGCTCCATGGGGGCGTTGCCGACGATGACCTCGGTGGCGCCGACCATGACCGGTGCGAGGCCGAGGCCGAGCAGGGCGAACCAGACGGACATCACACCGCTGCCGGTGTTCTCCTCCAGCGTGGACATGCCGTACATGGCGATCGCGGTGACGGCCATGCCGCCCGCCAGCGGGATCCGCGGGCCGAGCTTGGTGATCATCGCGCCGGCCAGCGGGGATCCGACGATCATCATGCCGGTCAGCGGCAGCAGGTGCAGTCCCGCGTCGATCGGGCTCATGCCGTGCACGTTCTGCAGGTAGAAGGTGACGAAGAACAGTCCGCCCATGAACGCGATGGCCATGAGGACCATCAGGACGACACCCGCGGACAGCGGTACCGAGCGGAACAGCGCGAGCGGGATCAACGGCTCGCGCACCCGGGTCTCCCAGAAGGAGAAGAGGGCGAAGCCGACCACGGAGGCGACGATGAACAGCCAGGTCTTGCCGTCGCCCCAGCCCCAGGCCGGCGCCTTGATGAGCGCCCAGACCAGGCAGAACATCGCACCCGAGAGCAGGGCGATGCCGAGGATGTCGAAGGAGCGCGGCGCGTTCTCGGCACGGTGGTCGCGCAGGATCAGCGAGCCCATGAGGAGGGCGAGGGCGCCGACCGGCACGTTGATGAAGAACACGGACTGCCAGTTGACGTGCTCGACGAGGACGCCGCCGAGGATCGGGCCGCCCGCGGTGGACGCGCCGATCACCATGCCCCAGATACCGATGGCCATGTTGAGCTTCTCGGCCGGGAAGGTCGCCCGCAGCAGGCCGAGCGCGGCCGGCATCAGCAGCGCGCCGAACAGGCCCTGGAACACACGGAACGTGACGACGGCGGCGATGCTGTCCGACAGGCCGATGGCGCCGGAGGCCGCGGCGAAGCCGGTCACACCGATGAGGAAGGTCTGCCGGTGGCCGAAGCGGTCACCGAGCTTGCCCGCGGTGATCAGGGAGACCGCCAGGGCCAGGAAGTAGGCGTTGGTGATCCACTGCAGCTGGGCCCAGCTGGCGTGCAGATCCCTGCCGATCGCCGGGTTGGCGATCGCCACGATGGTGCCGTCGAGGGCCACCATCATGACCCCTACGGCGACGGTGAGCAGAGTGAGCCACGGATGGCCGCGCAACCCCGCGGCCGGGGCCGGCTCCGACGGGGCCGTCGACGCTTTGTCCCCCGGCCCCGTGGCGTCGATGGTGGTCTGACTAGTCATACTCCGAGGCTAGTGACAGCCACTGACAACTGACAAACCGATTCACCAGTCACTGACTGACAGGCTCGCGGCGCATAGGCTGAACTGGAAGAACCCGCACGGGAAGAAGGAGTCAGTGGAGACGCTGCGCGAGCGCAAGAAGCGGCGTACCCGGGAAGCACTGCTGCGGGCCGCCCTGGAGCTGTTCACCACACAGGGGTACGAGCGGACCACGGTCGACGAGATCGCCGAGGCGGTCGACGTCTCGCAGCGCACCTTCTTCCGCTACTTCGGGGGCAAGGAGGACGCGGCCTTCGCGGTGCAGGAGATGACGGAGGCGGCGTTCGTCGCGGCCGTACGCGCGCGTCCGCCGCACGAGGCGCCGATGCGCGCGCTGCGGCAGGCGTTCCTGGAGGGCTGGGACTCGATCCGCGAGACCGTCGAGTCGGTCGTACCGGTCGAGCTGCACCTGCGCATGTACCGGACCATCGAGTCCACGCCCGCCCTGCTCGCCGCGCACCTGCGCCGGTCGACGGCGACAGAGGACACGCTCGCGCGCGTGCTGGCCGAGCGGGAGGGTGTCGACGTGGACACCGATCCGCGCCCCCGGCTGGCGGTGGCCGTGTTCGGCGGGGTGATAAGGGTCACCGAACGACACTGGTGCACGAGCGAGGACTTCGGCCCGGAGTCGCTCCGTACGCTCACCGCGGCGTACCTCGATCAGGTGGGTTCGGCGCTCACGGGAAACTGGCGCACCCCCTGAGGACGTTGACACTCCGTCGGGCGGATCGCGGGTGCGGGGAGCCGTGGTTCGCGCCACGGCCCCGCCCCGGACCGCCGGCACCGTGCCCACCGTCCACCGAAACGTGATCCCTGTCACTCGGTTACCCCGAGACCGGCTCGTTCTCCTAGTGTGTCCTCCCAGTGACTTCCTTCGACACCTCCCCGCAACTCAACGTCTGGCGCGCACTGCTCGCGCTGGCCGTGGTGTTCGTGATGCTCGCGACCACCGGCTGGACCGCCCTGCACACGCACCGGGGGTCCTCGGCGCTGCAGGCCTCGCTCGAGAAGTGGGAGCACGGCCGCATCCACGGCCTCCGGCTGCCGGACCCCGAGGCCGCCCCGGCGCGCCTCGGCCGGTTCTTCGCCTCGCTCACCCCGCACGACCGCGCCCGCCTCGCCCACCGCTATCCGCTCGCGGTGGGCAACATGAACGGCGCCCCGGTCTCCCTGCGGTACCGGGCCAACCACATCGCGCTGGAGCAGGCCCGCAAGGTCGAGCGCACACGCATGTACGACAGCCGGCTGAGCACGGCGGGCCGGCAGGACGCGGGCCGGCGGATGCACCGCTACGAGTCCCTGCTCGACCCCGGCCGGCAGATCCTCTCCTTCGACCCCGAGGGCTCGGGCCGGATCGCCGAGGTGTTCGGCAGCCTGACCTCGGCCGAGCGGATCTCGGTGATCGTCCCCGGCGTCGACACCGACCTGCTCACCTTCCAGCGGACCCACCGCCGCTACAGCGCCCCGGTCGGGATGGCCGAGGCGCTGCACGAGGCCGAGCACACGGCGCGCCCCGGGACCCGCACGGCGGTGATCGCCTGGGCCGACTACACCGCCCCCGCGGGGCTCGGTGTGGACGCGGCCACCGGCCTGCGCGCCGGGGAGGGCGCCGTACGGCTGAACGCGCTGCTGCGCGCCCTGCCCGGCCGGGCCCCGGTGTCGATGTTCTGCCACAGCTACGGCTCGGTGCTGTGCGGGGTCGCCGCACGCGGCATGCCCCGCCGGGTCACCGACATAGCGGTGGCCGCGAGCCCCGGCATGCGCGTCCCGAGGGCCTCCTACCTGGGCACGACGGCCCGGGTGTGGGCCATGCGGGACGCCAGCGACTGGGTGCAGGACGTGCCCTACCTGGAGCTGGGCGGGCTCGGCCACGGCGCCGACCCGGTGTCCGCCGGGTTCGGTGCGCGGGTGCTGTCGGCCCGGGACGCCCAGGGGCACAGCGGTTACTTCCAGCCCGGCACGGACAGCCTGCGCAACCTCGCCGACATCGGCGTGGGCGCCTACGACGAGGTGACGTGCGCACGGGAGGACGATGCGTGCCGGTCCGGTCTGTCCGGTGCGACGACGGCCGGACGCGCGTAGAAACAGCAGGAAGTGCGGTCTGCGCGGGTGGCGACGGAGGAGGACGTGCCGCATACGATGAGCCGCATGGGTGACGTACTGGCGGGTTTTCATGCCGTATGGGAGTTCGAGTCCGACTCCGTGCTCATCCGTTACGAACGGGGGATCCGGACACCGAAGCTGTTCCAGGCGCTCGGCGAACGGCGGATCCCGCTGTCCGCGGTGGAGGGGGTGACCCTCGCCCCGGGCAAGCGCGGCACGGTCGTCCTGCGCCTGCGGCCACGCCCGGGTGCCGATCCGCTGATGGAGGCGGCCGACGGACAGCTGAAGGAGGGCTCCGACCCGTACCGGCTGGTGCTGCCGGCGCAGCGGGAGACGCTCGCCGAGTACTACGCCGAGGAGCTGACGGGGCTGCTGACCGCCGCCGGCCCCGCCGAGCGGCACCTGGTGGCACCGCCCGAGGCACCGCTGCACTTCAAGGGGTACGACGCGAAGGCGTCCTTCGACGGAAGGTCCGTGCAGTTCCGCTGGTCCTGGACGGGGGCGTCGTCGGCGAAGTGGAAGGCGGGCGACCAGAGTTTCCCGGTCACCGAGCTGAGCGGGCTGGAGTGGCGGTCGCCGGAGGTCTTCGAGGGGCATCTGCGGTTGATCAGGCGGACGGGCGGTGCGGCCGCCGTACCGCCCGATCAGGATCCGGCGACGGTGGTGTTCGGGCTCGGGTACGGGCCGGTGCACGAGTCGCTGCCGTTCGCCGCCGCGGTCCTGGCGGCCGTACGCGCCCGCGGACCGGTACCGGCGGTACCGGTACCGTCCCGACGTGACCCGGCCGACATCGCCGAGCGGATCCGGCATCTCGGAGAGCTGCACCAGGCGGGGCTGGTCACCGACGAGGAGTTCTCCAGCAAGAAGGCCGAGCTGCTGGCCGAGCTGTAGCGCCCCTGCCCGGCCTCCTGCTCTCCCGCTCTCCGCCGCTCCCCTCGGGCCGGTCGCGTTGCCGGCCCCCGGCCGGTCCCGTTCCCGGCCGTTCCGGCTATTCGCGTCCCGCGGAGGCGAACGTCATGTCCGGGTAGCGGGTGCCCGCCACCTTGGCGGCGATCGGCTCCAGCCGGGCCAGTTCCTCACCGGTCAGCGAGAGGGCGGTCGCGGCGACGTTCTCCTCCACCCGGCCCGGCTTGCGGGTGCCCGGGATCGGTACCACGGTCAGGCCGTCGGCCGCCGCCCGCTGCTGCACCCAGGCCAGGGCGACCTGGCCGGGGGTGACGCCGTGGGCCTCGGCGATCGCGCGGACCGGCTCCAGCAGTGCCGCGTTGGCGGACGCGTTGCCACCGGTGAAGCGGGGGTGCCCGCGGCGGACGTCGTCGGCCGTGAGGTCCTTCTCGGCGTCGGTGAACGCGCCGGTGAGGAAGCCGCGGCCGAGCGGCGAGTACGGCACGAGGGCGACGCCCAGGTCACGCACGGCCGGGACGACGTGGGCCTCGATGTCGCGGCTGAACAGCGACCACTCCGACTGCACGGCCGCGATCGGGTGCACGGCGTGCGCGGCACGCAGCTCGTCGGCGGTGACCTCGCTCAGGCCGAGGTGCTTCACCTTGCCCTCGCGGACCAGGTCCGCCATCGTCCCGACGCTCTCCTCGATCGGGACGTTCACGTCACGGCGGTGCATGTAGTAGAGGTCGATCACGTCGACGCCGAGCCGCCTCAGGCTGGCCTCGACGGCCTCGCGGATGTACGGCGGGTCGTTGCGGATGATGCGCTTCGTCGGCTCGTCCGGCGGGATCGACAGCGCGAACTTGGTGGCGATGACCACCTCGTCCCGGTGGGCCCGGAAGAACGGGGACAGGAACCGCTCGTTCTCCCCGGCGCCGTAGGCGTCGGCGGTGTCGTAGAGCGTGACGCCGAGTTCCAGCGCCCGCTCCAGTGCCACCCGTGCCTGCTCCGCGTCGGTGGGGCCGTACGCGAAACTCATGCCCATGCAGCCGAGCCCCTGTACCCCCACCTCCGGCCCCTGCTCACCGAGCCGTGCCGTCGGAATCCGGGCGTCGGTCATCGTGTGGTCCCCTCCGTGGCGTAAAAACTGATCTTGCGGTCGAGTACGGCGAGCGTGTCCCGCAGTTCGGCGATCCGGGTCAGCACGTCCCGGCGGGTCGACTCCAGCAGGGCCCGCCGTTCCCCGTAGGTGTTCTCGCCCGCCCGGACCAGTTCCGCGTACCGGACCATGTCCGCCACCGGCATGCCGGTCAGCCGGAGCTTGGTCACGAAGTCCAGCCAGTCCAGGTCGCGGTTGCTGTAGCGCCGCTGGCCGGTGTGCGAACGGTCGACGTGCGGCATCAGGCCGATCCGCTCGTACCAGCGCAGGGTGTGCGCGGTGAGACCGGTGAACGCCACGACCTCGCTGATCGTGTAGCGGTCCTGGCCGTCGGGGCGGGGGTGGCGCCGGGGCGGGGCGGAGCAGATGTCGGCGGGACTGGCTTGCCCGGCGGCCGCTGGCGTGGTCTGCATCACCGTCATGCCCCCACGCTATGACCTTGGAGTGCACTCCAAGCAAGCGGCCCCGGTAAGAAATCCACAGGACCCCGTCCGGGGTGGGTGACTAGCGTGCCACCCATGAGTCTTGTGCGCCGGGCCCGGCCCGAGGACGCCGCCGAAGTGCTGCGGCTGCGTCAGGTGATGATCGACTCCCTGCGGAGCGCGCCGGGTTCCGGGCCGTCCGACTGGCACACGCAGTCGCTGCCGGTGCTGCAGGAGCGGCTGGCCGGGGAGGACGGGGAGTTCGCCGCGTTCGTCGTGGACAGCCCCGGCCGGCCCGGGGAGCTGGCCGCGCTGGTGGCGGGGACGGTGGAGTACCGCATCGGCAGGGCCGGCAATCCGCTGGGGCGGGTCGGGTACGTCTTCAGTGTGGCGACCGACCCGGGCGCCCGGCGCCGCGGGTACGCGCGCGCGTGCATGGAGGAACTGCTGGCCTGGTTCCGGGCCCGGGGCGCCGGACACGTGCTGCTCAACGCATCGCCGGAGGCCGAGCCGCTGTACGCCGCCCTGGGCTTCACGCGGGATCCGGACCCGTCGATGCGGCTGCTGCTGTGAGCCGCATAGGCTCGGGGACATGTCGTTGCAGAGCCTGACGCTGATCGAGAACTGGCCCGTGCCCACCGCCGCGGCGGGTGTCGTACGAGCCGACGGGACCGTCCTCGGGACGCACGGTCCCGTGGCGCACCGTTTTCCGCTCGCCTCCGTCACCAAGCCGCTGGCGGCCTACGCGGCACTCGTGGCGTACGAGGAGGGTGCGATCGAGCTGGACGAGCCGGCCGGTCCGCCCGGGGCGACGGTCCGTCATCTGCTCGCGCACACCTCCGGGCTGGCCTTCGACGAGCACCGGGTGACGGCTGCGCCCGGGGAACGGCGGCTGTACTCCAACGCCGGGTTCGAACAGCTCGGGGACCACATCGCCAAGGCGACGGGATTCGCGTTCGGGGAGTACCTGCGGCAGGCCGTGCTGGAGCCGCTGGGGATGACGGCGACGTCGCTGGAGGGCTCGCCGGCGAAGGACGGGGTGTCGACGGTCGGCGACCTGCTGCGGTTCGCGGCGGAGGTGCAGGCGCCGAGGCTGCTGGACCCGCGGACGGTGGCGGCGGCGATGACCGTGCAGTACCCCGGGACGAAGGGCGTGCTGCCCGGCTTCGGCCACCAGAACCCGAACGACTGGGGACTGGGCTTCGAGATCCGCGACGGCAAGTCCCCGCACTGGACCGGTGGTTCGTCGTCGCCGCGCACCTTCGGGCACTTCGGGCAGTCCGGTACGTTCCTGTGGGCCGACCCGGACGCCGGGGTGGCCGCGGTCGCCCTGACGGACCGCGCGTTCGGGCCCTGGGCGGCCGAGGCGTGGCCGGTGTTCACCGACGCCGTGCTGACGGAGCTGCGCGGCTGACTGCCCCACGGCGCGGACGGGCCCACGCGGCCGGGACCGGGGCCGCTCCCCCAGGGGCCCCCGCCCGGGGCGCGGACCCCGGGCGGCGCCCGGCTAGGACTCCGCCATCTCCCACAGCAGCAGTTCCGCCGCCGTCACACCGACCGCCTCCGTGTCCCGCGCCCCGGTGATCCGTGCCGAGTCGCCGGGGCCCAGTTCCTCCCCCGCCAGCCGGACCCGCCCCCGCACCACGTGCGCGTACAGGTACGCCGCGTCCGGTACCGCCGTCCCCTCCCCCGCCGCGAGGCGGTGCGCGTGCAGTACGGCTCCGGCGGCCGGGACCGCGTAGGGGGTGGAGTCGGCGACGCCGGTGACGAGGGTGTACGCGGGGGCACCGCCCGGCTCGCGCGGGCTCAGCCACATCTGGACGAAGGTCAGCGGCTCCGCGCCGTCGTTGCGTTCCACGTGCCGCACGCCGGCCGCCGCGCTGAGGTGCTGGACGTCCCCGGGGCGCACCCGGCTCTCGTGGCCGGCGGAGTCGCGGTGGGTCAGCTCTCCCTCGACCACCCAGGTGACGATCTCGGTGTGGCTGTGCGGGTGTTCGCCGAAACCGGCGCCGGGGGCCAGCCGCTCCTCGTTGCACGCGATCACCGCGCCGAAGCGGAGGTTGTCCGGGTCGTAGTGCGGGCCGAAGGAGAAGGCGTGGCGGGTGTCGATCCCGGCCTCCGGGTCCCCTCCGGGGTAGCGCTCACCGGCGCGCCGTACGTCCATCACGAGCACCACGGTAGCCGCCGGAACGGTGCCCACCATGACCCGCAGCGCACCCCGGCGTCCGGATAAGGCAGTCTTGTCCCCGTGCCCGAACCCGAATCCCACAGCGGAGATCCCGCGGCCCGCGCCGTCCACCAGCACTCCGCGACGCTGAAGCGGCTGGAGAAGTCCTCCGGCAGTCTCGCCGCGCAGGCCATCGCGCGCATGGACGAGACCCTGCCGTGGTACCGGGCCATGCCACCGGAGAACCGTTCCTGGATCGGTCTGGTCGCCCAGGCGGGAATCGCGGCCTTCACCGAGTGGTTCCGGCGCCCGGACGCGCCCCAGGCGATCTCCACGGACGTCTTCGGGACGGCGCCGCGTGAGCTGACCCGGGCCATCACGCTGCGGCAGACCGTGGAGATGGTGCGCACCACGATCGAGGTCATGGAGTCCGCCATCGACGAGGTGGCGGCCCCCGGGGACGAGAGCGTGCTGCGCGAGGCGCTGCTGGTGTACGCCCGGGAGATCGCCTTCGCCACGGCCCAGGTGTACGCGCAGGCCGCCGAGGCACGGGGTGCCTGGGACGCGCGGCTGGAGTCGCTGGTGGTGAACGCGGTGCTCAGCGGGGAGGCCGACGAGGGGGCGGTGAGCCGGGCGGCGGCGCTCGGCTGGAACTCGCCCGAGCATGTCTGTGTCGTGCTCGGGACCGCGCCCGACGGGGACAGCGAGCTGACCGTCGAGGCCATCCGCCGGGCCTCCCGGCACGCCAAGCTCCAGGTGCTGACGGGGGTGCTCGGGGACCGGCTCGTCGTCATCGCGGGCGGCAGCGACAACCCGCTCGCCGTCGCCAGGTCGCTGATCGGTCCGTTCGCCGCCGGGCCGGTCGTCGCCGGACCCGTCGTACCCGATCTGCTGGCCGCCACCCGGTCCGCGCAGGCCGCCGCGGCGGGGCTGAAGGCGTGTTCGGCCTGGCAGGACGCGCCGCGGCCGGTGCTGGCGGACGATCTGCTGCCGGAGCGGGCCATGGCGGGTGATCCGAGCGCCCGGGAGCAGCTGGTGGAGGAGATCTACAGACCACTGGAGGAGGCGGGCTCCGCGCTCCTGGAAACCCTGAGTGTCTACCTGGAGCAGGCGAGCAGCCTCGAAGGCGCGGCGAGGATGCTCTTCGTTCACCCGAACACCGTGCGCTACCGGCTCCGACGTGTGACTGACGTCACCGGATGGTCGCCATCGGATGTACGATCCGCCTTCACACTGCGGATCGCCCTCATCCTGGGGCGCCTGGCCGACGCTGACGCCCCGGCATAGGGTTTTGTCGGGGGCCCACAAAAGCCCTTCCCGTTCTTCGTCCCTGTCCCCACGGGCGGCCGTGCCCGTACCCAAGAGAGAGTGTGAGAGTGCTCGTACTCGTCGCTCCCGGCCAGGGCGCCCAGACGCCCGGCTTCCTGACTCCCTGGCTCGAACTGCCCGGTGCCGCGGACCGTGTCGCCGCGTGGTCGGACGCCATCGGACTGGACCTGGTCCACTACGGCACCCAGGCCGACGCCGACGCCATCCGTGACACGGCCGTGGCCCAGCCGCTGCTGGTCGCCGCCGGCCTGCTGTCCGCCGCGGCACTCGGTGACATGTCCGGGATCGCGCCCGGCGCGGTCGCGGGTCACAGCGTCGGCGAGATCACCGCCGCCGCCTTCGCCGGTGTCCTGGACGAGACGGCCGCCCTGGGCCTCGTGCGCAAGCGGGGTCTGGCGATGGCCGACGCCGCCGCGGTCACCGAGACCGGCATGGCGGCGCTGCTCGGCGGCACCCCCGAGGTGACCGTCCCGCACCTGGAGAAGCTGGGCCTGACCCCGGCGAACATCAACGGCGCGGGCCAGATCGTCGCCGCGGGCACGCTGGCGCAGCTGGCCGCGCTGGACGAGGACAAGCCGGAGGGCGTCCGCAAGGTCGTCGCGCTGAAGGTCGCCGGCGCCTTCCACACCCCGCACATGGCTCCCGCGGTCGAGACGCTGGCGAAGGCCGCGGCGGAACTGTCGCCGGCCGACCCCGCGGTCACCTACGTGTCCAACAAGGACGGCCGGGCCGTCGCGTCCGGCGCCGAGGTGCTCCAGCGCCTGGTCGGCCAGGTCGCCAACCCGGTCCGCTGGGACCTGTGCATGGAGACCTTCCGGCAGCTGGGCGTCACCGCCCTCGTCGAGGTGTGCCCGGGAGGCACCCTGACCGGCCTGGCCAAGCGGGCGCTGCCCGGGGTCAGGACCCTCGCTCTGAAGACCCCCGCCGACCTCGACGCTGCCCGCGAGCTCATCGCAGAGGCGTCAACGCCTGCCGCCGACGCGGCGGGCGCCTGACAAGGAGCCCGAGAGCATGTCGAAGATCAAGCCCAGCAAGGGCGCCCCGTACGCGCGCATCCTCGGCGTCGGCGGTTACCGGCCGACGCGGGTCGTGCCGAACGAGGTGATCCTCGAGAAGATCGACTCTTCCGACGAGTGGATCCGCTCGCGCTCCGGCATCGAGACCCGGCACTGGGCGGGTCCCGAGGAGACCGTGGCCGCGATGTCGATCGAGGCCGCCGGCAAGGCGATCGCGGACGCCGGCATCGCCGCCGAGCAGATCGGCGCCGTGGTCGTCTCGACCGTCTCGCACTTCAGCCAGACCCCGGCCGTCGCCACGGAGATCGCCGACAAGCTGGGCACCGCCAAGGCCGCCGCCTTCGACATCTCGGCCGGCTGCGCGGGCTTCGGCTACGGCCTCACCCTCGCCAAGGGCATGGTGGTGGAAGGTTCCGCCGAGTACGTGCTCGTCATCGGCGTGGAGCGGCTGAGCGACCTGACCGACCTGGAGGACCGGGCCACCGCGTTCCTGTTCGGTGACGGCGCCGGCGCGGTCGTGGTCGGCCCCTCCAAGGAGCCCGCGATCGGCCCGACCGTGTGGGGCTCCGAGGGCGACAAGTCCGAGACGATCAAGCAGACCGTCCCCTGGGACCGTTTTCACGTCGGTGACGTCACCAACCTGCCCCTGGACAGCGACGGCAACATCAAGTTCCCTGCGATCACGCAGGAGGGCCAGGCGGTGTTCCGCTGGGCCGTGTTCGAGATGGCGAAGGTCGCCCAGCAGGCGCTGGACGCGGCCGGAATCACCCCGGACGACCTGGACGTCTTCATCCCGCACCAGGCCAATGTGCGGATCATCGACTCGATGGTGAAGACACTGAAGCTGCCGGAGCACGTCACGGTCGCCCGTGACATCCGCACCACCGGCAACACCTCGGCCGCCTCGATCCCGCTCGCGATGGAGCGGCTCCTGGCGACCGGGGAGGCGAAGAGCGGCGACACCGCGCTCGTCATCGGATTCGGGGCGGGTCTCGTCTACGCCGCCACGGTCGTTACCCTCCCCTAGGCACTCCGTGCCGGATCATGCGATCCGGAGCGGAGACAAATGCCACAAACCCGTCTGGATATCTAAGAAGGAGCGCCTGACATGGCCGCCACTCAGGAAGAGATCGTCGCCGGTCTCGCCGAGATCGTGAACGAGATCGCCGGGATCCCCACCGAGGACGTCCAGCTGGACAAGTCCTTCACCGACGACCTGGACGTCGACTCGCTGTCCATGGTCGAGGTCGTCGTCGCCGCTGAAGAGCGCTTCGACGTGAAGATCCCGGACGAGGACGTCAAGAACCTCAAGACCGTCGGCGACGCGACCGACTACATCCTCAAGCACCAGGTCTGATCCGGTCCCTAGGCCGCAGGCTGCACGCTGCAAGGCCCCGCCACCCGGCGGTGGCGCCGTAATCCCCGCGTACGCGGGGGTAGTCCTCCCGTATCCGTTGGAGAAAGAATTCCCGTGAGCCCGACCAATCGCACCGTGGTCGTCACCGGTATCGGCGCAACCACACCGCTGGGTGGCGACGCAGCCTCGACCTGGGAGGGCCTGATCGCCGGCACGTCCGGTGTCAAGCCCCTGGAGCAGGAGTGGGCGGCCGAGCAGGCCGTCCGTATCGCGGCCCCGGTCGCCGTGGAGCCCACCGAGGTCATCCCGCGGCCGCAGGCCCGCAGGCTGGACCGTTCGGCGCAGTTCGCCCTGATCGCCGCTCAGGAGGCCTGGAAGGACGCGGGCTTCACCGGCAAGGCCGGCGAGGACACGAGCGTCGACCCGGACCGGCTGGGTGCCGTCATCGCCTCCGGCATCGGCGGCGTGACCACGCTGCTCGACCAGTACGACGTGCTCAAGGAGAAGGGCGTCCGCCGCGTCTCCCCGCACACCGTCCCCATGCTGATGCCCAACGGCCCGTCGGCCAACGTGGGCCTGCTCGTGGGCGCCCGCGCGGGCGTGCACACGCCGGTCTCCGCGTGTGCCTCGGGTGCCGAGGCGATCGGCTACGCCATCGAGATGATCCGCACCGGCCGCGCCGACGTCGTCGTCGCCGGCGGCACGGAGGCGGCCATCCACCCGCTGCCGATCGCCGCGTTCGGCAACATGATGGCGATGTCCAAGAACAACGAGAACCCGCAAGGCGCGTCGCGTCCCTACGACGTCGACCGGGACGGTTTCGTCCTCGGCGAGGGCGCCGGTGTGCTCGTCCTGGAGTCCGCCGAGCACGCCGAGCGGCGCGGCGCGCGTGTCTACGCGGAAGCCGTCGGGCAGGGCATCTCCGCCGACGGCCACGACATCGTGCAGCCGGAGCCCGAGGGCCGCGGCATCTCGCACGCGCTGCAGAACCTGCTGGACAACACCGACCTGGTGCCGGCCGAGATCGTGCACGTCAACGCGCACGCCACCTCGACGCCGGCCGGTGACATCGCGGAGCTGAAGGCGCTGCGGAAGGTGTTCGGCGACGACGCGGACCACATGGCCGTGTCCGCCACCAAGTCGATGACCGGTCACCTGCTCGGTGGCGCGGGCGGCGTGGAGTCGGTCGCGACCGTGCTCGCGCTGTACAACCGGGTGGCGCCGCCGACGATCAACGTCGAGAACATCGACCCCGAGGCGGAGGCCAACGCGGACGTCGTCCGCGGCGAGGCCCGCAAGCTGCCGGTCGAGGGCCGGATCGCCGCGCTGAACGACTCGTTCGGGTTCGGCGGCCACAACGTGGTGCTGGCGTTCAGGACCGTCTGAGTGCGGTGACGCTCCGACGGCCCGGTCTCCACGAGTGGAGACCGGGCCGTCGCCGTCGGGGGGGTCTGTCCGGTGCCGGGGCTGTGCGCGGCCGTCGGTCTGTTCGCCGCCGGGGGCTGTCAGCGGCCGTCGGTCTGCCCGATGCCGGGGGCTGTTCGCGACCGTCGGTCTGTTCGCCGCGGGAGCCGTCGGGTGCCGGGGGCCGGGGCGTCAGACCACCTGGTGGAGCCAGCGCACCGGGGCGCCTTCGCCGGCGTAGCGGAACGGCTCCAGTTCGTCGTCCCAGGGCTTGCCCAGGAGCTTGGCGATCTCCGCCTCCAGGTCCGTCTCGCCCCGCTGGGAGCGGGTCAGCGCCGCGCGCAGGCGGTCCTCGGGGATCAGGATGTCGCCGTGGATGCCGGTGACGGCGTGGAAGATGCCGAGGTCGGGGGTGCAGCTGTAGCGCTCGCCCTCGGCGGCCGGGCAGGGCTCGGCGGTGACCTCGAAGCGCAGCAGGTGCCAGCCGCGCAGCGCGGAGGCCAGCTTGGAGGCGGTACCGGCCTCGCCCTGCCAGGAGAACTCCGAGCGCCACGTGCCGGGGGCCGCGGGCTGCCGGATCCAGTCGAGGCTGACGCGCGTGCCGAGCACCCCGGCGACGGCCCACTCGACATGCGGGCACAGCGCGCGCGGCGCGGAGTGCACGTACAGAACTCCACGTGTCGTCACCGGAACCTCCGGGCAGAGCGGGACATCTTGCGGACTGGCTGGGCGGCAGTGGCACGACGGCCGCGTTGATGGCGAGGCTACCCTGCGGCAGGGCAAGGAGTGTGACGTACCGTCGGTCCAGGTGCCAGGAAACCTCCGCCATTCACCCGGGGGGACGCTTGTACGGGGGTGCGCCGTTCCCGGGAGGGCCGGCCGGGAACCCTCGCACGTTGTGAGGTGAGGGAGTGCCGGAGCGTCGATCGAGGGGAACAGCAGGGATGCGGAAGCGAAGCCACCGTGTGCGAGCCGGTCTCGCCGTCGTGGCGGCCGTGGTGCTGGGGGCCGCCGGCTGTGACGGCGGGGACGGGGGCGCGTCGCGGCCGGAGGGCACCGAGGGGCACGCGGTCCGCCCTCCGGTGTGGGACCGCAGCCCCGACTCGATCGCGGCGGTGGGTGACTCCATCACGCGCGGCTTCGACACGTGCACGGTGCTGTCGGACTGCCCGGAGGCGTCGTGGGCGACGGGCAGCGACGCCCGGGTGAAGAGCCTGGCGGTGCGGCTGCTGGGCGTGGCGGGCGCGGCGGAGCACAGCTGGAACTACGCGGAGACCGGCGCCCGGATGGCCGATCTGCCGGAGCAGATGGAGCAGGCCGCCTCCCGCGCTCCGGAACTGGTGACGGTGATGGTGGGCGGCAACGACGCCTGCCGGTCCTCGGCGTCGGCGATGACCTCGGTGGCCGACTTCCGCGCGGACTTCGAGGAGGCGCTGGCCACCCTGCGCTCGACGCTGCCGAGGACGCAGGTGTACGTGTCGAGCGTGCCGAACCTGAAGCGGCTGTGGTCCGAGGGCCGGACGAACATGCTGGGCAAGCAGGTGTGGAAGCTGGGCATCTGCCCGTCGATGCTGCGCGACGCGGACGATGTGACCAGCGCGGCGATGCTGCGCCGGGACAGCGTGCAGCGGCGGGTGGTGGAGTACAACAAGGTGCTGCGGGACGTCTGTGCCAGGGACCGCCGCTGCCGCTTCGACGGCGACGCGGTGTACGACTTCCGCTTCGGCACGGACCAGCTCAGCCACTGGGACTGGTTCCACCCCAGCAAGGACGGCCAGGCGCGGCTGGCGGAGATCGCGTACCGGAGGATCACGGCGGAGGGGCCGTGACCCGGGGTCTTCACCCGTAGGGCCGGATGCCGGGCCGCGGGGCGAGCCCCGGCCCAGGGGTCAGGTCCCGGACCGGGGCTGCTCGTGGGGGTCTTTGTCCCCGGTG
Source organism: Streptomyces sp. SID486 (assembly GCF_009865385.1). Lineage (GTDB taxonomy): Bacteria > Actinomycetota > Actinomycetes > Streptomycetales > Streptomycetaceae > Streptomyces. The sequence continues at coordinate 213 of NZ_WWJT01000352.1, read as the reverse complement.
TGCGGGGACTGTCCCGGATCAGACGTTAATCGGCGCGGTGAGCCGGTGGTCGGCGATCGGGCGTCCGACGGCGATCTCGTACGAACCCTTCACATCCACCCATGCCCCCGCCGTCCCGTCCGGACCTCGAAGACGCGGCGCGGCAATACCCGCCCACGCACCATGGCGCGGAGCGCGTCCGCCAAGCGATGCGCCCACGCACCATGGCGCTGA
>NZ_WWJT01000351.1 GCF_009865385.1 Streptomyces sp. SID486 | reverse complement strand
GGGGGAGGGGGAGGCGGGGCGGGTGGTGTGGCGTGGTGGGGCGCAGGCTCGGCTTCTCTTTTTCAAGGACGGCCGTAGTTTCCCCTCAGACCTGCCGGACCTGCCGGATCCCGGCTCTTCCTCAGCTTGCCGGCCCCCTGCCGGCCCTCAGCCCTGCCGGCCCTCGGCCTTCCCTCAGCCCTGCCGGCCCGGCCCTCCCTCAGCCTCGGTCGACCCGCCGCTCCCGGTCTCTTCCCCTCACAGCCTCGTCGGCCCGGCCGCCTCGCGTCGGCCCGCCACTCCCGGCCTTCCCTCACAGCCCCCTCGGCCCGGCCCCCTCGTGTCGGCCCGCCCCGCCGGCCCTTCCCCGGGGCCGACCCCGCCCCCGCTCCTACTCCCTGCCCACCAGCGTCAGCAGCGTTGCCTCCGGGGGGCAGGCGAAGCGGACCGGGGTGTAGCGGTTGGTGCCGCAGCCCGCCGAGACGTGCAGGTAGGAGGTACGGCCCTCCGCCTTGTGCGTGGACAGGCCCTTCACGCGGTCGGTGTCGAGGTCGCAGTTGGTGACCAGGGCGCCGTAGAAGGGGATGCACAGCTGGCCGCCGTGGGTGTGGCCGGCCAGGACCAGGGGGTAGTCGTCCGCCGTGAAGGAGTCGAGGACGCGCAGGTAGGGGGCGTGGACCACGCCCATGGAGAAGTCGTACGTGCCCGACGGGCCGCCCGCCACCTGGGCGTAGCGATCGCGCTTGATGTGCGGGTCGTCCAGGCCGGTCAGCTCGATGGAGACGCCCTCGACCTTGAGGACCCCGCGCGTGTTGGTCAGGTTCAGCCAGCCCGCCGTGTCGAAACCGTCCCGCAGGTCCTCCCACGGGTTGTGGACCACGCCGACCGCCGGCGGGTTGCCGTTCAGGCCGTGGCGTCCGCTCGTCTTCTCCAGCAGGTAGCGGGCGGGGTTGCGCAGTTTGGGGCCGTAGTAGTCGTTGGAGCCGAAGACGTACGCGCCCGGGAACTCCATCAGCGGTCCCAGGGCGTCCAGCACCTCGGGGACACCTTCGGGGTCCGACAGGTTGTCCCCCGTGTTGATCACGAAGTCGGGGCGCAGTCCGGCCAGCGACTGGAGCCAGCGCTGCTTCTTGCGCTGGCCGCTCACCATGTGGATGTCGGAGACCTGGAGCACGCGCAGTGGGCCCATGCCCGGGGGCAGGACGGGCACGGTGACCCGTCGGAGGCGGAAGGAGCGGGCTTCGAAGCCCGCCGCATACACCAGGCCGGCGGCGCCGGCCGCCACGATCCCCAGGGGAACTCCGTATCGCGCGCGCATGTGTCCATCGTGTCAGACCGGTTGGCAGGCGTGAGACCGGCCGCCGGTTAATCCGCGGGCGTATCCGGCCGGGCACCTGCGACAATCGGGGCCATGACCACCACGCTCAAGTCGAAGCTGCACGACGACCTCAACGCCGCGATCAAGGAGCGTGACGAGCTGCGTTCCTCGACGCTCCGGCTGACGCTCGCCGCGATCACCAAGGAGGAGGTCGCGGGCAAGGAGAAGCGGGAGCTGTCCGACGACGAGGTTCTCAAGGTGATCACCCGCGAGGCGAAGAAGCGCCGCGAGGCCGCGGACGCCTTCGCGCAGGGCGGCCGTGCCGAGCAGGCCGAGCGGGAGAAGGCGGAGGGCGAGCTGCTCGCCGAGTACCTGCCCAAGCAGCTGTCCGACGAGGAGCTGAACGCGATCGTCGCGCAGGCCGTGGAAGAGGCGAAGGCGGCCGGCGCCGAGGGCCCGCGGGCCATGGGCGCCGTCATGAAGATCGTGAACCCGAAGGTGGCCGGCCAGGCCGAGGGCGGCCGGGTCGCCGCCGCGGTCAAGAAGCTGCTCCAGGGCTGAGCGGCGGCCCGGGCCTACCCCCCAGTCCACAGCCGTCCCCAAGAAGCTGCTCCAAGGCTGAGCGGCGGCCCCGGCCCTCGCCCCCCCAGTCCACAGCCGTCCCCAAGAAGCTGCTCCAAGGCTGAGCGGCGGCCCCGGCCCTCGCCCCCCCAGCCCGCAGCCGTCCCCAGGGAAGCTGCTCCAGGGCTGAGCGGCGGCCCGGCCTCGCCTCGTACGCCCGCAGCCGTCCCCACGACCACGGGGCCGCACCCCCTCCCGGAGGTGCGGCCCCGTCGGCGTGTGTACCGGGACGGCGCTAGCGGCGGCCGCCGCCGTTGCCGTTCCCGTTGTTCCCGCCGTTGCCCTGGCCCTGGATGAAGTTGCCGGGCAGGGAGAACGTCGGCTTCGGGAACGTGCCGCCCGTGGACGTGCCACCCGTGGCTCCGCCGTTGGCCGATCCGCCCGTCGGACCGCCGATCAGTCCACCGATCACCTGGCCCGTGGCGTTGCCGTTGTTGCCGTTGTTGCCGTGGCGGTCACCCCGGTCGCCACGCCCCTGGCCGTCCTCGTCCTCGTCGTCGTCGGCGTCGGGGATGTCGATCAGGTGGAAGTCGGGGGCGGGCTTGCCCTCCAGCGCGCCGCTCATCATGTCGCGCCAGATCGGGCCCGGGACCTCGCCGCCGTAGACCTTGTCGTGCGGGACGCCGCCGATGGTGATGCTGGTCATCTTGCGCTTGTGCTGCGGGTCGCCGACCCACACCGCGCCCGCCATGTTCGGGGTGTAGCCGACGAACCAGGCCGCGTAACGCTCGTCCGTCGTACCCGTCTTGCCCGCGCTCGGGCGGCTGCCGAGACCGGCCTCCTGGCCCGTGCCGTCCTCGACCACGCCCTTGAGAAGCGTGCTGAGCGTGTCGGCGGTCTTCTCCGACATCGCCCGCGAGCAGGTCGACTTCGGCACCGCCAGCGACTTCTGCTCGCTGCCGACCTTCTTGGTGACCGACTCGATGGCGACCGGCGTGCAGTACATGCCGCGCGAGGCGAAGGTGGCGTACGCGCTCGCCATCGTCAGCGGGGACATCTCCTGGGTGCCCAGCGCGATGGAGGGCGCCTGGTCGATCTTGCGGCCGTCCGCGCGGGCCACGCCCAGCTTCTTCGCCATGTCGATGACCGGGCAGATCCCGATGTCGCTGATCAGCTGCACGTAGTAGGTGTTGACCGACTTCGCGGTCGCCTCCGACATGCCGTACGGGCCGTGCTCGGACTCGTTCTCGTTCTTCAGCTTGGCGGGCCGGTACGGGTCGTTGCGCCACACCTTGCCGTCGCACGCGGACACCGGGCTCGGGTACGCCATCTGGTACGGCGACGAGTACTCCTGCGTCGGCGCCTTGCCGCCCTCGATGGCCGCGGCGGCGACGATCGGCTTGAAGGTCGAGCCGGGCTGGTAGCCGGCGCCGCCGCCCATGTCCTGGTTCACGGACAGGTTGATCGTCGTCTCGTCGTTGTTGGTGTTGACGCCGTACGGGCGGGACTGGCCCATGGCCAGGATCTTGCCGGTGCCGGGCTCGACGACGGTCGCGGCGGTCGCCACGGGGTCGCTCTTGTAGACGTGGTCCTTGATGGACGCCTGCACGGACTCCTGCGCCTGCGGGTCGAGCGTCGTACGGATCGTCAGACCGCCCTGGTTCCAGAGCTTGGCCCGCGCCTCCTTGGTCTCGCCGAAGACCGGGTCGGTGAGGACGACCTGGCGGGCGTAGTCACAGAAGAAGCCGGCGCCCTTCACCGCGGTGATGCAGCCGTTCTTGGGGCGGCTGGTGTGCAGGCCGAGCGGCTTCTCCTTCGCCTGGTCGGCCTCCTGCTGGGAGATGTCGCCCAGCTCCGCCATGCGCTGCAGGACGATGTTGCGCCGCTTGGTGGCCTCCGCCTCGTCGTTGACCGGGTCGTAGCGGCTGGGGGACTGCACGATGCCGGCCAGCAGCGCCGATTCCTGGAGGTTCAGGTCCTTGGCGTGCTTGGAGAAGTAGCGCTGGGAGGCGGCCTCGACGCCGTACGCCTGCTCGCCGAAGAAGGTGATGTTCAGGTAGTTCTCGAGGATCTTCTTCTTGCCGAGCTTGTCCTCGATCTGGATGGCGTACTTCAGCTCGCGGATCTTGCGGCCCAGGGTCTGCTGGGTGGCCTCGGCGACCTTGGTCGGGTCGTCACCGGCCTCCTCGATGAAGTAGTTCTTCACCAGCTGCTGGGTGAGTGTGGAGGCGCCCTGGGCGACCCCGCCCTCCTGCGCGTTCTTGTTCAGGGCGCGCAGGACGCCCTTGAGGTCGACGGCGCCGTGCTTGTAGAAGCGCGCGTCCTCGATCGCGACGATCGCCTTCTGCACGTACGGCGAGATGTCCTTGAGGTCGACCACCGTACGGTCGCGGGAGTAGACGGTCGCGATCTGGTTGCCCTGGTTGTCCAGGATCGTGGTGCGCTGGCTCAGCTGTGGACTCTTCAGGTTGGCCGGGATCTCGTCGAAACCCTTGACCGAACCCTTGGCCGCGAGACCCAGCGCACCGGCCGCGGGCAGCGCGATGCCCGCCATCACGGCGCCGGCGAGAACACTGACACCGAGGAACTTGGCGGCCTGCTGCATGGGCGACAGACCGCCGCCCGAGCGCTTCTTTGGCATGGGGGCAGCCTAATCCGTACCGTTCGGCGTTCCGAGGGAGCGACCGCCTCTCGGGATGTTCCGGGTGCCGGATCGTGACGTGGCGGACCGGGGAACCGCCGGTGCGGGCCGGTCCGCGCGGACCGGGAACCGCGGGTGCGGGCCGGTCTGCGGACAGGGGAACTGCGGGTGCGGGCCGGTCCGCGGACCGGGGAACCACGGGTGCGCGCCGGTCCGCGGCATGGCGCCGCACGGCGGGACCCCCTACGTTGCCATTCGCCGGACACGCGCACAGGCATTGGCCTAAGCTGCTCTCGACTGTCACAGCAGTGCGGTCATGTATCCATACGTCCGGCGGCCCCGAAGCGTTCCGGACGTAGCCCGAGAATTTCGGGGAACATGCCCGCTCCCCGTGGGGAATGAGCCCGAAACCGCCGTGTGTGTCACCTGGCGCCCGGTGTGACGTACCACGACTGCCCCGGTTTGCCGGGTTGATCACGCATGTCGTCAGCTCACTCCCGCGGGTGATCTGCCGCTTACCCATAGTCCGTTCGGGCCATTCAAGATTGGGCCCGAAGGGGGTGTTGCGCTGTCCCTACCTTCCGTAACGTCCTCAACTGGCGGCGGTGAATATGCCGCTGCCGCCGTGGGGGAGCCTCGATTCGGGAGAGGACGGCGCCGGTATGGGCTGGGTAACCGACTGGAGTGCGCAGGCTGCCTGCCGCACTACCGATCCGGATGAACTGTTCGTTCAGGGAGCAGCGCAGAACAGGGCCAAGGCGGTGTGCACCGGATGCCCGGTACGCACCGAATGCCTGGCGGACGCGCTGGACAACCGCGTCGAGTTCGGCGTGTGGGGAGGCATGACGGAGCGCGAGCGTCGCGCACTGCTGCGCCGGCGACCCACGGTGACCTCTTGGCGCAGATTGCTGGAAACCGCCCGCTCGGAGTACGAGCGGGGCGCCGGGATCGTGCCCCTCGACAACGACGAGGTGTACGAGAACTACGCGGCCGTGAGCTGAGGACACCCTCTCCGGTACACCCCTCCGCCACGACCTGTCGCTTCCCCCGGGGCGCGCCGAGGCGTGACCGGTGAGCGCGAGACGCAGCACCTCGCGTTCCGGGTGAGCCGTGCGTGCAGACGTGAGCCGTACGTGCCGACGGCGCCTTGCGCGCAGAGGTGAGCCGTCCGTCCGGGCGTGAGCCGTACGTGCCGACGCCGCCGTGCGTGCAGAGGTGAGCCGTACGTGCCGACGTCGCCTTGCGCGCGGACGTGGGCCGTCCGCGCAAACGTGGGCCGTCCGCGCAGACGCGGGCCGTGTGTGGAGACGGCACGCCGGGCGTGTCTATATGTGCTCCGGATCCTCGGGGCGGTCCGGCCGTTCGGTCGCCAGCCGGCCCCCGATGTCACGCAGGCCCGCGAGGTCGTGGACGTCGCCGGGCAGCGCGGGTACCTCGACCACCGCCACCTCGGGGTGGCGGGCGGTGAAGCGGTCGCGCGTGCGCTGTTCGCGCGAGAGCAGCTGCATACGCTCGGCGTGCAGCCTGAGCAGGCCCGCGGTGAGCCGCTCGACGGAGTGCTCCGCGTCGGCGGGGGAGCCTTCCTCAGGAGCATCGGCTGCGGTCTCGGATGCGGGAGATGGTGAACTGCCGTACGTTTCGGGAGAGTTACGAAGTCCAGCTTTCCCGTCCCCCTGATCCACAATGCGGGGGTCGTCAAGATTTTCCGCGGCGGAGAGAGCCCGCTCGGCCGACAGCCGGCCGGCGCCGCTGCCGTGGACCCGGTTCAGCACCAGACCCACCAGCGGCATCTTCTCCGCGGCCAGCCGCTCCACGAAGTACGCGGCCTCGCGCAGCGCGTCCCGCTCCGGGGCCGCCACCACCAGGAAGGCCGTGCCGGGCGCCTGGAGCAGCTTGTAGGTGGCGTCGGCGCGGGTGCGGAACCCGCCGAACGTGGTGTCCATGGCGGCCACGAACGTCTGTACGTCCTTCAGCAGCTGACCGCCCAGCAGCTTGCCGAGGGTGCCGGTCATCATCGACATGCCGACGTTGAGGAAGGCCATCCCGGCGCGACCGCCCAGCTTCGCCGGTGCCGTCAGCAGGCGGATCAGCCGGCCGTCCAGGAAGGACCCGAGCCGCTTGGGCGCGTCGAGGAAGTCCAGCGCCGAGCGGGACGGCGGGGTGTCGACGACGATGAGGTCCCACTCGTCCCGCGCCCGCAACTGGCCGAGCTTCTCCATCGCCATGTACTCCTGCGTGCCCGCGAAGCCCGCAGAGAGCGACTGGTAGAAGGGGTTCGCCAGGATCGCGGCGGCCCGCTTGGGGTCCGCGTGCGCCTCCACGACCTCGTCGAAGGTGCGCTTCATGTCGAGCATCATGGCGTGCAGCTCGCCGTCGCCGTCGGTGCCCTTCACCTTGCGCGGCACGTTGTCGAGGGAGTCGATGCCCATCGACTGGGCCAGCCGCCTGGCCGGGTCGATGGTGAGGACGACCACCTTGCGGCCCCGCTCGGCCGCCCGGAGCCCGAGGGCCGCCGCGGTCGTCGTCTTGCCGACCCCGCCCGAACCGCAGCACACCACGATCCGTGTCCCGGGATCGTCCAGCAGCGGATCGATGTCGAGCACGCGCGCGGAGGACAGCCGCCGGGGCGCCTCCTGCGCCTCGGCCGTCCCGCGCCCCTCGGGGGCCTTCCGCGTCTGCGCCCGGTCCGGACTCATGACAACCCCTGCTTCCGCAGCTCGGTGGCGAGTTCGTACAGGCCCGCGAGGTCCATGCCCTCGGCGAGCAGCGGCAGTTCGTGCAGCGGCAGGTCCAGCTCGCCGAGGACCGCGCGCTGCTCCTGCTCCAGCGCGTGCCGCTCGGCGTACTCCGCGGCCTGCTCCAGCAGCGGGTCCACCAGCTTCTCGGCGTGCCCGCCCCGCCGGGCCCCGCCCAGTCCGGCGGCCGAGAGCGCCTCTGCCACGGAGGAACGCTCCACGGTCCGTACGAGTTCCAGATCGGCCGCGTCCAACACCTCCGGCCGGACCATGTTCACGATGACCCGGCCCACCGGAAGCCGGGCGGCGCGGAGTTCGGCGATGCCGTCGGCGGTCTCCTGGACCGGCATCTCCTCCAGCAGCGCCACCAGGTGCACCGCCGTCTCCGGCGACTTCAGCACCCGCATGACGGCCTGCGCCTGATTGTGTATCGGCCCGATCTTCGCAAGGCCCGCCACCTCGTCGTTGACGTTCAGGAAGCGGGTGATGCGGCCGGTCGGCGGGGCGTCCATGACGACGTAGTCGTACACGAACCGGCCGGAACGGTCCTTGCGGCGAACGGCCTCGCACGCCTTGCCGGTCAGCAGGACGTCCCTGAGCCCGGGGGCGATGGTGGTGGCGAAGTCGATCGCGCCGAGCTTTCTCAGGGCCCGGCCCGCGCCGCCGAGCTTGTAGAACATCTGGAGGTAGTCGAGAAGAGCCAGTTCGGGATCGATGGCGAGGGCGTACACCTCGCCACCGCCCGGAGCGACCGCGATCTTGCGCTCCTCGTACGGGAGCGCTTCCGTCTCGAAGAGTTGTGCGATTCCTTGCCGGCCCTCGACCTCCACGAGAAGCGTCCGCTTCCCCTCGGTCGCGAGGGCCAGCGCGAGTGCGGCGGCGACCGTCGTCTTTCCGGTCCCGCCCTTGCCGCTGACGACCTGGAGCCTGCTCACGTCTTCGAGACTAACCATTCCGGGCGACGGCCACGCAGCAGGCTGTGGATAACAGGCCCGTGGTGGGCCCGCCGGCCCCGTCCGCCACAGCGGCTACAGTCGGCCCATGACCAAGTGGGAATACGCAACCGTGCCGCTGCTCGTCCATGCCACGAAGCAGATTCTGGACACCTGGGGCGAGGACGGCTGGGAGCTCGTCCAGGTCGTGCCCGGGCCGAACAACCCCGAGCAGCTCGTGGCCTACCTGAAGCGGGAGAAGCAGGCGTGAGCGCGGTCGAGACGAAGCTGGCCGAACTGGGCCTGACCCTGCCGGAGGTCGTACCGCCGCTGGCCGCGTACCAGCCGGCCGTGCGCTCCGGGGCGTACGTGTACACCGCCGGCCAGCTGCCGATGGTGGAGGGCAAGCTGCCGGTCACCGGGAAGGTGGGCGCCGAGGTCACGCCGGAGGAGGCCAAGGAGCTGGCCCGCACCTGCGCGCTGAACGCGCTCGCCGCCGTGAAGTCCGTCGTCGGCGACCTGGACCGCATCGCACGCGTGGTGAAGGTCGTCGGCTTCGTCGCCTCGGCGTCCGACTTCACCGGTCAGCCCGGTGTCGTCAACGGCGCCAGCGAGCTGCTCGGCGAGGTCCTCGGCGAGAAGGGCGTGCACGCCCGCAGCGCGGTGGGCGTCGCGGTGCTGCCGCTGGACGCGCCGGTCGAGGTCGAGATCCAGGTGGAACTGGCCGGGCAGGACACGGCGGCCCGCTGACCTCGGGCGTGGCCCCGGGCACCCCTCGAACATTCGCTCTGTACGGGATAGCCTCCGGCCATGGCGAACGGTCAGTGGTACCCCCCGGAGTGGCCGGACCGCATCCGCGCGCTCGCGGAGGGCACGCTCACCCCGGTGACCCCCCGGCGCGCGGCCACGGTTCTGCTGCTGAAGGACACCCCGGACGGCCCCGTCGTCCACATGCTGCGCAGACGCGCCTCCATGGCCTTCGCCGGAGGCGCGTACGCGTATCCGGGGGGCGGTGTGGACCCGCGGGACGACGACCGCCGGATCCGCTGGGCGGGCCCCCCGCGCGCGTGGTGGGGTGAGCGGCTCGGCGTCGACGAGGCGGGCGCCCAGGCGATCGTCTGCGCGGCCGTACGGGAGACCTACGAGGAGGCCGGCGTGCTGCTCGCCGGTCCCGACCCGGACTCGGTCGTCGGCGACACCACCGGGGACGACTGGGAGGCCGACCGCGCCGCCCTGGTCGCGCGTGAGCTGTCCTTCGCCGAGTTCCTGGACCGGCGCGGCCTGGTGCTGCGCTCGGACCTGCTGGGCGCCTGGACCCGGTGGATCACCCCGGAGTTCGAGGCCCGCCGCTACGACACGTGGTTCTTCGTGGCCGCCCTGCCCGCCGGACAGCGCACCCGTAACGCCTCCACGGAGGCCGACCGCACGGTGTGGATCCGTCCCGCGGAGGCAGCCGCCGGCTACGACCGGGGCGAGCTGCTGATGATGCCGCCCACCGTCGCCACCCTGCGGCAGCTGCTTCCGTACGGCAGCGGCGCCGAGGCGCTGGCCGCGGCTCCCGCGCGCGACATGACGCCGGTGCTGGCCCGCGCCCGGCTCCAGGACGGCGAGATCGTCCTGTCCTGGCCCGGGCACGACGAGTTCACCAAGCACGTCCCGACGACCACCCCGTCGACCACCGGTGGAGGCCCCGCATGACCGACGCAAGCGCGCTGCCGGGCCAGCCCCGGGGCACGGTCCTCTCGGGGCCGGCCACCGAACGGGCGGTGAACGTCCTCGCGCCGAACCCTTCCGCGATGACCCTGGACGGCACCAACACCTGGATCGTCGCCGAGCCCGACTCCGACCTGGCCGTGGTGATCGACCCGGGCCCGCTGGACGACCACCACCTGCGCAACGTCGTCGACACGGCGGAGAAGGCCGGCAAGCGCATAGCCCTGACCCTGCTGACCCACGGTCACCCCGACCACGCCGAGGGTGCCGCCCGCCTGGCCGAGCTGACCGGCACGCGCGTGCGTGCACTCGATCCGGCCCTGCGGCTCGGTGACGAGGGTCTGGCCGGGGGAGACGTGGTGACCGTCGGCGGCCTGGAGCTGAGGGTCGTACCGACCCCCGGGCACACCGCGGACTCGCTGTCCTTCCACCTCCCCGCCGACCGGGCCGTGCTGACCGGTGACACGGTCCTGGGCCGCGGCACGACGCTCGTCGCGCACCCCGACGGCCGGCTCGGGGACTACCTGGACTCCCTGCGGCGGCTGCGGTCCCTGACGGTGGACGACGGTGTGCACACCGTGCTGCCGGGTCACGGGCCGGTCCTGGAGGACGCCCAGGGCGCCGTCGAGTTCTACCTCGCCCACCGCGCCCACCGGCTCGCCCAGGTGGAGACCGCGGTCGAGAACGGCCACCGCGCCCCGGCCGAGGTCGTCGCGCACGTCTACGCCGACGTGGACCGCTCGCTGTGGCCGGCGGCGGAACTGTCGGTCCGCGCCCAGCTGGACTACCTCAGCGAGCACGGCCTGATCTAGCGCCGTGGCCGGTGCTCCTGCCGGCCACCGCATCAGTCCGGGCGGGGCGCCTTGGTGCCGTGCACGCGCGCGTACTCCTCGGCGAGCCAGGGCCCGAGATCGTCCACGTACGTCCGCAGGACGGCCGGGTCGCCGACGGGGTCGAGACCGCGGCGTGCCGCGGCGCGCAGTTGCGCGGCCCGCTCGGGGTGGTACGCGGCGAACACCTCGGCCATCTCGCACAGGTCGCTGGTCCAGCCCTGCCAGCGGGGCATGACCAGGGTGAAACCGGTGCGGACGAGGTGCCGCGACATGAAGCGCACCAGCGGCCGGCGGGCCTCCTCGGTGTCCTGGGCCCCCGCGATCCGTTCGCGCCAGCGCGGCAGCCACCGGGCGAGGTCGCCGTTGGTCTCGCGGGCGAGCAGGGAGTCGGGCCGGTAGCGGGGCAGGTGCTCGGCGAGGTCCTCGCCCAGCAGCGGGGTGCACAGGCAGGCCACGAACCAGCCGAGGTCGTACCGCTCCGGCTCGCTCAGCAGCCGCTCCCGGCCGTACAGCAGGATGCCGACGCCGCCGATCTGCCCGTACTCCTCATCGACCGCCTCGCCGAGGGCGCGTACGGCGTCCCGGTCGGCGTCGGCGGGCTCCTCGCGCAGGGCGATCAGGAGGTCCAGGTCGCTGCGCCCCACGCGCGCGGTGCCACGTGGGACCGACCCGTAGAGGTACGCGCTGTGCAGCCGTGGCCCGAGGACGTCCAGGATCCGGTCGCGCGCGGCGGCCACGACCGGGCGGAAGGCGTCCGGCACGCGCGCGAGGGAGCCTTCACGCTCGATGAAGCCCCGGGCGTCCAGTCCGGGGCGGTGAACCGCTACGGTCATGCGCTCACCGTGGCGCCCGCGGTCACCCCGGACAACCGGATTTACCCGCCGGAGCGCCCGGCAGGAGGGAGCAGCCCGCCCGGGTCAGCGGGACCGCTTGGCCAGCCTTTCGACGTCGAGCAGGATCACCGCGCGGGCCTCCAGGCGGAGCCAGCCGCGCTGGGCGAAGTCCGCGAGGGCCTTGTTCACGGTCTCGCGGGAGGCGCCGACGAGCTGGGCCAGCTCCTCCTGGGTGAGGTCGTGGACGACGTGGATGCCCTCCTCGGACTGCACGCCGAAGCGGCGCGAGAGGTCCAGCAGAGCGCGGGCCACGCGGCCGGGGACGTCGGAGAAGACCAGGTCGGACATCGCGTCGTTGGTCTTGCGCAGACGGCGGGCGACGGCGCGCAGCAGGGCGCCGGCCACCTCGGGGCGCACGTTCAGCCAGGGCTGGAGGTCGCCGTGGCCCAGACCGAGCATCTTGACCTCGGTCAGCGCGCTCGCGGTCGCGGTGCGCGGACCCGGGTCGAACAGCGAAAGCTCACCGATCAGCTCGCCGGGGCCGACGACGGCGAGCATGTTCTCGCGGCCGTCGGGGGAGGTGCGGTGCAGCTTGACCTTGCCCTCGGTGACGACGTAGAGCCGGTCGCCGGGGTCACCTTCATGGAAGAGCGAGTCACCGCGTGCGAGGGTCACCTCACTCATGGAGGCGCGAAGCTCCGCGGCCTGCTCGTCGTCGAGAGCCGCGAAGAGCGGGTTGCGCCGCAGAACGTCGTCCACGAGTTCTCTCCTTGTCGACCTGCTCAGGGGATCTTTCTCCCCCATGTGCCAGGGGACCGTGTTCCCCATTTTGCCGGACGGTCCAAACAGTGTGATCTGTCACAAGGATGCCGCACACGTGTCCCGGGGTAAGCGTCAGGGGTCCAATCGGGGGCCGCTCTGCGGGGTCCGGGGCGGATGTCGGTGCCGGGCTTTAGGCTGGCCGGGTGTCCAAAACGCCGGTGACAGCACAGGACAAGGGGGCTGGGCGGGTGGTTGTACGTCGGGATTCCGCCGTGGGCGAACAGGCTCCCGGAGGAAGTAGCAAAACAGGTAAATCGGCTGAAATGGCTGTCGGTGCGGCGAAGAAGGCCGCACCTGCGAAGAGCACCGCCGAGGGTGCCGCGAAGAGCACCGGGGAGAGTGCCGCGAAGAGCACCGGGGAGAGCGCCGCGAAGAGCCCTGCGGCGAGTGCCGCCAAGAAGCCCGCGAAGAAGCCCGCGAAGGCCGCCGCGAAGAAGACCGCCGAGCAGGCCGCGAAGAAGATCGCGCCCGCAGAGCACGTCGGCAAGAAGGCCGCGCCCGCGAAGGCCGCTGCCAAGAAGACCGCGAAGAAGGCCGCGCCCGTCAAGAAGATCGCTGTCGCTCCGCCCTCCGGTGAGTCCCCCACCGCCCTGGTCCGCCGGGCCCGCCGCATCAACCGCGAACTGGCCGAGGTGTACCCCTACGCCCACCCCGAGCTGGACTTCGACAACCCCTTCCAGCTGCTGGTCGCCACCGTGCTGTCGGCGCAGACCACCGATCTGCGGGTCAACCAGACCACCCCGGCGCTCTTCGCCAGGTACCCCACCCCCGAGGACCTCGCCGCCGCGAACCCGGAGGAGGTCGAGGAGATCCTGCGTCCCTGCGGCTTCTTCCGGGCCAAGACCCGGTCGGTCATAGGGCTCTCCAAGGCCCTCACCGAGGACTTCGGCGGCGAGGTGCCCGGCCGGCTGGAGGACCTGGTCAAGCTGCCCGGCGTGGGCCGCAAGACGGCCTTCGTCGTCCTCGGCAACGCCTACGGGCGGCCCGGGATCACCGTGGACACCCACTTCCAGCGCCTGGTCCGGCGTTGGCGGTGGACGGACGAGACCGACCCCGACAAGATCGAGGCCGCCGTCGGCGCGCTCTTCCCGAAGAGTGACTGGACCGACCTGTCGCACCACGTGATCTGGCACGGCCGCCGGATCTGCCACGCCCGCAAGCCCGCCTGCGGGGCCTGCCCCATCGCCCCGCTCTGCCCGGCCTACGGCGAGGGCGAGACGGACCCGGAGAAGGCGCAAAAGCTCCTGAAGTACGAGAAGGGCGGCTTCCCGGGGCAGCGGCTCAAGCCCCCGCAGGCGTACCTCGACGCCGGCGGCAAGGCCGCACCGCCGCTGGGGGCCGCGTGACGGAACGATCTCGGGTGCCTCGGGCGTTGGAGAGGGCGGAGCGACGGGGGTGGCGATGACGAGGGCAAGCGACACACAGGGCGGTCCGGTGACGCTCAGCAAGGAAGGGCTGCCGGACTGGCTGGGGCCCGTGGCGCACGCCGCCGAGACGGTCCAGCCGCTGCAGCTGAGCCGCTTCCTGCCGCCGGAGAACGGTTCGGGGCGGCAGTCGGCCGTGCTGATCCTGTTCGGGGAGGGGGAGCGCGGCCCGGAGCTGCTGCTCATGGAGCGGGCGGGCTCCCTGCGCTCGCACCCCGGGCAGCCGTCGTTCCCGGGCGGTGCGCTGGATCCGGAGGACGGCGATCCGCAAGGCGACGGCCCCCTGCGGGCCGCCCTGCGCGAGGCCGAGGAGGAGACCGGGCTCGACCCGTCCGGCGTGCAGCTCTTCGGTGTGCTGCCTCGCCTCTACATCCCGGTCAGCGGCTTCGTGGTCACCCCGGTGCTCGGCTGGTGGCGTGAGCCCAGTCCGGTGGGCGTCGTCGACCCGAAGGAGACCGCGCGGGTCTTCACCGTCCCCGTGGCGGATCTCACGGACCCCGCCAACCGCGCCACCGCCGTCCACCCCAGAGGCCACAGCGGTCCGGCTTTCCTGGTCGAATCGGCCCTGGTCTGGGGTTTCACGGCCGGAGTGATCGACCGCCTCCTGCACTACGCGGGCTGGGAACACCCCTGGGACCGGCAGAAGCAGGTCCCGCTCGACTGGCACGCATGACAGGGTGATCCCCGTGCTGTATCCCCCGGGGCACCCCCCGGGCCCCGGCCGAGCTGCTGGGAGCGGAGTGAGTAGGCGAGGCCTGAAGCAGTGAACGTGCTGGACATCCTGTTGCTCGTCGCGGCCGTGTGGTTCGCGGTGGTGGGTTACCGCCAGGGCTTCGTCGTCGGCATCCTGTCGGTGATCGGTTTCCTGGGTGGCGGCCTCGTCGCCGTCTACCTGCTGCCCGTGATCTGGGACGCGGCGACCGACAAGGCCGAGGTCGGCACCACCGCCGCCGTGGTGGCCGTGGTCGTCGTCATCGTCTGCGCCTCCGTGGGCCAGGCCCTGACCACCCACCTCGGCAACAAGCTGCGCCGCTCCATCACCTGGTCCCCGGCCCGCGCCCTGGACGCCACCGGCGGCGCGCTGGTCAACGTCGTCGCGATGCTGCTGGTGGCCTGGCTGATCGGCTCCGCCCTGGCCGGCACGACCCTGCCCACGCTCGGCAAGGAGGTCCGCGGCTCCAAGGTGCTCCTCGGCGTCTCCCGGGCCCTGCCGGCCCAGGCGGACACCTGGTTCGCCGACTTCTCCTCCGTGCTCGCGCAGAACGGCTTCCCGCAGGTCTTCAGCCCGTTCTCCGACGAACCGATCAAGGACGTGCGGCCGCCCGACCCGGCTCTCGCCCGCAGCCCGGTCGCCCAGCACGCCCAGCGCTCCATCGTCAAGGTCACCGGCACCGCCCAGGGGTGCGGCAAGGTGCTGGAGGGCACCGGCTTCGTCTTCGCCGACCGCCGCGTGATGACCAACGCGCACGTGGTCGGCGGGGTGGACGCGCCGCGCGTGCAGATAGGCGGCGAGGGCCGCAGGTACGACGCCAGGGTCGTGCTGTACGACTGGAAGCGTGACATCGCCGTACTCGACGTACCGGACCTGAGGGCGGCCGCGCTGCGGTTCACCACCCAGGACGCGGGCGGCGGTGACGGCGCGATCGTCGCCGGTTTCCCGGAGAACGGCTCGTACGACGTGCGGGCCGCGCGTGTCCGCGGGCGCATCACGGCCAACGGGCCGGACATCTACCACCGCGGCACGGTCCGCCGTGACGTCTACTCCCTGTACGCCACCGTCCGGCAGGGCAACTCCGGTGGCCCGCTGCTCACTCCGGACGGCAAGGTGTACGGCGTGGTGTTCGCCAAGTCCCTCGACGACGCGGACACCGGCTACGCCCTGACGGCGGATGAGATCCAGGCCGACGTCGAGCGGGGCCGGACGGCGAACGAGCAGGTGGGTACGGACAGCTGCGCCCTGTAGGGCGGGTGCGGGGCGATCAGCTCCGCGGGTGACGCAGGCGTACCGAGACCCAGCGGGCCCGGCGGCGCAGGATGCGCGGAATCCCCACCCGCAGGTCGCCTTCCGCGAGTTGCGGGGTGCCTCGCTGAGGCGTGCTCAGGCCAGTGGCCGAGCGGCGGTTGCGGGGTGCGTCACTGTAGTCGTGCGTCCAGCCCATACCCCGACGTGTGCCCCCGCCCCAAGGTCGATAACCGCCCGCACGCCCCCCAATTGGCCTATGCGCAGGGCATGTGGCCGTTCGGGGGACAAGTGTTCAACAACCGGATACTCCACGCATCCGGGCCGTCACCCACGGGTCACCACCGCGGGCATCAGCGGTCGGGTTCGGGGTCCTTGAGCCAGTTGACCAGTTCCGTGGAGAAGGCCGCCGGGTCCTCCTCGTGCGGGAAGTGACCGAGGCCGTCGAACAGCCGCCAGCGGTAGGGCGCTTCGACGAACTCGCCCGAACCGGCCGCGCTGCGCGTGCGGGTGACCGGATCGAGGGAACCGTGCAGGTGCAGCGTCGGCACCCGTACCGGTCGCTTCATCCGGCGGTAGAACTGCACGCCGTCCGGGCGGGCCAGCGAACGCACCAGCCAGCGGTACGGTTCGATGGCGCAATGCGCCGTGGACGGGATGCACATGGCCCGCTGGTACGTCTCCACGGCCGCGTCCTCGGGCAGCCGCGGCCCGGACCAGTCCCGGATCAGCCGGCCCACCAGCGCACCGCCGTCGGCGGTCAGTTGGCGCTCCGGGAGCCAGGGCCGCTGGAACCCCCAGACGTAGGAACTGGCGGCCGTCTGCCGGGCGTCCCGCAGCATCGCCGCGCGCCAGCGCCTCGGGTGCGGCATCGACGCCACGGCGAGGCGCCGCACGAGCTTGGGCCGCATGGCCGCCGCCGTCCACGCCAGGTAGCCGCCGAGGTCGTGTCCGACCAGCGCGGCGTCCGGCTCGCCGAGCGAGCGGATCACCCCGGTGACGTCCAGGGCCAGGTTGGCGGGGTCGTACCCGCGGGGCGTGCGGTCGCTGCCGCCGACGCCCCGCAGGTCCATCGCCACCGCCCGGTAGCCCGCGTCCGCGAGCGCGGCCAGCTGGTGCCGCCACGTCCACCAGAACTGCGGGAAGCCGTGCAGCAGCAGTACCAGGGGGCCGTCGCCCAGCTCGGCGATGTGGAAGCGGGCGCCGTTGGCGGAGACATCCCGGTGGGTGACCTGTCTGCCGTCCGGGAGGTCGATCCGCACGGGCGAGAGGGCGGCTGGGTCCGTCATGACGACGAGCGTGCCACAGCCTCGATGGCCGCGGGGGTCCGGTCCTCGGGCAGCTCCGGCCGCGGGTGGGGCTTGGCGTTCTGCAGGACGCCCGCCGTCTCCTTCATCGAGGCGGCCACCTTCTGCGGGCCCTGGCCCTTCTTGGCCTTCTTCGCGAACACCGTGCCGATGAGCGCGAGGAAGCCGGCGACGAGCACGTTGGCCGCGAAGGACAGCAGGAAGCAGACGGCCAGGTTCCAGCCGCTCCAGGTCCTGATGCCGTACGCCAGGGCGAAGTTGAGCATCGGCAGGGAGAACACCAGCACCGCGCCGGCGATCGAGAACGCGCCGCCGCTGACCGCGCCGCGCTTCACGTCCTGCTTGAGCTGAGCCTTGGCCAGCGCGATCTCGTCGTGCACCAGCGCCGACATCTCGGTCGTCGCCGAGGCGAACAGCTGGCCGATGCTGCGTTCGGCGCCGACCGGGCTGCCGTCGGGTGCGCTCATCGCGTTCTCCCTCAGAAGTCTGTTGTGCCACACGTGCGCTGCGGGGAACGGCCGTCCTGCTCGTACGGCCGTCCGGGTGGCCGTCGTGCGCGCGCGGCCGTCTTGTTTTGTACCGTCTCGTCAGATCATGCCGGACGGTCGCCTTCCTCGCCTGCCCCGCCCGGTACTTCCGCAAGCCCGTGGCGCGCCTCGGCCGCCCGCTCGGCGGCCAGCCGCCGGTGTTCGGCGGCCTTGCGCTCGTGGATCTCGGCCATGCGGAGGTGGTAGGCCGGGTCGTCCTGCTCGTAGACGTCCGGGATGCCGTCGAGGTCCTCGTCGCGGTCCTCGTCCTCGCACAGCGTGCGGTAGCGGGCGTTGCGCAGCTTCAGCAGTACCGTCGCGCACACCGCCGCGATCAGTGAGCCGGTGAGGACGGCGGCCTTCACCTCGTCGGTGAGTACGGCGTCGCCGTCGAAGGCCAGCTCCCCGATGAGCAGCGAGACCGTGAAACCGATCCCGGCGAGCGAGGCCACGGCGAAGACGTCGGCCCACGCCAGTTCCGCGCTGAGCTGCGCGCGGGTGAAGCGGGCGGTCAGCCAGGTACCGCCGAAGATGCCGGCCGCCTTGCCCACGACCAGGCCGAGCACGACGCCGAGCGTCTCGGGCTTGGCGAACACATCCCCGAGCGCCCCGCCCGATATCGGCACACCGGCGCTGAACAGGGCGAACAGCGGTACGGCGAGCCCGGCCGACAGGGGCCGCACGAGGTGCTCGATGTGCTCGGCCGGCGAGTGCTCCTCCCCTTCCCGGGTGGTGCAGCGCAGCATCAGCCCCATCGCCACGCCGGCGACGGTGGCGTGCACGCCGCTGTTGTACATCAGCGCCCAGACGACGAGGGCCAGCGGTACGTAGACGTACCAGCCGCGCACCCCCTTGCGCAGCAGCAGCCAGAAGACGGCGAGGCCGGCGACGGCACCGCCGAGGGCGGCGAAGTTCAGCCGGTCGGTGAAGAAGATCGCGATGATCAGGATCGCGAAGAGGTCGTCGACGACCGCGAGGGTGAGCAGGAAGGCGCGCAGGGCGCTGGGCAGTGAGGTGCCGATGACCGCGAGGACGGCGAGCGCGAAGGCGATGTCGGTGGCGGTGGGCACCGCCCAGCCCTGGAGGGAGCCGTCGCCCGCGAGGTTGGTGAGCGTGTAGACGAGCGCCGGTACGGCCATCCCGCACAGCGCCGCCACGACGGGCAGCACGGCCGCTCTGGGGTCGCGCAGATCGCCCGCGACCAGCTCGCGCTTGAGTTCGATGCCGGCGACGAAGAAGAACACGGCGAGCAGTCCGTCGGCGGCCCAGTGGGCGACGGAGAGGTGCAGGCCGAGGGCGCCGGGGCCGAGGTGGAAGTGGCTGACGCCCGTGTAGCCGTGACGCAGGCCGGGGATGTTCGCCCAGGCCAGCGCGGCTATGGCGGCGAGCAGCAGCAGGACTCCGCCGACGGTCTCGGTGCGCAGCGCGTTCGCGATGTAGGTCCGCTCGGGCAGGGACAGACGGCCGAGGACCTTGCGGGCGGTGGTACGGGCGCGGGGCGCGGTCACGGGAGACCTCCGGGGCAGGCGAAACTCACATGCCGACCAGACTTCCCGGCGCACCTGACGTGCCGTGTCGTACGGCACTTTGTTTAGTTTACCTAAACTGGCGCGCGCCGGGTCCGGTGATCTTCACCGTAGACGCCCGCGGGGCACCCGGCACGTTCGCCGGCGGGTGCCCCGCGGGGGACGGTCCACTCCTCCGGGCCGCTCAGTCCTCGCTGGGCGCCGCGGGGAGCTTGTCCTGGATCAGCTGCATGACGGTCGAGTCGGTCAGGGTGGTGACGTCACCCAGCTGACGGTTCTCGGCCACGTCCCGCAGCAGACGGCGCATGATCTTGCCGGAGCGGGTCTTCGGCAGCTCCGCCACCGGCAGGATCCGCTTGGGCTTGGCGATCGGCCCCAGCGTGGCGCCGACGTGATCGCGCAGCTCGCCGACGAGCCTGTCGTCCTCCGTGGCGGTGCCGCGCAGGATGACGAACGCGACGATGGCCTGGCCGGTGGTCTCGTCCGCGGCGCCCACGACGGCGGCCTCGGCGACCGACGGGTGTGAGACGAGGGCCGACTCCACCTCGGTGGTGGAGATGTTGTGGCCGGAGACGAGCATCACGTCGTCCACCCGGCCCAGCAGCCAGATGTCCCCGTCGTCGTCCCTCTTCGCTCCGTCCCCGGCGAAGTACTTGCCCTCGAAGCGGGACCAGTAGGTGTCGATGAACCGCTGGTCGTCACCCCAGATGGTGCGCAGCATCGACGGCCACGGCTCGGTCAGCACCAGGTAGCCGCCGCCGCCGTTGGGCACCTCGTTCGCCTCGTCGTCGACGACGGTCGCGCTGATGCCGGGCAGCGGACGCTGCGCCGAACCGGGCTTGGTCTCGGTGACGCCGGGCAGCGGCGTGATCATCATGGCGCCGGTCTCGGTCTGCCACCAGGTGTCCACGACGGGCGTGGCGTCGGCGCCGATGTGCTTGCGGTACCAGACCCACGCCTCGGGGTTGATGGGCTCACCGACCGAGCCCAGGACGCGCAGACTGCCCAGGTCGAACTTGGCGGGGATGTCGTCGCCCCACTTCATGAACGTCCGGATCGCGGTCGGCGCGGTGTAGAGGGTCGTGACCTTGTACTTCTGCACGATCTCCCAGAACCGGCCCTGGTGCGGGGTGTCCGGCGTGCCCTCGTACATCACCTGTGTCGCGCCGTTGGCCAGCGGGCCGTACACGATGTACGAGTGCCCGGTCACCCAGCCGACGTCGGCCGTGCACCAGTAGACGTCCGTCTCCGGCTTGAGGTCGAACACCGCCCAGTGGGTGTAGGCCACCTGGGTGAGGTAGCCGCCGGAGGTGTGCAGGATGCCCTTGGGCTTCCCCGTCGTGCCGGAGGTGTAGAGGATGAACAGCGGGTGCTCCGCCCCGAACGCCTCCGGGGTGTGCTCGGCGGACTGGCGGCCCACCAGCTCGTCCCACCACACGTCCCGCTCGCCGTTCCAGACCACTTCCTGCCCGGTACGGCGCACCACGAGCACGTGCTCGACGTTGCCCGCCTTCTCGGCCGCCTCGTCCACGGCCGGCTTGAGCGCGGACGGCTTGCCGCGCCGGTAGCCGCCGTCGGCGGTGATGACGACCTTGGCGTCCGCGTCCTGGATGCGGGTCGCGAGGGCGTCGGCCGAGAAGCCGCCGAAGACGACCGAGTGCGCCGCGCCGATCCGGGCCGAGGCCAGCATCGCGATCGCGGTCTCCGGGATCATCGGCATGTAGATGGCGACGCGGTCGCCCTTCCGCACGCCCAGCTCCAGCAGGGCGTTGGCGGCCCTGGAGACCTCGTCCTTCAGCTCCGCGTAGGTGATCGCGCGGCTGTCGCCGGGCTCGCCCTCGAAGTGGATGGCGACGCGGTCCCCGTGCCCGGCCTCCACATGCCGGTCCACGCAGTTGTACGCGACGTTCAGCTCGCCGTCCTTGAACCACTTCGCGAACGGCGGGTTCGACCAGTCCAGCGTCTCGGTCGGTTCTTTGGCCCAGGTCAGCCGACGGGCCTGCTCGGCCCAGAAGCCGAGCCTGTCAGCCTTGGCCTGTTCGTACGCCTCCGCTGTGACGTTGGCGTGCGCGGCCAGGTCGGCGGGTGGCGCGAACCTGCGCTCTTCCTTGAGCAGGTTGGCCAGGCTTTCGTTGCTCACGACATCTCCCGTTCGAAGGGTGTCCGTTGTGTCCCAGGCCACAGCTCATCAGACGCGGGGGTCCGATGACAAGGGCGACCGGTAAATTGGTTTAGACCTTTCTCGGGATCGCCGGCCGAACCGGGCCATGTGCCCCCTCACCTCGGTGGACGCCGCCCGTGACGTGCTCGAACACCGCTCCTTCCTCCGCTTGCCCGAGCAGGTACGCCTGTGCCTCGCCCACGTGGAAGTACATGCCGTGCAGCTCCAGTTCCCCGTCGGCCAGGGCGCGGGCGACCGGGCCGTGCGCCCGCAGGTGCGCCAGTTGCTGGACGACGTTGGCCAGGCACAGCAGTTCCACCGCGTCCGCGGGTTCCCGGCCGGCCAGCCGGGGCCGGTCGCCCCGGTCCCCGGCCATCCGTGCCAGGCTCGGCAGCCCGTGCCGCAGCCACCGCCGCAGCGGTGTGCTCCCGCCGCCGGTCCCGCCGCCGGCCAGCGCCTGCATCGCCCCGCACCCGGAGTGCCCGCACACCGTGATCGAGCGCACCCCGAGCACGTCCACCGCGTACTCGATGGCGGCGGCCACCGAGTCGTCGCCGCCCTCCTCGCCCGGTGGCGGCACCAGGTTGCCGACGTTGCGGACGACGAACAGATCGCCGGGACCACTGGCGGTGATCATCGATGTGACGAGCCGGGAGTCGGTGCAGGTGAGGAAGAGCTGTGAGGGTCGCTGGCCCTCCCGGGCGAGCCGCGCCAGCTCCTCCCGCACCAGCGGCGCGGTGTTCCGCTGGAACGAGCTGATGCCACGGGCCAGTTCCCGCCCGGCGGGCCGCCCGTCATCCGGGCCGGCCGGAGCCGCACCGGCACCGGCGAAGCAGGACCGGTGGTCGCGCCAGGGGGTCCAGGGGCGGCACCGGCACTCGGCGGACGGGGTCTGCCCGGCGGTCCCGATCCCGCCGCGCCGGCCCGTCAGCTCGGCCTTTCCCCCCCGCGCGGTGTGGGCGCTCCGCCAGTCCTGCAGCGACTCGTACGCCGCGTGGTCCATGAAGGAGCCGTCCAACTCCACGACCGCGTGCGCACCCTGGGGCACGAGATGCAGGGCTCTGCTGAGCCGGGGCACCGCGAGGAAGGTCAGCTGACCGCGGACCCGTACGTGATGGACTCCTCTCTCCTCCTCATGGGTGATGCGGGTGTGGGTGAGGCGGTGCAGGGCGATGGCGACGGCCACGGCGATTCCGAGGCAGACGCCCTGCAGGACACCGAGGAACACCACGCCGAGTGCGGTCACGGCGTAGACGGGCACCTCGCGGTGGCGCGTCACCGTGCGGATGTGGTGCAGGGACACCATCTGGATGCCGACGGCCATCACCAGGGCGGCGAGGGAGGCGAGCGGGATCTCCTCCAGGAGCGGGACCATCAGCAGTGCGGCGGCTACTACGAGAACGCCGTGCAGCATCGTGGAGTTCCGGCTGACCGCACCCGATTTCACGTTCGCGGAACTGCGCACCGCCACACCCGCCACCGGCAGTCCGCCGAGGGCTCCCGAGACGACGTTGGCGGCGCCCTGGCCGAGCAGCTCCCGGTCCAGGTCGGAACGGCCGACGCGGGACTGGGGGCCGGGACGGGAGGCGATCAGTTTGTCCACGGCCACCGCGCCGAGCAGCGACTGCACGCTGCACACCAGGGTGGTGGTGAGCACGGCGGCCACGACGCCGAACACCGGGCCCTCGGGCAGTCCGGCCAGGGCGTGACTGCGCCAGGACGGCAGGTCGACCCGGGGCAGGACGAGGCCGCTGAGGGCGGCGGCCGCCGTGGCGCCGGTGACGGCCACGAGGGCCGCCGGCACCCTGCGCAGCAGCCGCCCGGCGCGGCCGGGCAGCCGCGGCCAGGCCAGCAGCAGGACCAGGGTCAGGGCGCTCATCGACACCGCCGCCGGGTGCGGGTCGGCCAACTGGGCCGGCAGGTCCCGCAGGTTGGCGAGGACGGAACTGTCCGGGCTGCCGCCGAGGACGATGTGCAGCTGGGCGACGGCGATGGTGATGCCGATGCCCGCGAGCATGCCGTGCACCACGGCCGGACTGACCGCGAGCGCGCCCCGCGCCACCCGCAGGCAGCCGAGGCCGAGCTGGGCGAGACCGGCGAGGACGGTGATGCCGCAGGTCGCCCGCCAGCCGTAACGGTGGATCAGGTCCGCGGTGACCACCGTGAGTCCGGCGGCGGGTCCGCTGACCTGGAGGGGGCAGCCGCCCAGCCGTCCGGCGACGACCCCGCCGACCGCGGCGGCGACGAGTCCGGCCTGCAGTGGTGCGCCGGTGGCCAGGGCGATGCCGAGGGAGAGGGGCAGGGCGATCAGGAAGACCGCTACGGACGCGGACAGGTCGGCGCCCTCGACGGTGCGGCGCCGGCGCGTGGGCGCGGGGCCGGTGGGTGAGTGGGGGTGCTGGGTGTGAGGGGGTGCGCAGGCTGACATGTTTCCCGTCTCCTCCGGGGCGGCGCGGTCGCGGACTGGGTGGGACCCGCGGTGTGGGCGGGGCGGTCGCGGCCGTGGGTCACGGCGTGCAGTGGCGGGATGGAGCAACGCTCGGTAAAAGAACCGTAATGCGGAGTAAAGGTAAAGCATAGTTTTCCGGGGCAAACGGGGCAGAAGATCCCCTGCCGGAGTGAACTAATCATTTGATCGGCTTGTCGTACTAATTCCTTCTCGGTCCCGTGCGACCTTGGCGGCGCCGCCGGGACAAGCCCGGCGTATCACCAGAAACGGCCCTCATCAGCGTGTGCCTGAGAGAAGGAAGAAGGTGGGCGGAACATGGCCGCCACCCACAGGATCGCCGTCGGCGCCGTGGTCGCCGCGGCGTGTGCGGCGTCGCTCGCCGGTTGTGCGAGCGACTCCACCGGCAAGCACGAAGGGGCGCCCGGCCCGCGGAAGGGGGCACCGGCTCCGGGCAGCGTCTTCCGGCTGATCGGCGACGGATCCACCGCGTACACCGGAGCGCAGCCCCATCTGCCCGAGCCCGAGCGGCTGAGCCCCGGTCAGAAGCCCCCGCAGTTCGTCGTCTTCTCCTGGGACGGTGCGGGTGAGGACAGCCAGAAGCTGTTCTCGCACTTCCGCAAGGTCGCCAAGGAGAACAACGCGAACATGACGTACTTCCTCAGCGGCGTGTACACGCTGCCCGAGGAGAAGCGCGATCTGTACAAGCCGCCACAGCACTCGCCGGGCCGCTCCGACATCGGCTTCAACGACGAGCAGGGCATCGCCGACACCCTCGAGCAGGTACGGCTGGCCTGGCTGGAGGGCAACGAGATCGGCACCCACTTCAACGGCCACTTCTGCGGGCCCGACGGCGGGGTCGGCACCTGGTCGGTGGACGAGTGGAAGAGCGAGATCGCCCAGGCGAAGAAGTTCGTGGAGTCCTGGAAGACCAACACCGGCAGGAAGGCGGAGGCGCCGCTGCCCTTCGACTACGAAAAGGAGCTGATCGGGGCCCGCACCCCCTGCCTCGAGGGGCAGAAGAACTTCATGAAGGCCGCCCGCCAGCTGGGCTTCCGCTATGACTCCAGCGGGGTCGACGACCAGGTCTGGCCCAAGAAGAAGGAAGGGCTGTGGGACCTGTCGATGCAGCTCGTGCCCTTCCCGGGCCACACCTATGAACAGCTGACCATGGACTACAACTTCATGGTCAACCAGTCCGGCACCGAGACCCAGGGCGACCCGGACAAGTTCGACTACTGGGGCGACCAGATGCGCGACGGCCTGCTCAAGGGCTTCTACCGCGCCTACGACGGCAACCGCGCGCCCCTGATCATCGGCAACCACTTCGAGTCGTGGAACGGCGGCACCTACATGCGTGCCGTCGAGGACGTGGTGAAGGAGGTGTGCACCAAGCCGGAGGTGCGCTGCGTCTCCTTCCACCAGCTGGCCGACTGGCTGGACGCGCAGGACCCGCAGACCCTGGCGAGACTGCGCACCCTGGAGGTGGGCGAGGCGCCCCGGCAGGGCTGGGCGTCCTTCCTGTCGGGCCGGCCGGCCCCGGCGCCCAAGGGTGTTCCCGGGGCGCCGGCGGACAAGCGGTAGGCGTCAGACGGGCGTCGCCAGACTCTCGCCGAGCACGAAGTGGGGGTCGACCTGCGCAGCCAGGTCGACCCCGGTGCGCTCGTTCCCCCAGCTCTCGGCGTTCTTCAGGTGGAAGTGCACCATCTGGCGGGTGTAGCGCTCCCAGTCCCGTCGTGCGTAGCCGGCGTCGACGGTCGCCCGCAGAGTCTCCAGGGCGCGGGCGTTGGTCTCCTCCAGGAGGTCGAACCGGGGCGGACGGCCCTTCTCCATGGCCCGCACCCAGTCCGAGCGCCCGACCGTCACGAGCAGGTCGTCCCCGACCTCCGCGCGCAGGAAGTCGACGTCGTCCGGCTCCTGGATCTTGTTGCCGACGACCTTCAGGGCGACGCCGAAGTCGCGGGCGTACTCCTTGTACTGGCGGTAGACGGAGACCCCCTTGCGGGTCGGTTCGGCGACGAGGAACGTCATGTCGAAGCGGGTGAACATGCCGGAGGCGAAGGAGTCCGAACCGGCCGTCATGTCGACCACGACGTACTCGTCGGGGCCGTCGACGAGGTGGTTCAGGAACAGCTCCACCGCTCCCGTCTTGGAGTGGTAGCAGGCGACCCCCAGGTCGGCGTCCGTGAAGGGTCCCGTGACCATCAAACGGACGGCGCCGCCGTCGAGTTCCACCGGACGCGCGCAGGCGTCGTAGACCGGGTTGGGTTCCCGGACCCGGACCAGCCGCGAGCCCTCACCGGGCGGAGTCGTCTTGATCATCGTCGCGGCCGAGGCGATGCGCGGGTTGCTGCCGCGCAGGTAGTCCTTGATCAGCGGCAGCCGTTCGCCCATGGCGGGCAGCGCCGCCGCCTCCTCCTCGCCGAGGCCGAGCGCGGGGCCGAGGTGCTGGTTGATGTCCGCGTCGACGGCGACCACCGGGGCGCCGGCGGCGGCGAGGTGGCGGATGAAGAGGGAGGAGAGCGTGGTCTTCCCGCTGCCGCCCTTCCCGACGAAAGCAATTTTCATGTTCACCAAGGGTAGTGGGGTAATAGCTGTGCGTTGCAGCAGGAAGTGAAGAAGACCACTCCTTCGTGGGGTGGGGCGGCCGGGTGCGTACTGTCGTACTCATGAGTACGACAGGTGCGACCGCCGATCCGCTCGCGGCCCTGGGGTCGCTGACCGGTGTGGCCGAGTCCGTGGAAACCGTGCGCAAGGCCGTGGACCGGGTCTACGGGCACCGGGTCATGCGGCGCCGCAGCAACGCGATCACCTCCGAGGCCGCCCTGCGTGGCGCCCGCGGTTCGGCGGCGCTGTCCGGGGCGGACTGGGCGCTGGAGGAGGTGCGGCGGCGTACCGACTTCAGCGGGGACGCCGAGGCCCGCGTGGTGGGCGCGGCCCTGCGGCTCTCCGCCGAGGCGGGGCAGCTGTTGTCCATCTGGCGGCAGTCGCCCCTGCGGGTGCTGGCCCGGCTGCACCTGGTGGCCGCGGCGAGCGATGACGACCGGGTCGGCCGGCCGCGCCAGCCGGGCGAGCCGGTGGACGAGCCGCTGATCGAGCTGCCGCTGCCCGACGTGGCGGAGGTCTCGGGCCGGCTGGAGGGACTGGCGGACCTGATCATCGCCGGCACCTCGGCCCCCGCGCTGGTGACGGCGGCCGTGGTGCACGGCGAGCTGCTCGCGCTGCGCCCGTTCGTCTCCCACAACGGCCTGGTCGCGCGCACCGCCGAGCGGATCGTGCTGATCGGCAGCGGACTGGACCCGAAGGCGATCTGCCCGGCCGAGGTCGGGTACGCCGAGCTGGGCCGCGCCTCCTACCTGGCCGCCCTCGACGGGTACGTCTCGGGCACTCCCGAGGGCATGGCGGCGTGGATCGGCCACTGCGGCCGGGCGGTCGAGCTGGGTGTGCGGGAGTCGACGGCGGTGTGCGAGGCGCTGCAGCGCGGCGCGGCCTGAGGAGTACGCCCCCGGACAAGGGTTGCGGCGGTACGAATGCTCGTACCGCCGCTGGCATGCTCACCCGGTTACCAAGCGTCCTCGAGATATTGCCCATCAGGCCGGGATGCTTTGCCCGTGACCTGGTGCGGCTGGCCCGTAATCGACGGGTCGACGTCGCGTGGGTGCCCGGTGTCCATGCTGGGTCCGTGGGGCCAAATGCGTGATGTTAGGGGATCCTCTCGGATGTCCTTTGGTCTCGCGGGCCTACCTTCTTTGTACCGCTAGCCGGGATGAAGCGGAACCCCTGCCTGCACTTCTTTACTTTCGGGAGCAAACAGGACGGAACGGACGCCTGTCAGGTGGTGCCGCGGCGCCGGCTGGTGTACCAGACGAGTCCGGCGGTCGCCGCGGCCGCGCCTATGGCCGCCGCCGCGGCCAGCACCGGGCGGGGCGGTACGGAGAACGCGGGCAGCCGCTTCTTGAGAGGGACGGGGCGGCGGAACTCCAGAACCGGCCACCCGCGCGCGAGTGCCTCGCGGCGCAGCGCGCGGTCCGGGTTCACGGCGTGCGGGTGCCCCACGGTCCGGAGCATCGGCAGATCGGTCGCCGAGTCGCTGTAGGCGTAGCAGCGGTCGAGGTCGTAGCCCTCGGACGCGGCCAGTTCCTTGACGGCCTCGGCCTTGGTCGGGCCGTAGGCGTAGTACTCGACCTCTCCGGTGAAGCAGCCGTCCTCGCCCACGACCATGCGGGTGGCGACCACCCGGTCCGCGCCCAGCAGCTCGCCGACCGGCTCGACCACCTCCGCGCCCGAGGTGGACACGATCACGACGTCCCGGCCGGCCGCGTGGTGCTCCTCGATGAGGGAGGCGGCCTCGTCGTAGATGATCGGGTCGATCAGGTCGTGCAGCGTCTCGGCGACGATCTCGCGCACCTGCTGGACGTTCCAGCCCCGGCACAGCGAGGAGAGGTACTCCCGCATGCGCTCCATCTGGTCGTGGTCCAGGCCGCCGGCCAGGAAGACGAACTGGGCGTACGCGGTACGCAAGGCGGCCCTGCGGTTGATCAGCCCGCCTTGGTAGAAGGACTTGCTGAAGGTGAGCGTGCTCGACTTCGCAATGACCGTCTTGTCCAGGTCAAAGAAGGCTGCTGCGCGAGGCAAGGAGTGGTTTTCCACGTCCCCGAGCATAGGCGCCCACCATTCGGCGTAAGGTGTGGCGCGTGGGTTTGCCTGAGAGGGCTCTCGGGTACACCATGGAAGTCACGGATCGTTCGCGACCGTGCTAACCCGGCCCGACTCCTCCCCCCCCGAGTCGGCCGTGGGGACGACCCCCGCTCTCCCCCCCGGCGGGGGTCGTCGCATGTCCGGACGGGTTTTCGTCCTTCATTCCGCTCTTCCCGCGACCGCACGGCGCCCATCGCGCCGCCGCGGCCGCGGTTTTTGCATGTCCATGATTCGTCACGGAGGGTAATCGCGGGACTGCTCTGTGGAACTCGCACAGGGATCAGTACAGAGGTCACCGGTATGGGTGACGGAGATATTCACAGGGTCGGCGGTTGTCCACAGATATCGACCAAGATCCACATCATTTCGCGACTCGCTGCACCGTGATTCCCATGCGCTCCGGCACCGGCGAGTTCATGGCTGGTTCCGATTGCCGGCGCGTGTATGGCCGGTTCCTATCGGCCGTTCATAGGGAGACCGTTCGCCGGTTCTCCACATCTTCGGGAATCGCGTGGCCGGGCAGGCCCCGCGGCCCGTGCAGCGAAGGGGGAACACCTGTGACCGGAATCGTCACCCACGATCCACCGCCCGGCCCCGGAGGCCGGCCCGGCCGGCCGCTCATCGTGACCGAGGACGCGGCACTCCTGGACGATCTGCTGCGCCTGTGCGCGGCGGCGGGCGCCACACCCGAGGTCCATCACGGCGTACCGGAAGCCGGCGGCGGCTGGGCGGCGGCCCCGCTCGTGCTCGTCGGCGACGACGCCGCCCGCCGGGTGAGCGGGGCCGCGCGCCGGTCCGGAGTGGTGCTCGTCGGCCGCGACCAGGACGACCCCGACGTATGGAAACGAGCCGTCCAGATCGGCGCCGACCACGTCCTGATGCTGCCCGACGGCGAGCCGTGGCTGGTCGACCGCATCGCCGACGTCGCCGAGGGCACCGGCCGCCCGGCGCTCACCGTCGGGGTCATCGGAGGCCGGGGCGGGGCCGGAGCGTCCACGCTCGCGTGCGCCCTCGCCGTCACCTCCGCACGCGAGGGACTGCGCACCCTTCTGGTGGACGCCGACCCGCTCGGTGGCGGACTCGACGTACTGCTCGGGGGCGAGGGCGCCGAAGGGCTGCGCTGGCCCGCGTTCGCCGCCTCCCGCGGCCGGGTGGGCGGCGGTGCCCTGGAGGAGTCGCTGCCCGAGCTGCACTCCCTCCGTGTGCTCAGCTGGGACCGCGGCACCTGCGTCGCCGTGCCGCCCCCCGCCATCCGGGCGGTGCTGGCCGCCGCCCGGCGGCGCGGCGGCACGGTCGTGGTGGACCTGCCCCGCCGTCTCGACGACGGGGTCGCCGAAGCCCTCGCCCAGCTCGACCTGGCGCTGCTCGTCGTCCCCGGCGAACTGCGGGCACTGGCGGCCGCCGGTCGCGTGGCCTCCGCCGTCGGCATGGTCGTGCGGGACCTGCGGGTGGCGGTCCGCGGGCCCTACGCACCCGGCCTGGACGACCGCGCGGTGGCCCGGCTGCTCGACCTGCCGCTGGCCGGCGAGGTCCCCGCCGAGCCGGCGCTGCTGCGCCCGCAGGGTGGCGCGAAGCCACCCGGGGCCGGCGGGCGCGGCCCACTCGCCCGCTTCTGCACGCACTTCTGGGAGCGCGCGCTCGTGGAAGCGGGAGGTGCCCGATGACGCTGCCCGGACTCGACCTGGCCGACGGCGCGGCCCTGCTCGACGGAGTCCGCCGACGGCTCGCCGAGAGCGGTGCCGAACCCACACCCGCGCGTGTGGCCCAGGCACTGCGCGAGCAGGGCCGGGTGCTGGGCGACGCGGAGGTTCTCGGCGCGGCCGAACACCTGCGATCCGAACTCGTCGGCACCGGCCCCCTGGAACCCCTGCTCGCCGACCCGGCCGTCACCGACGTCCTGGTCTCCGCCCCCGACCGGGTGTGGGTGGACCGCGGCGGCGGCCTGGAGCTGACTCCGGTGGCCTTCCCGGACGCGGCGGCCGTGCGGCGCCTCGCCCAGCGGCTGGCCGCCGTGGCCGGACGCAGGCTGGACGACGCCCGGCCCTGGGCGGACGCACGGCTGCCCGACGGAACCCGGCTGCACGCCGTGCTGCCCCCGGTCGCCGTCGGCTGCGCCTGCCTGGCCCTGCGGGTGGTACGGCACCGGGCCTTCACCGTCGAGGAACTCGTCGCGGCCGGCACGGTTCCGCCCGGCGGCGACCGGATCCTGCGGGCGCTGCTCGCGGCCCGGCTGTCCTTCCTGGTCAGCGGCGGCACCGGATGCGGGAAGACCACCCTGCTCAGCGCGCTGCTCGGTCTCGTCGGGCCGGGCGAACGCATCGTGCTGGCGGAGGACTCGGCCGAGCTGCGGCCGAACCACCCGCACGTCGTCCGGCTGGAGACCCGGCCCGCCAACCAGGAGGGCGCCGGCCTGGTCACGCTGGAGGACCTCGTCCGGCAGGCGCTGCGGATGCGGCCGGACCGGCTGGTCGTCGGCGAGGTGCGCGGACCGGAGGTCGTGCATCTGCTCGCGGCCCTCAACACCGGTCACGAGGGCGGCTGCTGCACGGTTCACGCCAACGCCGCCGCGGACGTGCCGGCCCGGCTGGAAGCGCTGGCCACGGCCGCCGGGCTGGACCGGGCGGCGCTGCACAGCCAGTTGGCGGCCGCCCTGTCGGTGGTGGTGCACCTCGTGCGGGACCGGTCCGGGCGGCGCCGGATCGACGAGGTGCACGTGCTGGAGCGGGACGCCACCGGGCTCGTGCGGACGGTGCCGGCACTGCGCTGGGGCGAGCGGGCGTTCGTGCGCGAGCGGGGGTGGGAGCGGCTGCGGCACCTCCTGGGCGCATCCGGTGCGTTCGCGGGCGAGTGGGATCCGGCCGGGCGCGAGCCACGAGCCGGTGAGGTCCCGGAACGGCGAGAGGGGTGACGGAAGTGATCGGTGAGACGTCCACGGGTGCCGCCCTGCTCTGTCTCGGCGCGACGGCCTGGCTGCTGGGCGGCCGGCACCACGGGATGCGCCGGGCCCGGCTGATGCTGGCCGGCGGCGGGATGGTGGCGCCCGCACCGCCCGCCCCCGGGCGGATCCTCGCGGAACTGCGCCGCCGTGGCGGCCGGTTGGACGCGGAGTGGTGGGCGCCGGCCGCCGGGCTGGTGATCGCCCTGCTGGGTTCCTCGGTGATCCCGGTCGTCGCGGGGGCGATGGGGGTCCCGGTGCTGCGCCGGGTACGGCTGGCCCGGCAGGCCCGGAGCGACCGGGAGCGGCGGGCCGACGCCGTGATCGCCCTGTGCGGCGCGCTCGCCGGGGAGGTACGGGCGGGATGTCAGCCCGGGGCGGCGCTGCTGCGGGCCGCGAGGGACTCCGGCGGACTCGGCGACGCGCAGGCCGCCGTGGTGGCGGCGGCACGGTTCGGTGGAGACGTGCCCGGCGCACTCGCCGCGGTGGCACGGCAGCCGGGCGCCCAGGGCCTGCTGGGACTCGCCGCGTGCTGGCGGGTGGCCGTGGACCAGGGCGCCGGACTCGCCACCGGCCTCGACCGGCTGGAGGGAGCCCTGCGCGCCGAGCGCGACCAGCGAGGGGATCTGCGGGCCCAGCTGGCGGGGGCCCGGGCCACCGCGGTGCTGCTCGCCGCCCTGCCCGCCCTCGGCCTGCTCCTCGGCGCGGCCATGGGTGCGGACCCGCTGCGCGTACTGCTGCACACCGGGGCCGGCTTCGGCTGCCTTGCGGTCGGGGCGGTGTTCGAGGCGGCCGGGATGTGGTGGGCGGCGCGGATCGTGCAGAAGGCCGAGGCGCTGTGAGGGGCCCC
>NZ_WWJT01000350.1 GCF_009865385.1 Streptomyces sp. SID486 | reverse complement strand
GTCGGCGCGCGGCGGGCGGCCGGCGGCGGGCGGCGGGCGGCGGGCGGCGGGCGGCTGGACAGGCGGCTGTGTCGGCGCCCGGCGCCCGGCAGGCGGCGGGACGGCGCGGCACATGGCAGGCGGCGGGACGGCGGCTGTGTCGGCGCATGGCGGGCGGCTGGACAGGCGCCGGGGCGCACCGGCTCTTACGATCCGATCGTGACGGACATACCCGACGAACTGATCAGACTGGAACGGACCGCGGAGGAGGAACGCGCCCGCCTGGCGGGCCTCACCGGCGACGCGTACGACGCGCAGCGGCGCCGCTTCTGCACGGCCTCCGACGCGGTGCGCGCCGCGATCACCGCGCGCGCCGAAGCGACGGGGGCCGACCCGTCCGAGGTCGAACAGGCGGTACGGCGGGCCGTGCGGCAGGCGCAGGAGGACCCGGCCGTCGAGTAGCGGACCGGTACCGCGGTGCGGGCAGCGCACCTGAAAGTTAGCGTGGAGGAGGGGTCTTGCGACGCCGAGGAGAGACCCGATGGCGGATCACACACTCGAACAGCTGGCTTCCGACGCATGGGTGTTCGGCTATCCGCTGCTGACCGCCGCGGTCACGAAGAAGGCGATGACGGCGGTCCCGGCCCGCGACGACGACCGGCGCGCGGCGCCGGTCAACCAGTTCGTCTACATGCGCCGCACACCCGACGCCTCCTTCACCGAAGTCGTCTCCCCGAACGCCGACACCCTCTACTCCAGCGCCTGGCTGGACCTGTCCGAAGAACCGCTCGTGCTGACCCTGCCGGACTTCGGCGACCGCTTCTGGATGGTGCCCATCCTCACCGCCTGGTCCGACGTCTTCGCCGTCCCCGGCAAGCGCCAGGACGGTCCGACGGCCGGCCCGTTCCTGATCGCGGGGCCGGACTGGTCCGGGCCGACCCCGCCGGGGCTGACCCTGCTGAAGTCGCCCACCGCGCTGAACTGGATCGTCGCCAGGTACGCGACCAGCGGTCCGGAGGACTTCCCGGACGTCCACCGGCTCCAGGACCGGACCCGTCTCGTCCCGCTCTCGCGGTGGACCGGCGACCCCGACGACTACACCCCGCCCACGGACGTCCCCGTCCCCGTCCCCGTCCCCGGCGGACGGTCACGATCCGGTTTCGGGATCCGGGCAAGGGTTGTCCGCACGTCGTGTAATCGATTCCAATGCTCTCTCGTAGCGAGTGTGTAATCGATTCCACGAAGGGGTGGGACGGTCATGGCGGGCATCAAGGACGTAGCCACGGCCGCGGGCGTGTCCGTGGCCACCGTGTCGCGGGTGCTGAACGGGCATCCGTCCGTCAGCGCGGGCGCGCGGGCGCGGGTGCTGGCCGCCGTCTCCTCCCTGGGGTACCGCCCCAACGCCGTCGCCCGGTCCCTGCGGACCGACCAGACCCACACCCTCGGTCTGGTCATCAGCGACGTGCTCAACCCGTACTTCACCGAACTGGCCCGCTCGGTCGAGGAGGAGGCGCGGGCGCTCGGCTACAGCGTGATCATCGGCAACGCCGACGAGCGGCCCGAGCTCCAGGACCACCACGTGCGGAACCTGCTGGACCGGCGCATCGACGGTCTGCTCGTCTCCCCGACCGACGGCGGCTCCCCCCTCATGCTGGACGCCGCCCGGGCCGGGACGCCCATGGTGTTCGTCGACCGGTGGATCCCCGGCCTGGACGTGCCCGTCGTACGGGCCGACGGACGCGCCGCCGTACGGGATCTCGTCGCCCATCTGTACCGGCTCGGGCACCGGCGGCTCGCGATCATCGCCGGGCCCGCGGCCACCACCACCGGCAGTGAGCGGGTCGAGGCGTTCCGGGCCGCCCTCGCCGAGTACGGGCTCCCCCTCCCGGACGCCTACACGGGCCAGGGCGACTTCCAGGCGGAGAGCGGACGGCGGGTCACCGAGGGCTTCCTGGACCTGCCCGAGCCGCCCGAGGTCGTCTTCGCGGCCGACAACCTGATGGCGCTCGGCGCGCTGGACGCCGTACGCGCGCGCGGGCTGCGCGTGCCCGAGGGGCTGGCGCTGGCCGCGTTCGACGACATCCCCTGGTTCGTGCACACCGATCCGCCCGTCACCGCGATCGCCCAGCCGACCGGTGAGCTGGGGCGGGCCGCCGTACGGGCCCTGGTGGACCGGATCGAGGGGCGCACCCCGCGCTCCGTCACCCTGCCCGCCCGGCTCGTCGTGCGCCGCTCGTGCGGTGAGCCACCCGCCCCGTCCCCCACGCAGTCCCCCTCCCCAGTGCAAAGGAGCACGTCGTGAGCAACCCGGACGAGTTGCTGCGCATCGAGGGCATCCGCAAGACCTTCCCCGGCGTGGTCGCGCTCGACGGCGTCGACTTCGATCTGCGCCGGGGCGAGGTCCATGTGCTGCTCGGTGAGAACGGCGCCGGCAAGAGCACGCTCATCAAGATGCTCTCCGGTGCCCATACGCCCGACGCCGGACGGATCCACGTCGGCGGCCGGCAGGTGCGCATCCAGGGCGCCCAGGACGCCGAGCGGCTCGGGATCGCCACCATCTACCAGGAGTTCAACCTGGTACCGGATCTGACCGTCGCCGAGAACATCTTCCTGGGACGGCAGCCGCGGCGGTTCGGGATGATCGACCGCAAGCGGATGGAGGCCGAGGCCGAGACGCTGCTGAAGCGCGTCGGGGTCCGTGTCTCGCCCCGCGCGCGCGTGCGCGAACTCGGCATCGCCCGGCTGCAGATGGTCGAGATCGCCAAGGCGCTCAGCCTGGACGCGCGCGTGCTCGTCATGGACGAGCCCACCGCCGTGCTCACCTCGGAGGAGGTGGAGAAGCTCTTCGCCATCGTGCGGTCGCTGCGCGCGGACGGCGTGGGGATCGTCTTCATCACCCACCATCTGGAGGAGATCGCCGCCCTGGGGGACCGGGTCACCGTCATCCGGGACGGCCGCAGCGTCGGCCAGGTGCCCGCCGACACCCCCGAGGAGGAACTGGTACGGCTGATGGTGGGCCGGTCCATCGAGCAGCAGTACCCGAGGGAGCGCCCCGAGAAGGGCGACGTCCTGCTCAGCGTCGAAGGGCTCACCCGCGACGGGGTGTTCCACGACGTGAGCTTCGCCGTGCACGCCGGTGAGGTCGTGGGTGTCGCCGGGCTCGTGGGAGCCGGACGGACCGAGGTCGTCCGGGCGGTGTTCGGTGCCGACCCCTACGACGACGGGACGGTGCGGGTCTCCGGCTCGCGCCTCAAGCGGCATGACGTGAACGCCGCGATGGCGGCCGGCATCGGCCTGGTCCCGGAGGACCGCAAGGGGCAGGGGCTCGTGCTGGACGCCTCCGTCGCGGACAACCTGGGCCTGGTGACCCTGCGGTCGGCGACCCGGGCCGGGATCGTGGACCGCGGGGCGCAGCACACGGCGGCCGAGCGGATGGCCGGGCGGCTCGGGGTCCGGATGGCGGGCCTCGGGCAGCACGTGCGGACGCTGTCCGGCGGCAACCAGCAGAAGGTCGTCATCGGCAAGTGGCTGCTGGCCGACTCCCGGGTGCTGATCCTGGACGAGCCGACACGCGGTATCGACGTCGGCGCCAAGGTCGAGATCTACCAGTTGATCAACGAACTGACGGCCGCGGGAGCCGCCGTGCTGATGATCTCCAGCGATCTGCCGGAGGTGCTCGGCATGAGCGACCGGGTGCTGGTGATGGCCCAGGGCCGGATCGCCGGTGAACTCTCCGCCGACGAGGCCACGCAGGACGCCGTGATGGCGCTCGCCGTCTCCACCCCGACCACCGAGAAGGAGGGCCCCCGTGGCCACTGACACGCTCAAGAGCCAGGGGGGCGCGAGCGGCGCCCCCGGGGCCCTTCGCCGGCTGCTGCTCGACAACGGCGCGCTCACCGCGCTGATCGTCCTCGTCATCGCCCTGTCGGCGCTGTCGGGTGACTTCCTGACCACGGACAACCTGCTCAACATCGGCGTCCAGGCGGCCGTGACGGCGATCCTCGCCTTCGGCGTGACCTTCGTGATCGTCTCGGCGGGCATCGACCTGTCGGTCGGTTCGGTGGCCGCGCTGTCGGCGACCGTGCTGGCCTGGAGCGCCACCCGGCACGGTGTGCCGGTCGCGCTGGCGGTCGTCCTGGCCCTGGCCACCGGCATCGCGGCCGGACTGGTGAACGGTTTCCTCATCGCCTACGGCAAGCTGCCGCCGTTCATCGCGACGCTGGCCCTGCTGTCGGTGGGCCGCGGTCTGGCCCTGGTGATCTCGCAGGGCTCCCCCATCGCCCTCCCCGACTCGGTCTCCCACCTCGGGGACACCCTCGGCGGCTGGCTGCCGGTACCGGTGCTGGTGATGGTGCTGATGGGGCTGATCGCCGCGGTCGTGCTCGGGCGGACGTACATCGGCCGGTCCATGTACGCGATCGGCGGCAACGAGGAGGCCGCGCGGCTGTCGGGTCTGCGGGTGCAGCGGCAGAAGCTCGCGATCTACGCCCTGTCCGGTGTGTTCGCCGCGGTGGCGGGCATCGTGCTGGCCGCCCGGCTGTCCTCGGCGCAGCCGCAGGCCGCCGACGGCTACGAGCTGGACGCTATCGCCGCCGTCGTCATCGGCGGTGCCTCGCTCGCGGGCGGTACCGGCAAGGCGTCCGGCACGCTGATCGGCGCGCTGATCCTGGCGGTGCTGCGCAACGGGCTGAACCTGCTGTCGGTGTCGGCGTTCTGGCAGCAGGTCGTGATCGGTGTCGTGATCGCGCTGGCGGTGCTGCTGGACACCGTGCGCCGCAAGGCGGGGGCGACCCCGGTGGCCGCCGGCACGGGTGGCGCGAACGGCGGGAACAGGGCCAGGCAGGCGGCGACCTACGTCCTGGCCGCCGTGGTCACGGTCGCCGTCGTCGGCGCCACCTCCCTGCTGCACGGCGGTTCCTCCTCGTCCACGAAGCCGAGGATGGGCCTGTCCCTGTCCACGCTCAACAACCCGTTCTTCGTGCAGATCCGCGCGGGCGCCCAGGCCGAGGCGAAGCGGCTGGGCGTGGACCTGACCGTGACGGACGCCCAGAACGACGCCTCCCAGCAGGCCAACCAGTTGCAGAACTTCACGAGTTCGAGCCTCGGCGCGATCATCGTCAACCCGGTGGACTCGGACGCGGCCGGCAACTCCGTCAAGGCCGCCGACGAGGCGGGGATCCCGGTCGTCGCCGTGGACCGGGGCGTCAACAAGGCGTCCGTGGACACCCTGGTGGCCTCCGACAACGTCGCCGGCGGTGAGCTGGCCGCGAAGACCGTCGCCGAGAAACTCGGCGGCACGGGCAGGATCGTCATCCTCCAGGGGCAGGCGGGCACGTCGGCGGCGCGGGAGCGGGCGGCCGGGTTCGCCCGGGGTCTCCGGGCCTACCCGGGCATCCGGGTGCTGGCCCAGCAGCCCGCCGACTTCGACCGCACCAAGGGCCTCGACGTGATGTCGAACCTGCTCCAGGCCCACCCGGACGTGCAGGGCGTCATCGCCGCCAACGACGAGATGGCCCTCGGCGCGATCAAGGCGCTCGGTTCCAGGGCCGGGAAGTCGGTGCAGGTCGTCGGCTTCGACGGCACCCCGGACGGACTGACGGCGGTCAAGGACGGCACGCTGTACGCGTCGGTCGCCCAACAGCCCACGCAGCTGGGGAAGATCGCCGTGGACAACGCGCTCGAGGCGGTCCGGGGCGGGAAGGTGGACCCGACGGTGAAGGTGCCGGTGAAGGTGGTCACGAAGGACAACGTGGCCGGCTTCAGCGGCTGACACGGACGGACGTGCGGGCTGCTCCCGGCAGGCTTCCGGGAGCAGCCCGTCCGGCGTCTTCTCTCAGGGGAGTCAGAGATGTACGACTACGACCTCTTGGTCGTGGGATCGGCCAACGCCGACCTGGTGATCGACGTGGAGCGGCGGCCGGCCGCCGGCGAGACGGTGCTCGGCGGCGACCTGGCCGTGCACCCGGGCGGCAAGGGCGCCAACCAGGCGGTCGCCGCCGCCCGGCTGGGCGCGCCCACGGCACTGCTGGCCCGGGTGGGCGACGACGGCCACGGCCGGCTGCTGCTCGACTCGCTGCGCGCGGCCGGGGTGGACACGGTGGGTGTGCTGGTGGGCGGCGCGCCGACGGGCGTCGCGCTCATCACCGTCGACCCGGAGGGCGACAACAGCATCGTGGTGTCGCCGGGTGCGAACTCCCGGCTCCGGCCGGCGGACGTCCGGGCGGCCACGAGCCTGTTCCACGCCTCCCGGGTGGTGTCGGCGCAGCTGGAGATCCCGCTGGAGACGGTCGTGGAGGTCGTGCGGAACCTGGCGCCGGGCGGCCGGTTCGTGCTCAACCCGTCCCCGCCGCGTGAGCTGCCCGCCGAGGTGCTGGCGGCCTGCGACCCGCTGATCGTCAACGAGCACGAGGCGCGGGTGCTCCTCGGCGACGCCGGTGCGGGCGGGGAGCCCGCCGACTGGGCGCGGCTGCTGCTGGCCAGGGGCCCGCGCTCGGTGGTGGTGACGCTGGGCGCGCGGGGGGCGCTGGTGTGCGACGGCTCGGGTGTGACCCGGGTGCCGTCGGTGCCGGTGGACGCGGTGGACACCACGGGCGCCGGGGACGCGTTCACGGCCGCCCTGGCCTGGCGGCTGGGCACGGGTGCCGCCCTGGCCGAGGCGGCGGCCTTCGCGGCCCGGGTGGGCGCGGCGGCCGTGCGGAAGCGGGGCGCGCAGGAGTCGTACCCCACGGCGGAGGAGGTCGGCGCGCTGTGAGGAAGGCGGGCATCCTCAACCGCCACCTGGCCGGTGCGCTGGCCGAGTTGGGGCACGGGCACGGGGTGCTGGTGTGCGACGCGGGCATGCCGGTGCCGGACGGCCCGCGCGTGGTGGACCTCGCCTTCCGGGCCGGTGTCCCGTCCTTCGCCGAGGTGCTGGACGGGCTGCTGGACGAACTGGTGGTGGAGGGCGCCACGGCGGCGCGGGAGGTGCGGGCGGCCAATCCCGCGGCGGCGGCGCTGCTGCGGGACCGCTTCCCGGAGCTGGCCCTCGTCCCGCACGAGCGGCTCAAGGAACTGTCGGCGGGCGCACGGCTGGTCGTCCGCACCGGTGAGGCCCGGCCGTACGCGAACGTGCTGCTGCGCTGCGGGGTGTTCTTCTAGGGGCTGCCGCGGGCCGCGCCGTGGCCGCCCGGCTCTCGCCCGCCGGAACGGGCCCGGGAAGGGGTGCGGGGCCTTCCGGGACTCCTCATCCGACGGCGGATCCCTGGCGGACCACGTGTTCCGCGAACCGCTGCGCCGTCTCCGCCAGCACCTCCCGTCCGTCGCGGGCCCACAGCCGCGCGTTGAACAGCTCGACCTCGATGGGCCCGGTGTAGCCCGCCGCCTCCACGTACCCCGTCCACTCGCGCAGGTCGATGGTGCCGTCCCCCAGCTGGCCGCGGCCGTCGAGGACGCCCTCGGGCAGGGGGGTGATCCAGTCGGCGAGCTGGACCGAGTGGATGCAGCCCGCCGCGCCCGCGCGGGCGATCTGGGCGGGGGCCCGGTCGTCCCACCAGACGTGGTAGGTGTCCACGGCCACCCCGACCTGGTGTGCGGGGAAGCGTTCGGCCAGGTCAAGGGCCTGGGCGAGGGTGGAGACCACACAGCGGTCGGCGGCGTACATGGGGTGCAGGGGTTCGATGGCGAGGCGTACGCCGTGGTCCCCGGCGTAGGGAGCCAGTTCGGCCAGGGCGTCGGCGACGCGTTCCCGGGCCGCCCGCAGGTCCTTGGTGCCGGGCGGCAGACCGCCGGAGACCAGGACCAGGGTGTCCGTGCCGAGCGTGGCGGCCTCCCGGATCGCGCGGCGGTTGTCGGCCAGGGCCGCCGCCCGGTCCCCGGGGTCGAGGGCGGTGAGGAAGCCGCCGCGGCACAGGGTCGTCACGGTCAGGCCCGCGTAGCGGATCAGCTTCGCCGTCTCCGGTACGCCGTATGCCTGCACCGGCTCCCGCCACAGGCCGACCTGTCCGATCCCGGACTCCACGCACGAGGAGACCAGTTCGGGCAGGGACAGCTGCTTCACGGTCATCTGGTTGACGCTCAGGCGCGCCGGATCGGTCATGGGGTCACCCCGTACAGCGACAGCAGGTTCTTGATCCGCGCCTCGGCCAGTGCGGGGTCGGGGAACAGGCCGAGTCCGTCGGCGAGTTCGTAGGCGCGGGCGAGGTGCGGGAGGGAGCGGGCCGACTGGAGGCCGCCGACCATGACGAAGTGCGACTGGTGGCCCGCGAGCCAGGCGAGGAGGACGATCCCGGTCTTGTAGAAGCGGGTGGGCGGCCGGAAGAGGTGCCGGGACAGCTCCACGGTGGGGTCGAGAAGTGCCCGGAAGCCCTCGGTGTCACCGGTGTCCAGGGCCCGTAGCGCCCGCGCCGCGAGCGGGCCCAGCGGGTCGAGGATGCCGAGCAGGGCGTGGCTGAAGCCGTCGCCGTCACCCGCGATCAGCTCGGGGTAGTGGAAGTCGTCGCCCGTGTAGCAGCGCACACCGCGCGGCAGCCTGCGCCGCAGGCCGCTCTCGCGCCCGGCGTCCAGGAGGGAGATCTTGACGCCGTCGACCTTGCCGGGGTGGGCGGCGACGACCTCCAGGAGGGTGGCGGTGGCGGCGTCGAGGTCGGCCGAGCCCCAGTAGCCGGCGAGGGCGGGGTCGAACATGGGGCCCAGCCAGTGCAGGATCACCGGTTCGGCGGCCTGGCGCAGGAGGTGGCCGTACACCTCCAGGTAGTCGTCGGGACCGGTGGCGGTGGCGGCCAGTGCCCTGGACGCCATGAGGACGGCCCGGGCGCCCGCCTCTTCGGCGACGGCGAGCTGTTCCTCGTAGGCCGCGCGGATCTCGGTGAGCGTGCCGCCGGTGAGCTGGTCGGTGCCGACTCCGCAGACGATCCGGCCGCCCACGGCGCGCGCCTGTGCAGCGCTGCGCCGGATCAGCTCGGCCGCGCCCGTCCAGTCCAGGCCCATGCCCCGCTGCGCGGTGTCCATCGCCTCGGCGACGCCGAGGCCGTGGGACCACAGATGGCGGCGGAAGGCGAGGGTGGCCTCCCAGTCGACGGCGGCGGGCGAGCCGGGCGGGGCGTCCGCGTACGGGTCGGCGACGACGTGGGCCGCCGCGAAGGCCGTGCGGGAGGTGGAGGGGGCGCCCGGACGGACGGCGAGCGGTTCGGTGCGGGGTTCGTACGTCCGCAGGGTGCCGTCGGCGCGGGGCAGTCGGACGGTCACAGGGCGAGCTCCGGTACGTCGACGCGGCGGCCCTCGGCGGAGGACCTCAGGCCCAGTTCGGCGAGCTGCACCCCGCGGGCGCCGGCCAGCAGGTCCCAGCGGTAGGGGGCGTCGGCGTAGACGTGCCTGAGGAACAGTTCCCACTGGGCCTTGAACCCGCCTGCGTGCCCGGTGCCGCCGGGCACCTCCTGCCACTGGTCGCGGAAGACCTCGCCGGCGGGGACGTCCGGGTCCCACACCGGCCTGGGGGTGTCGCCGCGGTGCTGCGCGCGGCAGCCGCGCAGGCCGGCCACCGCGGATCCGTCCGTGCCGTCGACCTGGAACTCCACCAGTTCGTCGCGGTGGACGCGCACCGCCCAGGAGGAGTTGATCTGGGCGACGGCGCCGCCCTCCAGCTCGAAGATGCCGTAGGCGGCGTCGTCGGCGGTGGCGGCGTAGGGCTCGCCCTGTTCGTCCCAGCGCCGCGGGATGTGCGTGGTGGCCAGGGCCTGGACGGACGTCACGCGGCCGAACAGTTCGTGGAGCACGTACTCCCAGTGCGGGAACATGTCGACGACGATGCCGCCGCCGTCCTCGGCGCGGTAGTTCCAGGACGGGCGCTGGGCGGGCCGCCGGTCGCCCTCGAAGACCCAGTAGCCGAACTCGCCCCGCACGGACAGGACGCGGCCGAAGAAGCCGGCGTCGACGAGCCGCTTCAGCTTCAGCAGGCCCGGCAGGAAGATCTTGTCCTGGACGACGCCGTGCCTGACGCCCCGGTCGCGGGCGAGGCGGGCGAGGGCGAGGGCGCCGCGCAGGCCGGTGGCGGTGGGCTTCTCGGTGTAGACGTGCTTGCCGGCCTCGATCGCCCGGGTGACGGCCGCCTCGCGGGCGGAGGTGATCTGCGCGTCGAAGTAGATGTCGACGGAGGGGTCGGCGAGGACGGCGTCCAGGTCGGTGGAGACGTGGTCGAGGCCGTGCCGCCCGGCGATCTCCCGCAGGGCGGCCTCGCGGCGGCCGAGGAGGACCGGCTCGGGCCAGAGCACGGTGCCGTCGCCGAGGTCGAGACCGCCCTGGTCGCGCAGGGCGAGGACCGACCGGACGAGGTGCTGGCGGTAGCCCATGCGCCCGGTCACGCCGTTCATGGCGATCCGCACGGTCCTGCGAGTCACGTGAGCCCCCTTCGTGGGCGCCGGGCGCTTCGGTCCGCGGCCGCGCCCCGCCGGTAGCAAGCGCTTTCTGTCCGCCGAAGCTAACCCCTCGGTGCCGTCGGTTCAAGACCGTGTCCGCTTCGAGTCGTCCGAGGGGGCGGACGAGCGGGGCCCGCGGCCTTAAGGTCTGCTCGGAACCAGGACCCCTGCCTGGCTGTCTACGAGGGCGTACCGGCTGTCCGCGAGGCGTTCCGGCCGGCTACGAGGACGTACGACGAAATGCGCGACCGGAGGACGACGATGACGGTGACCCTGGCGGACGTGGCGGCCCGCGCCCAGGTCTCCCCCGCGACGGTGTCGCGCGTGCTGAACGGCAACTACCCGGTGGCCGCCGCGACCCGGGAGCGGGTGCTGCGGGCCGTGGACGACTTGGACTACGTCCTCAACGGCCCCGCCAGCGCGCTCGCCGCGGCCACCTCCGACCTGGTCGGCATCCTCGTCAACGACATCGCCGACCCCTTCTTCGGGATCATGGCGAGCGCGATCCAGGCCGAGATCTGCGGGCCGGGAGGGCGGGCGGGCGGGGAACGCCTGGCGGTCGTCTGCAACACCGGCGGCTCTCCGGAGCGCGAGCTGACGTATCTCACCCTCCTCCAGCGGCAGCGGGCCGCGGCCGTGGTGCTGACCGGCGGGGCCGTGGAGCGGGCGCCGCACGCGGCGGCGGTCGCGGCGAAGCTGCGGAAGCTGTCGGAGGCCGGGACCCGGGTGGTGCTGTGCGGGCGCCCGCCGGTGCCGGACACCGGGGCCATCGCGCTGACCTTCGAGAACCGGGCCGGTGCCCGGGCGCTGACCGGCCATCTGACGGGCCTCGGGCACCGGCGGGTCGGCTACATCGCCGGTCCCGAGGAGCGGACGACCACCCGGCACCGGCTGGAGGGCCACCGCGCGGCCCTGGCCGCGGCCGGGGTGGAGGAGCTTCCGGGCCGTCTCGTGCACGGGCGCTACGACCGGCGGTCCGGTCACGAGGCCACGCTGGAACTGCTGCGCCGCGATCCCTCGCTGACGGCGATCGTGGCCGCGAACGACTCCGTCGCCCTCGGCGCCTGCGCCGCGCTGCGCGAGTCGGGGCTGCGCATCCCCGAGGACGTCTCGGTCGCCGGCTTCGACGACCTGCCGTTCAGCGTCGACGCGGTGCCCTCCCTGACGACGGTCCGGCTGCCGCTCGCGGAGGCGGGGGCACGGGCCGGCCGTATCGCGACGGGCCGCGAGGAACCCCCGCCCGGCGGCATCGCCTCGGTGCGGGGGGAGTTGCTGGTACGGGGGTCCACGGGAGCGCCCCGGACGTCCTGAGCACCACGTCCCGAGCCTCGCCGCGGGAGCCACGGCCGGCCGGCCCTCGCCCCGGGCGGGGCGGCGGCGGCCGCCGTCTCGGCCGGCGGCACGACGTCGTTCCCGGCGCCGGTATGCCGCACCGGCCTTCCGGCGGGATGCCTCTCCGGTCCTTCGGCCGGCAGCCCCACCGGTCCTCCGGCCGGAAACCGCACCAACCCTCCGGCGCATGCGCACCAGCCCTCCAGCCGGAAGCCCCACCAGCCTCCCGGCCCGATACCGCACCAGCGCTCCGGCCGGAGCGAAGTGGTCCTCCGGTCAGGTTCCGCCGGTCGGGACTCGCGGCCGGCGGGGGCATGGACCCCGTGGCCGGGGGTACGTTCCGTGCCCATGAAGCTCGCGTTCTCCACTCTCGGTGTCCCTGGTCTGCCCGTCCCTGATGTCCTGGCGCTCGCGGCGGCGCACGGCTACCACGGGGTCGAGCTGCGCGCCCATCCCGAGGAGCCCGTGCACCCCGGTCTGTCCCCCGCCGACCGCGCGGAGGTCGCGGCCCGGTTCCGGGACGCGGGCGTCGAGGTGCTCGGCGTCGCCGGGTACGCACGCGTCGCCGCCCCGGGCGAGGACGCGCCCGTGCTGGCGGAGCTCCGGGACCTGCTGCGGCTCGCCCACGACCTGGGCGCGCCCTTCGTCCGGGTCTTCCCCGGCGCCGACCCGGACCGGCCCCGCGAGGAGTCGGACGCCATCGCCGCCCGGCGGCTCGGCACCGCCGCCGAGGACGCCTCCGCGCTCGGCGTACGGATCCTGCTGGAGACCCACGACTCGCACCGCACCGGCGCCGACGCGATCCGGAT
Source organism: Streptomyces sp. SID486 (assembly GCF_009865385.1). Lineage (GTDB taxonomy): Bacteria > Actinomycetota > Actinomycetes > Streptomycetales > Streptomycetaceae > Streptomyces. Next base: position 64,214 of record NZ_WWJT01000350.1, on the reverse strand, counting down.
CCTCGGCCCGGTCGGACACCGGCAGGTGGGCGCGCTGTGGGACGTCATGCACACCTGGCTGGGCGGTGAGCAGCCGTCGGACAGTCACGCGGCCCTCGCCCCGCATCTGGGCTACGTCCAGGTCAAGGACGTCGCCTCCGCCGAGGACACCACCCCGCTGCCGCTCGGCGCCGGGGTGCTGCCGCTCACCGAGTGCGTGGACGTCCTGTCCCGGCACCACTGGGACGGCTGGCTGTGCTGGGAGTACGAGAAGCGCTGGTACGAGTCGGCGGCGCCGCTGCCGGAACTGCTGGACGGCGGCCGGGAGCACCTGCTGAGGATGCTGAACGAAGTGTCGTAGTCCGCCCGGCGGAGGCGGGGCGTCGCCCGCCCGGCGGATCCCCCGCGGTGGGGCACCGGCCTGTCGATGCCGGGGGAAACCTCTCGGTCGCGCCGGCCGAGAACGGGCGGTGAGCGACGTGGGGCCGGGGATCCCGACCGCGGGCGGGACCGCACGACGACGGCGCCCCGGCGCCGCGGTACGTGGACGTCCAGGAGCCGGACGCGCCCCGCGCGCATACCCGGCCGACGACCGCTTCCTGGTTACTGTGCATTGTCTTGACGGAAAGAAACTTCCCGGATATTGGTGACTCCTCGGAAGTTTCCTTCAGCGGTTCTCCTCTGGAAGGAGCCCACGTGCACCACACCAGCACGGGAAGCGACACCGGCACGGGAAGCACGGGACACACCGCACGGCCGTCCAGACGCGCCGTCCTCGCCGCGACCGCGGGCCTCACCGCCGCGCTGAGCGTGCCGGCGACCGCCCACGCCGCCCCCCGCGGCGCCTCCGGCGACCGCCGGCTGCGCGCCCTGATCTCCCGGATGACGCTGGAGGAGAAGGTCGGCCAGCTCTTCGTGATGCGGGTCTACGGCCACTCCGCCACCGCCCCCGACCAGGCGGACATCGACGCCAACCTCAAGGAGATCGGCGTCCGCACCGCCGCCGAGCTGATCGCGAAGTACCGGGTCGGCGGGATCATCTACTTCACCTGGGCGCACAACACCCGTGACCCGCACCAGATCGCCGAGCTGTCCAACGGCATCCAGCGGGCGTCACTGGACCAGCCGCGCGGTCTGCCGGTGCTCATCGCCACCGACCAGGAGCACGGCGCGGTGTGCCGGGTCGGCGCGCCCGCCACCCTCTTTCCCGGCGCGATGGCGATCGGCGCCGGCCGCTCCCGCTCCGACGCCCGCACCCTCGGCCGGATCTCCGGAGCAGAGCTGCGCGCGATGGGCATCAACCAGGACTACTCGCCCGACGCCGACGTGAACGTCAACCCGGCCAACCCGGTCATCGGCGTACGGTCCTTCGGCGCCGACCCGGAGGCGGTCGCCGAGCTGGTGGCGGCCGAGGTGAAGGGCTATCAGGCGGCGCGGGTCGCGGCGACCGCCAAGCACTTCCCCGGCCACGGCGACACCGCCGTCGACAGCCACTACGGCTTCCCGGTCATCACGCACAGCCGGGAGCTGTGGGAGGAGCTGGACGCGGTGCCGTTCCGGGCCGCGATCCGGGCGGGCATCGACTCGGTCATGACCGCGCACATCCAGTTCCCGGCGCTGGACGACTCCGGCGACCCGGCCACCCTCTCCCACCCGATCCTCACCGGCATCCTGCGCGGCGAACTCGGCTACGACGGGGTCGTCATCACCGACTCCCTCGGCATGCAGGGGGTGCGCACGAAGTACGGCGACGACCGCGTGCCCGTACTCGCGCTCAAGGCCGGCGTGGACCAGCTGCTCAACCCGCCCTCGCTCGACGTCGCCTGGAACGCGGTGCTGAAGGCCGTCCGGGAGGGCGAGCTGACCGAGGCCCGGCTGGACGAATCGATCCTGCGCATCCTGCGCCTGAAGGACCGGCGCGGAGTCCTCGACCAGCCGTGGGCGAGCCCGGCGGGCGTCGACCGCACCGTGGGCACGGCGTCCCACCTGGCCACGGCCGCACGCATCGCCGAACGCACCACGACCCTGCTGGTCAACGAGGACGGCGTCCTGCCCTTCGACCCCCGGCATGAGCACCGGCTGCTGGTGGTGGGCGCCGATCCGGCCTCCCCGTCCGGCACCACCGGGCCGCCCACCGGCGTCCTGGCCACCGCCCTCACCGCTCTGGGCTTCTCGGCCACGGCCCTGTCCACCGGCACGGCGCCCTCGGCCGCCACGATCGACAAGGCGGTCACGGCCGCGCGGGACGCGGACGCGGTGGTCGTCGCCACCTACAACGTGACGACCGGCAACTCCCAGCAGATGCTGGTGGAACGCCTGGTGGCGATGGGCAAGCCGGTGGCCGTGGTGGCGGTCCGCAACCCGTACGACGTCGCGCAGCTCCCCTCCGCCAAGGCATGCCTGGCCACGTACTGCTGGACGGACGTCGAACTGCGCGCCGCCGCACGGGTGATCGCCGGCCGGGTGTCCCCGCGCGGCAGGCTGCCGGTACCGGTACAGCGCGCGGACGACCCCGCCCGGGTGCTGTACCCGGTCGGCCACGGGCTGCGCTACTAGGGTCCTTCTGATGGATCTCCGTGGGTGAAGGAGCGGCGTCCGGTGCGTGCGATCGGCGTGCGGCGCGGAGGGTCATGTGGCGGAGCCACCTGGCCCTTCGCGCCGTGCGGCGAGCGGGCGTGCCGGGCGTCGCGACGCCGCGGAGATCCATCAGAAGGGCCCTGGCCGGGACGCCGGCGGCCGGGACGCCGCGGCCCCCTCAGGGCAGCGGCGCGGTGCGGAGCGGAGCGCCTTCCGCGCCCGGTGCCGGCCGCCGGCCGCCTGGCGCGCGGTGCCGTCTCAGCACAGGATCCAGCCGGAGCTGCGTGAGGAGGTGCCCACGGTGCCCCTGACCCAGACGCACCGGTGGCCGGCCTGCACGGTCACCGGGCCGGCGTGGTACCTGTAACGGCCCCTGTCGACGACCGGCCGGTTGCCGCGCGCCTGCACGCTGACCGACATGGTCTGGGCGGCGCCGGGATGCCGGGCGACGGTCACGGCGCAGACGTAGTCACCCTGCTTGTAGATCTGGATGACGCCGGTGCTGAACGGCAGGGTCCGCACCTCGCGCCCGGCACAGCCGTCGGCCGAGGCCGCCTGCGCGGCACCCGTCGCCGTGAACGCGAGCGCGCCGGACGCGGCCAGCACGGCCGCACCCAGCGCCAGACGCCGGCGTATTCCACCACTGCCCATCGTCGTCCTCCCCGTAGCGGTCACTCTCCCCTGTGCCCGTACTGATGTACGGACGCTCGGGTGTGTCGGATGGTTGCACGACCGTCAGCGAGACGAGTCGGCCGGGCCCCGGCCGTGACCGGCGCCGGGGCTCAGCGGACCGCGCCGACCGGCTCCTCCGGCTCCGCCCGGCCGACGAAGGTCCGCCACAGCTCGGCGTACCGGCCGCCACGGGCCAGCAGCTCCTCGTGGGTGCCGTCCTCGGCGACCCGGCCGTGGTCCATCACCACCACCCGGTCCGCACGGGCCGCGGTGGTCAGCCGGTGCGCCACCACCAGCGTCGTACGGCGGCCCGCCAGGCGGTCGGTGGCCTGGTTGACCTGCGCCTCGGTGGCCAGGTCCAGGGCGGCCGTGGCCTCGTCCAGGAGCAGGATGTCCGGATCGACCAGCTCGGCGCGGGCGAGGGCGATCAGCTGGCGCTGGCCCGCCGAGAGGTTGCGGCCGCGTTCGGCGACCTCGTGCAGGTAACCGCCCTCCAGCGTCGCGATCATCTCGTGCGCGCCGACCGCCCGCGCCGCCGCCTCCACCTCGGCGTCCGTGGCGCCGGGGCGGCCGTAGGCGATGGCGTCCCGGACGGTGCCCGGGAACAGGTACGCCTCCTGCGGCACGACCCCGAGCCGGTGCCGGTAGGAGGTGAGGTCCAGGCCGCGCAGGTCCGTGCCGTCGGCCGTGACCCGCCCGGCGGTCGGGTCGTAGAACCGCGCCACCAGCTTGACGAGGGTGGACTTGCCGGCACCCGTCTCGCCGACGAAGGCCACCGTCTGCCCGGCCGGTATCCGCAGGTCGATGCCGGACAGCGCCTCCTCCTCGTCGCCGTAGGCGAAGCGCACGTCCTCGAAGGCGATGTCGCCGCGCAGGGACGGCACGGCGCGTGGTGCGCCGGCGGGCCTCGTGGACGCCGGCTCGCGCAGCAGTTCCTGGATGCGGCCCAGCGACACCGTGGCCTGCTGGTAGCCGTCGAAGACCTGGGAGAGCTGCTGGACGGGCGCGAAGAACAGGTCGATGTAGAGCAGGTAGGCCACCAGGGCGCCCGTGGTGAGCGTGGCCGCGTCCACCCGGCCGGCGCCCGCGATCAGCACGGCCGCCGCGGCGACCGAGGACAGCAGCTGCACGAACGGGAAGTAGACGGAGATCAGCCACTGGCCGCGGATGCGGGCGCTGCGGTAGGCGTCGCTGCGGCCGGCGAACCGCCGCCCGCCGTCCCGCTCCCGCCCGAACGCCTGCACGATCCGCAGCCCGGCCACGGTCTCCTGGAGGTCGGCGTTCACGGCGGACACCCGCTCGCGGGCGAGTTCGTACGCCTTCACGCTCGCCCGGCGGAAGAAGAAGGTGGCCACGGCCAGCGGGGGCAGGGTGGCGAAGACGACCAGGGCCAGCTGCACGTCGAGCACCAGCAGGGCGACCATGATGCCGAAGAAGGTGACGACCGAGACGAACGCCGTGACCAGGCCCGTCTGCAGGAACGTCGACAGGGCGTCGACGTCCGTCGTCATGCGCGTCATGATCCGGCCGGTCAGCTCGCGCTCGTAGTAGTCCAGGCCGAGCCGCTGGAGCTGGGCGAAGATCTTCAGCCGCAGCGCGTACAGCACGCGCTCGCCGGTGCGGCCGGTCATCCGGGTCTCGCCGATCTGCGCGGCCCACTGCACCAGCACCGTCAGCAGGGCGAGCAGGGAGGCCGCCCACACCGCGCCGACCGCCATCCGGGTGACACCGGAGTCGATGCCGTGCCGGATCAGGACGGGCAGCAGCAGGCCGGAGCCGGCGTCCACCGCGACCAGCAGCAGGCTGACCAGCAGGGGCCGCCCGAAGCCGCGCAGCAGCCGGCGCAGGCCGTAGGAGTCCTCGGGCAGGACCGCGCGGTCCTCGTCGATGTCCGGGGTGTCGGTGGCCGGGGGCAGTGCCGCCACCTGGGCGAGGAGCTGCGGGGTGGCCGGGCTGCCGGCGAGTGCCGGGTCCTTCGGCCGGCGGTCGCCGCTCCACAGCCGGGGGGTCACGCCCCGCTCGGCGTCGAACTCGGCGTCCAGCTCCTCACGGACGGAGGTGTCCTCCGGCGGTCCGGCCGGGCGGACGTGGCCCGGGGAGACACCGCCCAGCTCGTCCGGGTCGGTGAGCAGCCGGCGGTACAGGGAGGAGCGTTCCTGGAGCTCCTCGTGGGTGCCGAGGTCGGCGAGCCGGCCGTCGTCCAGGACGGCGATGCGGTCGGCGAGGTTCAGGGTGGAGCGGCGGTGGGCGATGAGCAGGGTGGTCCGGCCCGCCATCACCCGGCTCAGCGCCTCGTGGATCTCGTGCTCGACCCTGGCGTCCACGGCCGAGGTGGCGTCGTCCAGGACCAGCAGGCGCGGGTCGGTGAGCAGGGCGCGGGCGAGGGCGACGCGCTGGCGCTGGCCGCCGGAGAGGGTCAGGCCCTGCTCGCCGACCGTGGTGTCGTAGCCGTCCGGCAGCTCGGCGATGAAACGGTCCGCCTGGGCGGCGCGGGCGGCGGCCTCGATCTCCTCCTGGGTGGCGTCCGGGCGGCCGTAGGCGATGTTGTTGCGGACGGTGTCGGAGAAGAGAAACGAATCTTCCGGGACCAGGCCGATCGCGCCCCTGAGCGACTCCAGGGTCAGTTCGCGGACGTCGTGGCCGCCGATCAGGACGGCGCCGTGGGTGACGTCGTAGAAGCGCGGCAGCAGCAGGGAGAGGGTGGACTTGCCCGAGCCGGAGGAGCCGACGACGGCCAGGGTCTCGCCGGGCCGGATCTCCAGGCTCAGTCCCCGCAGGACGGGGCGCTCGGGGTCGTAGCCGAAGGAGACGTCGTCGAACTCGACCGTCGCGGGCGCGTCCGCGGGCAGCTCCTTCGTGCCGTCCTGGAGGGTCGGCTCGGTGTCGATCAGCTCCAGGACGCGCTCGGTGCCGGCACGGGCCTGCTGGCCGACCGTGAGGACCACCGCGAGCATCCGGACCGGGCCGACCAGCTGGGCCAGGTAGGTGGAGAAGGCCACGAAGGTGCCGAGCGTGATGTGACCGCGTACGGCGAGCCAGCCGCCGAGGGCCAGCATGGCGACCTGGCCGAGCGCGGGGACGGCCTGCAGGGCCGGGGTGAACCTGCTGTTCAGCCGGATGGTGCGCAGCCGGCCCGCGAAGAGGCGGCGGCCGACCTCGCGCAGCTTGCCGGTCTCCTGGTCCTCCTGTCCGAAGCCCTTGACCACGCGTACGCCGCTCACCGCGCCGTCGACCACGCCGGCCACCGCCGCGGCCTGCGCCTGGGCGTACCAGGTGGCGGGGTGCAGCCGGGTACGGCTGCGCCGGGCGATCCAGCCGAGGGCGGGTGCGACGGCCAGGGCGACCAGGGTCAGCGGCACGGACAGCCAGGCCATGATCAGCAGGGAGATCAGGAAGAGCAGGACGTTCCCGATGGTCATCGGGAGCATGAAGAGCAGGCCCTGGATCAGCTGCAGGTCGCTGGTGGCCCGGCCGACGACCTGCCCGGTGGACAGCTCGTCCTGGCGGCGGCCGTCCAGCCGGGTGATCGCGTCGTACATCTCGGTCCGCAGGTCGTGCTGGACGTCCAGGGCGAGCCGGCCGCCGTAGAAGCGGCGGACGTACGCCAGGGCGTAGACGACGACGGCGGCGCCGACCAGGGCGCCCGCCCACGGAGCCATGGCGCGGCTGTGGCCGCCGATCACGTCGTCGATGATCACCTTGGTGATCAGCGGCACGACGGCCAGTACGGCCATGCCCGCCAGGGAGGCCCCGAGGGCCAGGATCACGTTCCTCGGGTAGCGCCAGGCGTAGCTCGCCAGCCGTCCTGCCCATCCCCGTCGCGGTGCCACGCGGATCCCTTCCTGTCGGCCTGCTCGTCCGGAAGGCACCAACGCCGGCGGCGGCCGATTTCATCCCGCGTTCACAATGGGGGCGCGGGCGGGCGGCGCAGCCGGCGCCGTCCGGCCGGTGCGCACCCGCCCCGCGCCCCTCCGAAGCGATGCCGGGGCGCGGTCGGGGGGCCGCCCGGGAGGGTCGCGCCGGTCCCCGGGACCCCGTCGGCCGGGCTCACGGCACGGGTGTCAGATCCGCACGCGCAGGGAGTAGAAGCGGGTCGTCTGGGCGGGGTTCTGGTTGTCGTCGCTCACCAGGAGGACCCGCAGGCTTCCCCGGTGGTCGCGGCCGGTGACCGCCATCCCCTCGATGTTGTCCAGCAGGGGGTTCGGCTGCGGCTGCTTCGCCGTGGCGCCCAGGGAGGGGCAGGCCGCCAGGTCGGCCAGCAGGGTCTTCCTGATCAGCCGTACCCCGCTCTGCCCCGTCAGGTTCTCGACGCGGCCGGTGTCGGTCGCGTGGCGGGGGTCGGCCAGGTAGAGGCGGACCGTGTTGCCGACGCCGGGGGTGAAGCCGCGCTCCAGGACGAGCAGGCGGCCCCCGGGCACGGCCTGGACCTCGGAGACGCCGAGCGGGGCGTCGGCACGGTAGCCGTACTGGGCGGCGAGCCGGAAGCGGCCGCCCCCGGTCCGGGTCCAGGTCTGGAAGCGGTCGATGTCCGGCGCGTCACCGGAGAGCGGTGCCTCCATGGAGGCCAGCAGGGTGTGGCCGCCGGGCAGCAGGGTCAGGCCCTCGAAGGTCAGGTTGAAGGCGGCGCGGCCGGCCGGGGCGACCTGGAGGGAGGCCGGCACCGGGAGCCGGTCGAGGATCCTTCCGGCCCGGGAGTAGCGGCGGACGGACGGTTCGGTCTCGGAGGTGACCAGCCGGGTGCCGTCGCCGTCGACGGCCAGTCCCTCGCTGTCGAGCGCGGCGCCCTTCTCGTCGGCGAGAGCGACGGCCGCCCGTGGCCGGAGGGTCCGGCCGTCCAGGCGGAACAGCGAGGAGCGGTCGCTCAGGGCGGCGAGCGAGCCGTCCCGGTCCACGGCGAGTGCGGAGAAGTTGCCGACGAAGGTGCCGTCGTACGTCGTCTTGTCGAGCGCGTCGGAGAAGCGGTCGATCGACACGGTGGCCGAACAGGACTTCTGCGTCGGCGTGTTGGCACCGGCGGGGCCGGCGGCGGTCAGCGAGCCGGCCGCCGCCAGGACGGCGGTCAGGGTGGCGAGTACGGTTCTCAGGCGCATGAGCGTCACCGTAGGACGGGACGGTGTCCGGCGGGAGACCGTCCCGTGAAGCCCCGGCCGCGCGTGTGCCGAGGGGTCAGCCCTGCGGCGGCACCGGGACGAACGCCTCGCTCGGCCTGCCCGTCGGGGTGTACAGCCTGGTGGCCGGTGTGGTCGGCACGAGGGCCTTGTGGACGGCCTTGGCCACGTTCTGGATCGTGGCGACGCCGTAGTCCATCGTGCTGTTGTCCTGGGTCAGCACGCTGATCATGTAGTCGTGGCCGGCGCCGTTGAACGTGCCCAGGCTGTGCACCCGCCAGCCGTGCGTGGAGCGCTGCAGCCAGCCGTTCTTGACGTGCACGGCGACGGTGGACGGCGCGCCGGCGGGCGTGCCCCAGCGCTGGTCGGCGACGACCTGGCCCATCAACTTCAGGATGTAGGCACGCGAGTTGTCGCTCAGCACGCTGTTCCTGGCGGTGACGAGCTGGAGCAGCTTCTGCTCGTCGGTGACGTTCTCCTGGGTCAGCCCCCAGTAACCCTCCTCGTCCGGCACGGTCTTCGTCATCCCGGCGGCGGCCAGGAAGCCCTTGATCTTCGCCAGGCCCAGCTGCTTCCACAGCTTGCTGGTCGCGTCGTTGTCCGACTGGGTGATCATGGCCGTGGCCAGTTCGGCCTCGGTGTCGGTGAGGTAGCGGTCGGTCTTCTTCGCGTCCCACAGCAGCGTGGCGAGCACGGTGACCTTGACGGTGCTGGCCGAGTCGAAGGCGGTGGTGGCGTTCAGCGTGCAGGTGGTGCCGGTGGAACGGTCGTACAGGCCGACGGCGACGGTGCCGGTGCGGCCGGCGAGCGCCGCGGTGATGTCCGTCTGCAGCTTGGCGGCCAGGCCCGCCTTGGCGGAGGTGCAGCTGACGGCCGGCGTCGGTGCCGCCGCGGCCGGGGAGGCGGCGAGGGCCGGCAGGAGCAGCGTGGCACCGAGGGTGGTCGCCAGTGCTCGGCCGGATATCCGGTGGGTCATGAAGTGGTTCCCCCTGGAACGTCGTTCGGGCATTCGGTCGCTGCCGCCGGGCGGCCCCCGCACGCCGCCGGGCGCGGCTGCCGGGAGCGTGCGACGGCTGTACTGATGTTCGCAGTACGGGAATTCGAGGAATCGGCGGGACCGGCTCTTCGCAGCCCGGTGTGCTGACGGGGGTCAGGCAGCCGTGACCGGCGGCGACACGGTGGTGCTCACGGTGCCGGCCGGCCAGGAGCGCCCGGACGAGGGCGCGGGCCGGCCGCGCCCTCGTCCGTCGCGGGTCCCCCGCCTCAGCCCTGCGGCGGGACCGGGACGAGCGCCTCGCCGGGCCGGTCCGTGGGGGCGTAGAGCCTGCTGGTGGACTTGGTCGGCACGAGGTCCTTGTGGATGGCCTTGGCGACGTTCTGGATCGTGGTGACGCCGTAGCCCATCGTGCTGTTGTCCTGCGTCAGCACGCTGATCATGTAGTCGTGGCCGGCGCCGTTGAACGTGCCCAGGCTGTGCACCCGCCAGCCGTGCGTGGAGCGCTGCAGCCAGCCGTTCTTGACGTGCACGGCGACGGTGGACGGCGCGCCGGCGGGCGTGCCCCAGCGCTGGTCGGTGACGACCTTGCCCATCAGCTTCAGGATGTACGCCCGGGAGTTGTCGCTCAGCACGCTGTTCCTGGCCGTGACGAGCTTGAGCAGCTTCTGCTCGTCGGTGACGTTCTCCCGGGTCAGTCCCCAGTAACCGCCCGCCCCCGGCACGGTCTTGGTCATGCCGGCGGCGGACAGGAAGCCCTTGATCTTCGTCAGGCCGAGCTGCTTCCACAGCCTGCTGGTCGCGTCGTTGTCGGACCTCGTGATCATGGCCGTGGCGAGCGACTGCTCGGTGGTGGTCAGGTACCGGTTGTGCTTCCTGGCGTCCCACAGCAGCGTGGCGAGCACGGTGACCTTGACGGTGCTGGCCGAGTCGTAGGCGCTGGTGGCGCGCAGCGTGCAGGTGGTCCTGGTGCTGCGGTCGTACAGGCCGACGGCGACCGTGCCCTTGCGGTTCTGCAGGGCGGTGGTGATGTCCTTCTTCAGCTTGGCGGCCAGGCCGGCCTTGCCGGACGTACAGGTCACGGCCGGGGTGGCCGCAGCGGCCGGGGTGGCGGCCGTGACGGCCGGCACGAGCAGCGCGGCGCTGACGGCGAGCGCGAGCGTGCCGGTGCGTCCGGGTATCCGGTGGGTCATGAAAGGTTCCCCCTAGAACGTGGTACGGGCGTCCCCCTGAACGCCGTCGAGCGCAGCTGTGCGCTGCCTGACTGGACTCGCCAGGGGTGCCGAAAGTTGTACGCATGTTCGCAGGGCGTGAGTTCGAGATCCGTACCGGGGTGCGGGCGGTGGCACGGACGGCGGCGGACGCGATCCGGCGCACCGCCGCCGGGACGCGTCAGTCGGCGTAGCGCCCGGTCGCGGCGTCCACGGCCACGACGTAGGGGTCGCAGCCGTCTCCTTGCCCGTCCGGCCTGCACCCCGGGTCGGCGACCTCCACGGACCACACGGCACGCCAAGGGCCACGGTCGCCCTTGGTGCGTCGCGTGGTCAGTTCGTCGGCGTGGATCCGCAGCCTCCCCGTGTCGGCCCCGCTCTTCCGTTCCTGTGTCCCGACGGCGTCCTCCGCCTGCCGGGCCGACAGCAGCCCGGCCGGGAGGTCCACGTGCGTGGGGCCGAGGTCGGCCGCCAGTCCGTGCACGTGCCCGGCCCGGTCGATCCGCACGTCGAGACTGCGGGGCATGGCGACGCCGTGCTCCACGAAGCGCCAGGAGGTGACCCACCCCTCCCCGTCCTGGCCCTCGGCGACCGGCCGTGTCGTGTGCCGGGTGGCCGACCCGGCCCACGGGTAGTGGGCGTGCATGTAGGTGCGGCCGATGCGGAACGCGCCCGCGGCGTCGCGCGGCGGGGTGGCACCCGGGACGGTGAAGCCCGCGGCGAGGTCGCCCGGGAAGTCGACGGTGATCCGGCGCCCACCGGGCCACATCAGCTCCGCCGAGCCCCCTCCGGAGAACTGGACGTACATCGTCCCGTTGTAGCCGTCGAAACCCGGACTGATCTGGACCCGGCCGACCTGGTACCGGCCGCCGAACGCCTGCCGTACGGCACGCTCGGCGACGGCCCGTTCGTCACCGTGCGCGTCCCGCACGCTGGAGCCGTCCACGTGGTCGAGGGTGACCGAGGTCCGTACGAGGGTGGCGCCGACGAGGGCGAGGGCCCCGGCCGCGATCAGGGTGGGCCTGCCCCAGGCCCGCCAGCCGACGCGGCCGCGCACCAGCAGCAGCCCCGCGGACAGGCCGAGGACTCCCCCGGCGGCGTTCATCTCCAGGTCGGCGCTGTCGCAGATGCCGCTCGTGAACGGCGCCAGGGCCTGGGCGAGTTCGATGAGGCAGGGCAGCGCCAGGACCCCGGCCAGCACGGGCAGGGGCCGCCGCAGGGCCAGTACGCCGAACAGTCCCACCGGCACGAACATGGCCAGGTTCCACCGGCCCTGGGTGGTGTGCAGCGGCTCGGTGACCTCATGGTCGATCACGCACGCGGCGGCACCGCCGCCCTCGCCGGACCGCAGCGCGAGGGTGACTCCGAGGACGCCGGTGAGACAGAAGACGAACGGCAGCCACCAGACGGCATGTCCGGCCCGCCACCGCCGGGCCCCCCACCACGCCGCCCCGCCGGACAGGGCCGCGACGACGGTGAGTCCGGTCAGGAACCCGTAGTCGTCGCCGAACACAGCATCGAACACGTCTCGCACTCCCCCGCGGTGCCGGCCCGCACGGCCTGGTCGGGGCCGCGCGATCTTGAACACCACGAAGGACGACCGTCCGGGCCGCCCAGTTCCGCCCGGAGTTCGCGGGGTCACCTGGTTCCCGCGGTCACCTCTTCGCGGACCACCTCGTGAGACGGGTGGGGGGTGCCGCGGACAGGAGCAGGGGGGTTCAGCCGATGTGGGTGCGGAACCCGTCGATCGTGCGGCGCCGCATGGTGAGGAACGCGAGCCAGGAACCGTCGGCGTAGTGCAGCCTGAAGCGGGCCATCGCCTGCGTCCGGGGCCTGCGTTCGACCCGGGTCACCCAGGCCCGCGGCACCTCCCACACCGGGGTGCCGTCCAGCGGCTGGACCAGGCCGACGCGTCGGTCGGTCACCCGCAGCAGCAGCGCCCCCGAGGTGCGCGGCATCCCCGCGGCGATACTGCCGGCCCCGTCGGACCCGGCGCCGACGGTGTTGACCAGGCGGGTCGCGGCGGCTCCGCCGATACCGACGCCCTTGGCGCTCTTGGCGGGGACGACGGTTCCGTAGGCCAGGAGCCGCTCGCCGGGGGCCAGTTGCGCCATAGCCGAACGCTCACGGAGTGCGGACATGCACATGATCATATGCGAGCCGGCCGGAACCGGCGGTCACCCAGGCGTCCCGCGCCCCGGGGCACCGGGCGGGGTCCACGGCATCCGCGCCGGCAGATAATGGGTGACGTGAGCAACAGGCGTCTGCGCGTGGTTCTGGCCGAGGACTCAGTCGTTCTGCGGGACGGCATGGTCGAGTTGCTCGACGCCCGTGGGTGTGAGGTGGTGGCCACCACCGGGACGGCCCCTGGCTTGCTCGCCGCGGTGAGTGAGCACCGGCCCGATGTGGCCGTGGTGGACATCCGGATGCCGCCCACCCGGACCGATGAGGGCATCCGCGCCGCCGTGGAGATCCGTGCGAGGACGCCCGAAGTCGGCATCGTGGTCTTCTCTCAGCACGTCGAGACCGTCTGGGCCTCCCGTCTGCTGGCGGACGGGGCGGCGGGCATCGGGTATCTGCTGAAGGAACGCGTCGCGCGCACTTGCGAGTTCGTGGACGCGCTGCACCGGGTCGCCGAGGGGGGTACGGCGCTCGACCCGGAGATCGTCACCCAGCTGATGCGCGGGGGACACCGCAGCCGGGTGGACACCCTGACGCCTCGCGAGCGTGAGGTGCTGGAGCTGATGGCACAGGGCCACTCCAACCGCTCCGTCGCCGCGCTGCTGGTGGTGTCGGAACGGGCGGTGGAGAAGCACGTCGCCGCCGTCTTCACCAAGTTCGGTCTGCGGGCGACACACACGGACAACCGCCGGGTGAAGGCCGTCCTCGCCTATCTGGCGGAGGACGGGGGCCGATCGACCGTCACAGACGCATCGGCAGTTCGGCGGTGACCACGGTCGGTCCGCCGGGCGGGCTGTCGATCCGCAGAGCCCCGTCCACCGCCGCGAGCCGCTCGGCCAGTCCTGTCAGGCCGGTGCCGACGCCGAGCGCCGCACCGCCGCGGCCGTCGTCGCGCACGGACAGGCGGACCCGGCCGTCGCTCGCACTCGCCTCGAGTTCGGCCGAGCGGGCACCGCTGTGCTTGGCGACGTTGGTGAGCAGCTCGGCAGTGCAGAAGTAGAGGGCCCGCTCGACCACCTGGTCCGGGCGCTCCGGCAGGTTCAGGCGGACCGTGACCGGCACTGGCGAGGTGGCGGTAAGTCCTGGCAGCGCCTCGCCGAGGCCGCCGTCCAGTGCCACCGGGTGAATGCCCCGGGTGAGCCGCCGCAGCTCCGTGATGGTGTCGTCGGTCTGGCCGCGGGCGCGGCCCATCAGGGTGCGCAGCCGTACGAGGTCCGGGCCGCAGGCGTGAGCGAGCGCGTCTTCGGCCAGCGAGAGGGTGAGCGCGAGGGCGACCAGCCGGGCCTGGGTGCCGTCATGCAGGTCACGCTCCAGGCGGCGCAGCTCGTCGGTGTTCTGCGCCAGCAGGGTGGCGCGGGCGGTCTCCAGCTCCCGGACGCGCCGCTGGGCACGGGCCGGGCCGAGCAGCAGCCGCGCCAGCCGTCGGTTCGCTCCGCTCAGCACCCGAACCGCGCCGGGCACTGCGGACAGGATCACCAGGCCCAGCGGCACGGAGACGGCAACCGGCCAGGTGGCGGGCCGCGCGTCCGGTTCCAGCAGGCGTGCCCAGAGCGGGAAGCCGATCAGCCAGCCGCAGCCGAGGGGTAGCGCCACGGCTGCGGTGAACCCCAGCACGCCGAGGGGCAGCCGCAGCACCAGATAGAGCAGCGCCCGCCAGGCGACCGGGTCGGTCAGCACGGCACGCCCACGGGCGACCACGCCCACCGGGCGGGGCAGCCTGGCCGGCGTCTCCACATGTTCGCCGAGCAACCGGCCCACCAGCCGCCGGTGCATCGCGCCGAGACCACGTGCACCCAGGAGCGCGGCGGCCACGAAGGGCAGCCCGAGCACGGTGAGCGAAAGCAGCGTCCCCGCGTAGAGGACGGCGAGCGCATAGCTCCCGCCGAGCAGGGCGAGCGGCAGTCCGGCGGCGGCGAAGGTCCATTCGCCACCCCGGACGGAGAGGTAACGCCGCTGCTCGGCCACGGCCGGCTCCGGGGACCCGGGCAGGGCCGCCCGAGGCGGCCGGCGGACCCTCCACCGTGTCCGGGTGGGTGTCTGTCCCCCGCCCGCGCCCTCGGCAGCCGACCCTTCGCCGCGTTCAGTCACCGCCGCCTCCCACCAGCTCCGCCGCCGGACCGCGCACCGCCCACAGGCCCGTGGCCAGGATGCCCGGGACGGTCAGCACCGTCGCGCCCGCGACGATCCACCAGCAGTCGGCCACGGGGAGAGACGGCGACGGCGACCCGTTCACCGCCGTGCTGAACGCCGCCGACGCGGCGCCCGCGACCGTCATGCCGAGCAGGACCCCTACCGCCGTGGTCAGCACCGCCTCCGCGGTCAGCATGCGCAGCAGCTGCGACCGGGTCGCGCCGACCAGCCGCAGCAGCGCGAACTCGCGACGCCGTTCGGCGGTCACGGCGACCAGGGTGTTGACGGTGGAGACGGCGGCGAAGCAGACGAGCAACGCCAACTCGGCCTGACGCAGCCAGACATCCGTGGCGGAAGTGACGCTGGACGCTGCCGTGCCGGCGGCGTGCCGAGCGGTACTGGTCATGATCAGCATGGTGCCCGACAGACCCACGAGCAGTGCGACCGGCACCACGGCGGACGACAGCCGGCGCGCGTACCCGCGGAGGTTGGCGTCGGCCAGCCATCCCGCACTGGGTGCCAGCACCCGTACCGGCGTGCCCAGCCCCGCCGCCAGGACGCGCGCCACGAGCGGCCCCGCAAGAGCGACCGCGACCAGCAGCACCAGCGAACCGAGCAACGCGGCCTGACCCGCCTTGTCGACCTGCTCCGCTGTCCGCGTCGCGGCCAGCCGCAGTAGCAGGCCACCGCCCACCAGCACGCCGACCGCGGCGAGCAGACGCGGTGCACCCGCCCGCCCGTGTTCGGTCGCACTCGCCGTGAGGGCGGCCGCGGGCGCGATCCGGGAGATCCGCCGCGCCGCCACGGCCGAGGCCGTCAGGCCGACGGCCAGTGCGACGGCCAGCGCCACCGACACCGGTACGGGGGTCCCCGGCACCCGCACGCCCGGCGCCGCCATCTCCCGCCGCTGCAACTCGGTGAGGAAGCCCTGGGCCGCCGCCGTGCCGACGGCCCCGCCCGGCACGGCCACCAACAGCGTGGTCAGGACGACCTCGCCACGGACCAGACGCCGCACCTGGCGGGGTGTCGCCGCGATGGTGCGCAGCAGGGCCAGCTCCCGGTGCTGCCGGCGCAGCGCGAACCCCAGCGCATTGACCACGACGAAGAACGCGACCAGCACGGCGATCTCGCCGAAGGCGCCGGCGATCACCATCAGGCCGGGCCCAGTGGTCGCCTCCCGGGCTGCCGCCGGGGTGGTGATGTGGGCGGCGAACAGCGAGCCGAACAGCGTCAGGGTGGCGACGGCGAGGAAGAGCGCGACCGCCAGACCGACGAAGGCAGCCGGACGGCGGCGCAGCTGCCCGAGCGCGAGCAAGATCACTGCCCTCCTCCACCCAGCCGGCTCAGGCATGCGCCGACCTGGGCGGCGGTGGGCCGGTCGAGCGCGTCCACCACCACGCCGTCGGCGAGCATCAGCACCCGGTCCGCGTATCCGGCGGCCACCGGATCGTGGGTCACCATCACGCAGGTCCCGCCGTCCTCGTCCACACCGGCGCGCAGCAGGGCGAGGATCTCGTGGCCGGTGGCGCGGTCGAGCGCGCCGGTCGGCTCGTCGGCGAACAGCACCGGGGGACGGGAGACCAGTGCCCGGGCGATCGCCACCCGCTGCTGCTGCCCACCGGACAACTGCCCCGGCCGGTGTCGCTCTCGCCCGGCCAGTCCCACCCGGGCGAGCGCGTCCCGCACCCGGCCCCGGTCGGGCCGCTCGCCGGCCAGCCGGCCGGGAAGTTCGACGTTCTGCTCGACCGTCATCGCGGGCATCAGATTGAACGCCTGGAACACGAACCCGACGCGACCGCGCCGCAGTGCCGCCAGCCGCCGTTCGGGCAGTCGGGACACCTCGGTACCGCCCCACCAGACGGAGCCCCGCGTGGGTCGGTCCATCCCCGCCAGGCAGTGCAGCAAGGTGGTCTTGCCGGAGCCGGACGGCCCCATCACCGCCGTGAACGTCCCGGGCGCGAAGGCCACCGACACCCCGCGCAACGCCCGCACGGCGGCGCCGCCGCGTCCGTACTCACGGTGCAGGTCTTCCGCTCGGGCGGTCGTGCTCGTCCCGGTGTCCGTCGCTGTCTCAGCCATGCCCTCATCCTCGGCCGGACGGAGGAGGGCGGTCGATCGTGCCCACCCCCGAATCGGCGGTTCGGAAAACCGCACCCCGGACGCCGGCACCGGCCTCAGGGGACGGGACGGCGGTTGACTCCCGGCCGCTGATCCCGGTGAGGCCATGGATCCCAGGACGGTGCCGCGGCTCTCGTCCGCACGGCGGGCCCTGCACCGGGCCGGGACTCCACGGCTCTCGTCCGCACGGCGGCCCCTGCATCAGGCCGGGTACCGCTGCCCACGCCCCTCCCCCGCTCCCCCGGCTCCGCGGAGACGACCGGGGCCGAACCTCCCGACTCCCGGGCGAGGAAGGACCTCACCGCGCTCGTAGACTTGTGACGTGGCATTCATGAGCACCCCGCACTGCTGCTTCCTGTGACCGGAAGGCGCTGAGGGCGATGCCGGACGGCGTCGCCCTCCTCGGTGTGCCTGCTGCGTCCCTCACCTCGCCGACGCTGCCCGTCCCTTTCTGAGGCAGTGACGCGCTGATCGCGCAGGCACGATCCCCTCCCTTCCCTTCACTTCTGCCAGGAGTGCCTCGTGCCCGTGTCGCTTCCCCCTGCCCTCGGCCTCTCCCTCGACCTGTTGCGCTGCCCGACGTGTCGTACGCGTCGCCTGCACCACGACCACGGTGCACTGCGTTGCCGGGGAGGTCATACCTTCGACATCGCCCGCCACGGCTATGCCGGCCTGCGCACGGGCACCCGCGCCACCAGCGGCGACGACGCAGCCATGGTCCGGGCCCGGGACCGGTTCCTGGCCACCGGCGCCTACGCGCCCATCCGCGAAGTCGGGGCCCGCCTCGCGGCCGACGCCGTGTCCGGGCGGGGCACGGTGGTGGATGCGGGGTGCGGCACGGGCTACTACCTGGCCGGCGTACTCGATCAGCTGCCCGGCGCTCGTGGCCTGGGGCTGGACACATCGGTGCGCGCGCTGCGCTCGGCAGCCCGTGTCCACGACCGTGCCGCCGCGGTGGCCTGGGACGTCTTCCGCCCCTTCCCACTGGCCGACGGGGCAGCCGATGTCGTGCTGGACGTGTTCGCCCCCCGCAATCCGGCCGAGTTCCACCGAGTACTGCGCCCGGCCGGCCGGCTGATCGTGATCCGACCCACCGGGCGGCACCTGGCCGAGCTGCGCGACCAGGTGCCCGCGATGGTCACGATCGACCCGGCCAAGGAACAGCGCCTGCACCGGGCACTCGACCCCCTCTTCGAGGTCGTCGTGACCGAAGAGGTGGAGTACTCCGCGTCCTTGACCAGGCCGGACGTGCTGGACCTCGTGGCGATGACGCCGAGCGCACGCCACGTGAGCGGTGCAGACCTGAACGACGGCGGTGTCCTGCCCGATCAGGTCACCGTCTCCGTGCTGGCCACCGCCTACCGGCCTCGGTGACCAAGAGCGGGCGCATGCGCCTGCCTGACCGACGAGCGACAGGCACGCCCGGCGTCGACGGCGCATTCCCCCCGTAGGGGTCCGGAGAGGTCTTTCCCGAGCAGAGGTCCGCCCCGGTGCGCCACGACTGCGCCGGGGCGGCGCTGCCGTCCTCCGCCTAGTCCAGGTGCGTGGCCGCGAACATCCTGAGCAGTGCCGGGAGTACGACCACCGACGGGCCGGGCGAGGCGAGGGACTTCGCCAGGTCGTCCGACAGGGTCTCCGGAGTCGTCCGCACCGCCGGCACGCCGAAGGACTCCGCCAGGGACACGTAGTCCGGGCGGGCCAGTTCGGTGGCCGTCGCCTGGCCGAAGGCGTCCGTCATGTACTCGCGGAGGATGCCGTAGCCGCCGTCGTCGACGATCAGCCAGGTGACGTCCAGGCCGTACTGCTTCGCCGTCGCCAGCTCGGCGATCGAGTACAGGGCGCCGCCGTCGCCGGAGACCGCCAGCACGGGGCGGGACGGGTCGGCCGCCGCCGCGCCGAGCGCCGCGGGGAAGCCGTAGCCGAGGCCGCCGGCACCCTGGGCCGAGTGCATGGTGTTGGCGCCCTGGGGGTCGAACGCCGACCAGGCCCAGTACGCGAGGATCGTCATGTCCCAGAAGGACGGGGAGCCGGACGGGAGGGCGCGGCGGACCGAGGCCAGGACGTCCTGTTCCAGGGTGAGTTCCTGGGCGGCGATGCGGTCGCCGACCTTGGCCAGGACCTCGCGCACCCGCTGCGCCGCCGACTCGTCCGGGCGCTCCGTCACCGTCTCCAGCAGGGCCTGGAGCGCCAGGCGGGCGTCGGCGTGGACACCGAGGGCGGGGTGGTTGGACTCCAGCTTGCCGGGGTCGGCCTCGATCTGGATCATCCGGCCCCGGGGCTTGAACGTGTGGTAGTTGGAGGAGAGTTCGCCGAGGCCGGAGCCGACCACCAGGAGTACGTCGGCGTCCTCCAGGAAGTCCGTGGTGTGCCGGTCCTCCAGCCAGGACTGCAGGGAGAGGGGGTGCCGCCAGGGGAAGGCGCCCTTGCCGCCGAAGGTCGTGACGACGGGGGCGTTCAGCTTCTCGGCCAGCGCCCGGAGCTTGCCCGAGGCGTCGGAGCGTACGACCCCGCCGCCCGCGATGATCGCCGGACGGGACGCGCGGGACAGCAGGTCGGCGGCGAGCGCCGTCAGTTCGGGGCGCGGGACCACGTCGTCGGGGGTCGCGTCCATCGCGGTCACCACCGGCAGGGCGGTGTGCGCCAGGAGCACGTCCTGGGGGATCTCCACCCACACCGGGCCGTGCGGGACCGTCAGCGCCGACTGCCAGGCCGCCGCGATGGCGGAGGGGATCTGGGACTGGGTGCGGACGGTGTGCACCGACTTCACCACGCCCCGGAACGAGGCCGCCTGGTCGGGGAGTTCGTGGAGGTAGCCGTGCCGGCCGCCGCCCAGGCCCGCCGTGGGGATCTGGCTGCTGATCGCCAGGACGGGGGCGGAGGCGGCCGCCGCCTCCTGGAGGGCGGCGAGCGAGGTCAGGGCGCCGGGACCGGTCGACAGCAGCAGCGGGGCCGCCTCACCGGTGATCCTGCCGTACGCGTCGGCCGCGAAGCCCGCGTTGTTCTCCACCCGCAGGCCGACGTAGCGCAGCGAGGAGCGGCGCAGGGCGTCGAACATGCCGAGGGCGTGCTGGCCGGGCAGGCCGAAGACGGTCGTCGCGCCCAGCCCGGCCAGGGTCTCCACGACCAGGTCTCCGCCGTTGCGGCCGGGGGGCGGGTTCAGCGCGGCCTCCGTCTGTGCGGCGGTCGGGCGGAGTACCAGGTCGTGGTCGTGAGTCACTGCTCTCGGTCCCCTAAGGAGCGTCGTAAGGAGCGCCGGGCGCCGGGCGCCGCGGGCCGGCGGCCCGCGGCGTCGTACGGAGCGTCAGGCGTTGCGGGCCGCCGCGATCTGGCGGCTCATGATGGTGGTCAGTTCGTAGGCCGTGTGGGAGGCCGCGACCGAGGTGATCTCCGCGTGGTCGTACGCGGGGGCGACCTCGACGACGTCCGCCGAGACCAGGTTGCACGACGCCAGCCCGCGCAGGATCTCCAGCAGCTCGCGGGAGGTCATGCCGCCCGCCTCCGGGGTGCCGGTGCCGGGCGCGTGGGCCGGGTCGAGGCAGTCGATGTCGATGGAGATGTACAGCGGGCGGTCGCCGATGCGCTGGCGCAGCTGGTCGGCGACCTCGTCCGCGCCGCGGCGGTAGACGTCCGCGGAGGTGACGATGCCGAAGCCCATCTTCTCGTCGTCGGTGAGGTCCTGCTTGCCGTAGAGGGGGCCGCGGGTGCCGACGTGGGAGAGCGCGGAGGTGTCGAGGATGCCCTCCTCGACCGCGCGGCGGAACGGGGTGCCGTGGGTGTACTCGGCGCCGAAGTAGGTGTCCCAGGTGTCCAGGTGGGCGTCGAAGTGGAGCAGGGCGACCGGGCCGTGCTTCTTGGCGACCGAGCGCAGCAGCGGCAGCGCGATGGTGTGGTCGCCGCCCAGGGTCATCAGGCGGGCGCCGGTGCCGAGCAGGTCGTCGGCGGCGGCCTCGATGGTGTCGACGGCCTCGTTGATGTTGAACGGGTTCACGGCGATGTCACCGCCGTCCGCGACCTGGGCGAGGGCGAAGGGGGAGGCGTCCTGCGCGGGGTTGTAGGGGCGCAGCAGCCGGGACGCCTCGCGGATGGCGTTGCCGCCGAAGCGGGCGCCCGGCCGGTACGAGACGCCGGAGTCGAACGGCACGCCGACGACGGCGACGTCGGCGGTGCCGACCTCGTCGAGGCGGGGCAGCCGGGCGAAGGTCGCGGGACCGGCGTACCGCGGGATGCGGGAGGAGTCGACGGGGCCGCGGGGCGTCTCGTTGCTGCTCATGGTCGAATGCCTTCTTTCTTGCGCTTCGTCGCGCATGTACTGCTTTCCGTACGACTCTACTGGTGAGCCGGGACCGGTTCGGACGCGAGTTCGGGAGATCGTCCGGCGAGGCGCTCGCGCCAGGCGGCGAGGACGGTCTCGTCGGTGGGCTTCGTCGCCAGGGAGACGGCGACGTAGGCCACGAGGGAGGCCAGCAGGCCGTAGTAGACGGGCTCGTTGGCGAGGATGCCGTAGCCGGCCATCAGGCCGATCACGGCGAGGCCGCCGACGGCGACGGCGGCCAGGGCGCCCTGGACGGTGCCGCGCCTCCACAGCAGGCCGCCGAGGATGGGGACGAGCAGGCCGCCGACGAGGAGGTCGTAGGCCAGGGTCAGCGCCTCCACCACGTTGTTCAGGGCGATCGCCGTGCCGATCACGGCCAGGCCCATGACCAGGATGAAGGCACGGTTGCCCGCGACCTCGTCGTGGTCCTCGCCGTCCCGCCGCACGGCCCCGCGCAGCCGCGACCAGATGTCGTTGTTGGCGACCGTGGCACAGGCGATCAGGGCGCCGGAGGAGGTCGACATCACGGCGGCCAGGGCGGCGGCCAGCACCAGACCGCGCACGCCGACCGGGAGTTCGTCCTTGACGATGGTGGCGAAGGCCTCGTCGGGGGAGCCCAGCTCGGGGTAGAGCACCTTGGCGGCCGTGCCGATCACCGCGCCGGCGACCGCGTAGACCAGGCAGTACGTCCCGGCCACCGTGCCGCCCCAGCGGGCGGTCCGGTCGCTGCGGGCGGTGAACACGCGCTGCCAGATGTCCTGGCCGATCAGCATGCCGAAGGTGTAGATCAGGACGTAGGTGAAGATCGTCTCGCCGCCGATGCCCAGCGGGTCGAAGTACTCGGTCGGCAGCTTGGCCTTCATCTCGGCGAAGCCGCCCGCCTTGACGACCGCGATCGGCAGCAGGAGCAGCAGCACGCCGATGGTCTTCACGACGAACTGGACCATGTCGGTCAGCGTGATGGACCACATCCCGCCGAGGGTCGAGTACGCGACGACGATCGAGCCGCCGATGACGATCGCTACCGTGCGGTTCACGTCGAACAGGACGTCGAAGATCGTGGCGTAGGCGATGGTGGAGGTCACCGCGAGCATGAGGGTGTACGCCCACATGACCACGCCCGAGATCACGCCGGCCCGGCCGCCGTAGCGCAGGTCGAGCATCTCGGAGACGGTGTAGACCTTCAGGCGGGCGATGCGCGCGGAGAAGAAGACCGACAGGGCGAGCAGGCCCAGGCCGATGGTGAAGACCATCCAGGCGCCGGAGAGGCCGTACTGGTAGCCGAGGCCCACACCGCCGATGGTGGACGCGCCGCCGAGGACGATCGCCGCCATGGTGCCGGAGTACATGGCGGGGCCGAGGCGCCGGCCGGCCACCAGGAACTCGCTCTTGGACCTGGCGCGGCGCATGCCCCACCAGCCCATGGCCAGCATGCCGGCGAGATAGACGACGATCACTGTGTAGTCGACGGCCATGTGGGGCCCTCCTTCGCGCACTGTCCGGTGGCGTGTCGTGCAGATGCTTCGGGTGTGTCGGCAGCGGCTCGCGGGGACATCCGCCCGTACCCGCGGCTGCCGTGCTCACTTGACAGTAGGTGGCCGGAAAGCGACTGCGAAGTGTACGTTTCATCCATATGCACGGGGTGGGATGGAGGAAGCGCACACCATGCCGGAGACGATCGCCCCAGCGGTCCCGCCGACCCCACCGGTGACGCTCCAGGCGTTGCTGGCCCGGGAGGACCTCGCCCTGCGGCAGATCGCCGGGCCCGCCGGCCCGGAGAGGGTGATCCACTGGGCGCACACCTCGGAGATGGCCGACCCGTACCCGTATCTGCTCGGCGGTGAGCTGCTGCTCACGGCCGGGGTGCACATCCCGGAGACGCCGGGCACGGGCACCGGCACGGACACCGGCGCAAGCTCGGGCACCGGGACGGGCACTGGCACCGGCACCGGCACCGGGACGGGCACCGGCTCGGACACAGGCACCGGCACCGGCACCGATCCCGGCCTCGGCGCGTACTTCGACGGCTACGTCTCGCGGATCGTGGCGGCGGGCGGCGCCGCCCTCGGCTTCGGGGTGGCCCCGGTGCACGACACGGTCCCGGCCGCCCTGGTCGCCGCCTGCGACCGCCTCGGCCTGCCCCTGCTGGAGGTCCCGCCGCAGACCACGTTCTCCGGCGTGGCCCGCGCGGTCTGGCAGCTGATGGCGCAGGCCCGGCTGGCCGAGCTGCGCCGCGTCACCGAGGCCCAGCAGAGCCTCGCCGCGGCCGCCGCCCGGCCGGATCCGGTGCCCTCGGTGCTGCGCCAGCTGGCCCAGCGCCTCGGCGGTCGCGCGGTGCTGTACGGCCCGGACGGCACGGAGGTCGCGACGGCGGGCCGGGAGGCACCGCGGGGCGCGACGGCGGCGCTGGCCCGGCTGGCCGCCGTGGTCGGACCGGCGTCCCGGCCCGGCCGCCCCACGGCCACGCCGGCCCCGCAGCCCACCTCCGCCACGGACACCCTCGGCGACACCCATCTCGCCGTGTACGCGCTCGGCGCCGGTGAGGGGTTCGTGCTCGGGGTGGCCGCGTCCCGCCGGGAGCCCGGTGACCACACCATCGCCTCCGTCGCCTCCGTCCTGCTGGCGCTGCTCACCGGGGAGCACCACAGCGGGGCCGGCGCGGCGCGCTCCTCGGCGCTCGTACGGCTGCTGCTCGGGGCCACGCCCGACGAGGTGGCCCCACTGCTCGGGACCGGGCGGTGGCTCGTCGTGCAGGCCCGGCCGGAGGCCCAGGCGCCGGACCCGGTCGCCGCCTCCGCGCTCGGCGCCGCCCTCGGTTCACCGCTGGTCGACCTCGGCCGCGAGGTCGTCCGGGTGCTGGTGCCGGCGGACCGGGAACCGGCTCCGCAGCCCGGCTGGACCCTCGGTGTGAGCGCACCGGCCGGGCCGGGTGACTGGCCGGCCGCCGACGCCCAGGCCGCCCGCGCCCTTGCCCGGGCCCGCGCCACCCGCACCCCGCTGCTCCGGCACGCGGCGCGGCCGGCGCTGGCGGACCTGGTGCCGGGGGCGGACGCCGAGACGCACGCCCGCACCCTGCTCGCCCCCCTCGCCGGGCAGCCCGCGCTCACCGAGACCCTGCGTACATGGCTGTCGCTGCACGGCAGTTGGGACCGCACGGCGGTGGCACTGGGTGTGCACCGCAACACCGTGCGGCAGCGGATCGCCCGCTGCACGGGGCTGTTGGCCGCCGACCTGGACGATCCGGACGTCCGCATGGAGCTGTGGTTCGCACTGCGGCGGGACTGACGGCAGGGGCGAGTGAGACCCGTCCCAGCGGGCGGTATGCCGAAGACCGCGGCGCCACCCTGCCCCACAATGGAGGACATGCCGATATCCGGGACACCCAGCCGCGCCCAGCTGATCGAACACCTGGTGCGAACCCGTATCGCGGGGGACGTCGCCACGCCCCGCGAGAACAACCTCTCCCATTACCGTCAGCTCGCCAACGGTGTCCGCAACTTCTGGTTCGGCCTCGAACTGGGCGACCGCTGGACCGACGAGCAGGACGTCCTCGCGGTGATGGCCGAGCGGGTGGGTGTCAACGACGACCCCGAGTACCGTCACGGGCAGGACACCATCGACCCCGAGCTGACGGTGGACGCGCTGGAGCGGCTGGCCGCGCGGCTGCGCAAGGCGGCCGAGGGCCGCCAGCGGGTGCTGTTCGCGACCGGCCACCCTGGTGGCCTGCTGGACGTGCACCGGGCCACGGCCGCCGCGCTGCGGGCCGCCGGCTGCGAGATCGTGGTCATCCCGGACGGGCTGCAGACGGACGAGGGCTACGTGATGCAGTTCGCCGACGTGGCCGTCCTGGAGCACGGGGCGACGCTGTGGCACACCCACTCAGGGGAGCCGATGCGGGCCGTTCTGACCGGTCTCGAGCGGGCGGGGCGCCCGCTGCCGGACCTGGTCGTGGCCGACCACGGCTGGGCGGGGTACGCGGGCCGGCACGGCGTCGACTCCGTCGGGTACGCCGACTGCAACGACCCGGCGCTGTTCCTCGCCGAGGCCGAGGGCACCGTGCAGGTGGCCGTGCCCCTCGACGACCACGTGGTCAGCCCGCGCCACTACGACCCCATGACGGCGTATCTGCTCGCCGCGGCGAACCTGGCCTGACGCGCCGGAACGCGTGGTGTGCGGCTCCGTGGACGGAGCCGCACACCGTGTTCACCCGCGGGTCGGGTCAGTGGCCACCACCTCCGCCACCGCCGTGACCGCCGCCACCGCCGCCGCCGTGGCCACCGCCACCGCCGCCGTGGTCGCCGCCACCGCCGTAGCCGCCGCCACCGCCGTGGTCGCCGCCACCGCCGTAGCCGCCGTGGTCGCCGCCGTAGCCGCCGTTGTCGTAGCCACCGTGGTCGCCGTTGTCGTAGCCACCGTGGTCGCCGCCACCGTAGCCCCAGTCGTCGTCATCGTCGTCGCCCCACCAGCCGCCGCCACCGTGGTCACCGCGGTAGTCGCTGCTGTAGGAACCGTGGTCGCTGTGGTCCGAGGCGAACGCGTTCCCGGCCGTGCCGAGAGCGGCTCCGCCGGCCAGCAGCAGCCCGGAGGCGGACAACGCGACAAGACGCCTCGTGCGCTGTGATCGCATGGGAATACCTTCCATCT
This sequence comes from Streptomyces sp. SID486, assembly GCF_009865385.1. Classification (GTDB taxonomy): domain Bacteria; phylum Actinomycetota; class Actinomycetes; order Streptomycetales; family Streptomycetaceae; genus Streptomyces. The sequence goes on along the minus strand of NZ_WWJT01000350.1, from coordinate 38,288 downwards.
CCATCGTCTCTCGCGGCTCCCGTACGGAACGCGCGAGGTGATGGCCGTCGCCGCGGTTGCGGAAGATTGCGGCGCGGTCTTCAGGTGTACCGCAGCGGAGTTGAGCGAAACGGCGCATTCACCGATACCCTCACAGCCCACCCGTGCGCGAGAGCGCCTGCGGGTGCTGCGTCCCGGGATCCCGAGGTCCGGAAGCCCGTGTACGGGGCATGCCGTTCGCTGCGGCTTTCACTCAGTGAGCCTAGTCCCGCTGGCGTCACACGTCATCTCGAACGGCACACCGGTCACGGCTGTCTCGGAACCCGGACCACGCCCTCCTGGATGACCGTGACGGCGAGCCGCCCGTCCTGGGTGTAGATCCGCGCCTGACCCAGGCCGCGGCCGCCGTGCGCGGAGGGCGATTCCTGGTCGTACAGCAGCCACTCGTCGGCGCGGAAGGGCCGGTGGAACCACATCGCGTGGTCCAGTGAGGCGCCCACGACGTCGCCGACGGCCCAGCCGCCGCGTCCGTGTGCGAGCAGCACGGAGTCGAGCAGGGTCATGTCGGAGACGTAGGTGGCGAGGACGACGTGCAGCAGGGGCTCGTCCACGGCGCCCTGGAGCTTGCCGTTGGTGCGGAACCACACCTGGGAGTGCGGCTCGCGCGGCTCGCCGTACTGCCCGTACGGCGGCTCGTCCACGTAGCGGAGGTCGATCGCCTCGCGGGCCTCCAGGAACCGCTCGACGACCTCGGGGGCCAGGTGGCCGTAGCCGCGCAGCCGCTCCTGGGAGGTGGGCAGGGTCGCCGGGTCGGGCGAGGCCGGCATCGGCTCCTGGTGCTCCAGCCCCTCCTCGTCCGCCTGGAAGGACGCCGAGAGGTGGAAGATCGGCTTGCCGTGCTGGACGGCGACCACCCGCCGGGTGGTGAAGGACCGGCCGTCGCGGATGCGGTCCACGGTGTAGACGATCGGCGCGCCGGGGTCGCCCGGGCGCAGGAAGTACGCGTGCAGCGAGTGGGCGGGCCGGTCTGCGGGGACCGTCCGCCCGGCGGCGACCAGCGCCTGCGCCGCGACCTGTCCGCCGAAGACCCGGGGGACGACGGCGGAGCGGGACCGGCCGCGGAAGATGTTCTCCTCGATCTGCTCCAGGTCGAGCAGATCGAGGAGATCGTCGAGTGCCTGGCTCATGGCTGTGGTGGTACCGGCCGGTGGCTGCGGGGCCTTACAGGCCCATGTCCTTGGCGATGATCGTCTTCATGATCTCGCTGGTGCCGCCGTAGATGCGGTTGACGCGGTTGTCCGCGTACAGGCGGGCGATCGGGTACTCGTTCATGTAGCCGTAGCCGCCGTGCAGTTGGAGGCAGCGGTCGATGACGCGGTGGGCGACCTCGGTGCAGAAGAGCTTCGCGGAGGCGGCCTCGGCGGGGGTCAGCTCACCGGCGTCCAGGGCCTCCGTGGCGCGGTCGGCGACCGCCTCGGCGGCGTCCACCTCGGCCTGGCAGGCGGCCAGCTCGAACTTGGTGTTCTGGAAGTGGGCGACCGGCTTGCCGAAGACGGTGCGCTCCTGCACGTACTGCTTGGCGAACCGGACGGCGGCCTTGGCCTGGGCGTAGGCGCCGAAGGCGATGCCCCAGCGCTCGGAGGCCAGGTTGTGGCCGAGGTAGTAGAAGCCCTTGTTCTCCTCGCCCAGCAGGTCCTCGACCGGCACCTTGACGTCGACGAACGCCAGCTCGGCGGTGTCGGAGGTCTTCAGGCCGAGCTTGTCGAGCTTGCGGCCGACGGAGTAGCCCTCGGACTTGGTGTCCACCGCGAACAGGGAGATGCCGTGGCGGCGGTCCTCGGCGGTGGGCGCGGCGGTGCGGGCGCACACGATCACGCGGTCGGCGTGGACGCCGCCGGTGATGAAGGTCTTGGCGCCGTTGAGGACGTAGTGCGTGCCGTCCTCGGAGAGCCTGGCGGTGGACTTCATGCCCGCGAGGTCGGAACCGGTGCCCGGCTCCGTCATCGCGATGGCCCACATCTCCTCGCCGGTGACGAACTTCGGCAGGTAGCGCTTCTTCTGCTCGTCGGTGGCGAGCATGTTGATGTAGGGCAGGGCGAGCAGCACGTGCACGCCGGAGCCGCCGAACTGCACGCCCGCGCGGGCGGTCTCCTCGTACAGGACGGCCTCGAACTTGTGGCTGTCCATGCCCGCGCCGCCGAACTCCTCGGGCACGTTGATGCCGAAGATGCCCAGCTCGCCGAGCTTGTAGTAGAAGTCGCGCGGCGCCTGGCCGGCGGCGAACCACTCGTCGTACACCGGCACGACCTCGGCCTCGATGAAGGCGCGAAGGGTCTCCCGGAACGCCTCGTGATCCTCGTTGAACACCGTACGGCGCACGCCGCCCACCTCCGCGTCTGTCTAAGCGCTTGCTCAGACTCGAAGATACCGGCGAGTACGGTCCTGCGTCCAGGGTGAGCTACCCCACCCTGCCGCCCAGGGCCCCCGGCGCCGGAGACCCCCGCCACCCCGCCGCCCCGGGCCCCCGGTGCCGGAGACCCCCGTCACCCCGCCCCCGCCGCGGCGAACGCCCCCCGGGCCATCCGGTGCAGGAGTTCCGCCGTGACCGCCCGGCCCGGGAGGGTGCCGGCGCGGCCCAGGTGGGGGGTGGAGTTCAGCAGGCCGAAGACCGAGTGGACGGCCGAGCGGGCGGCCGGTTCGGTCAGCGCCGGGTACACCTCGCGGACCACCTCCACCCACAGCTCCACGTACTGCCGCTGGAGCTGCCGCACCAGCTTGCGGTCGCTGTCCCGCAGCCGGTCCAGCTCCCGGTCGTGCAGGGTGATCAGGGGGCGGTCGTCGAGCGCGAAGTCGATGTGGCCCTCGATGAGCGAGTCCAGGACCGCCGGGGCGCCGCTGCCCCCGTCCGCCTCCGCCAGGCGCCGCTTCGCCCCGGTGAGCAGCTGTCCGCTGATCCCGACCAGCAGCTCGGCGAGCATCGCGTCCTTGCCCGGGAAGTGCCGGTACAGCCCGGGGCCGCTGATGCCGACCGCGGCGCCTATCTCGTCGACGCCGACACCGTGGAACCCGCGCTCGGCGAAGAGCCGCGCGGCCTCCTTCAGGATCTGCTCGCGGCGGGTGGGTGCGTCGGTTCTGCTGGCCATGGGGTCGATTCTAGACAGCGACGTTAGCGGTCGTTAACCTGAAGGCGATGGTTAACGCTCATTAACAGGTTCGATCACCGGTGAGGGGAACCGCAGGATGCAGGAGGCACCGGAGCTTCACAGCGCGGCAGACCCCGCGTCGGAAGCCTGGCGGGCCAATGAACAGGCCCATCTCGCGCTCGTGGAGGAGCTGCGCGGCAAGCTGGCCGCGGCGGCCCTCGGCGGCGGCGAGAAGGCGCGGGCCCGGCACACGGCGCGCGGCAAGCTGCTGCCCAGGGACAGGGTGGACACCCTGCTCGACCCGGGCTCGCCCTTTCTGGAGCTGGCCCCGCTCGCGGCCGACGGGATGTACGACGGACAGGCCCCGGCCGCCGGCGTGATCGCCGGGATCGGCCGGGTCAGCGGACGCGAGTGCGTGATCGTCGCGAACGACGCCACGGTCAAGGGCGGCACGTACTACCCGATGACGGTCAAGAAGCACCTGCGCGCCCAGGAGGTGGCCCTGGACAACCGGCTGCCGTGCCTCTACCTGGTCGACTCCGGCGGGGCCTTCCTGCCGATGCAGGACGAGGTCTTCCCCGACCGTGACCACTTCGGCCGGATCTTCTACAACCAGGCCCGGATGTCCGGCGCCGGCATCCCGCAGATCGCCGCCGTCCTCGGCTCCTGCACGGCGGGCGGCGCCTACGTGCCGGCGATGAGCGACGAAGCGGTGATCGTCCGCAACCAGGGCACGATCTTCCTCGGCGGCCCCCCGCTGGTGAAGGCGGCGACCGGCGAGGTCGTCACGGCGGAGGAGCTGGGCGGCGGCGAGGTGCACTCCCGGGTCTCCGGGGTCACCGACCACCTCGCCGAGGACGACGCGCACGCCCTGCGGATCGTCCGGGACATCGTGGCCACGCTCCCGGCCCGGCGGCCGCTGCCCTGGGAGGTGACCCGCCCGGTCGAGCCGAAGGTGGACCCCTACGGGCTGTACGGCGCCGTACCGGTCGACTCCCGCACCCCCTACGACGTCCGCGAGGTCATCGCGCGGGTGGTCGACGGCTCGCGGTTCGCCGAGTTCAAGGCCGAGTTCGGGCAGACCCTGGTCACCGGCTTCGCCCGCATCCACGGCCACCCGGTCGGGATCGTCGCCAACAACGGCATCCTGTTCTCCGAGTCCGCCCAGAAGGGCGCGCACTTCATCGAGCTGTGCGACCAGCGCGGCATTCCGCTGGTGTTCCTCCAGAACATCTCCGGCTTCATGGTCGGCAAGGACTACGAGGCCGGCGGCATCGCCAAGCACGGCGCCAAGATGGTGACGGCGGTCGCCTGCACGCGCGTGCCGAAGCTGACCGTCGTGGTCGGCGGCTCGTACGGCGCGGGCAACTACTCGATGTGCGGCCGGGCCTACTCCCCCCGCTTCCTGTGGATGTGGCCGGGCGCCAAGATCTCCGTGATGGGCGGCGAGCAGGCCGCCTCTGTCCTCGCGACCGTCAAGCGGGACCAGCTCCAGGCCCGGGGCGAGGAGTGGCCGGCGCAGGAGGAGGAGAGCTTCAAGGCGCCCATCCGCGCGCAGTACGAGCACCAGGGCAACGCCTACTACGCCTCGGCCCGCCTCTGGGACGACGGCGTCATCGACCCGCTGGAGACCCGACAGGTGCTGGGCCTCGCCCTGACCGCCTGCGCCAACGCGCCGCTGGGAGACCCCCAGTTCGGCGTCTTCCGGATGTGAGGAGGGGAACCGTGTTCGACACAGTGCTGGTGGCCAACCGGGGCGAGATCGCCGTCCGCGTGATCCGTACGCTGCGCTCGCTGGGCGTGCGCTCGGTGGCGGTCTTCTCCGACGCCGACGCCGACGCGCGGCACGTCCGGGAGGCCGACACGGCGGTACGGATCGGCCCGGCGCCGGCCGCGGAGAGCTACCTGTCGGTGGAGCGGCTGCTCGACGCCGCCGCCCGCGCCGGCGCCCAGGCCGTCCACCCGGGGTACGGGTTCCTCGCCGAGAACGCCGGCTTCGCGCGGGCGTGCGAGGAGGCGGGGCTGGTCTTCATCGGACCGCCCGCCGACGCCATCGCGCTCATGGGCGACAAGATCCGGGCCAAGGAGACGGTGCAGGCGGCCGGGGTCCCGGTGGTCCCCGGCTCCAGCGGGAGCGGCCTGTCCGACGCCCAGCTCGCCGCCGCCGCGCGCGAGATCGGCGTGCCGGTGCTGCTGAAGCCGTCGGCCGGCGGTGGCGGCAAGGGCATGCGGCTGGTGCGCGAGCTGTCCGCGCTGGAGGAGGAGGTCGCCGCCGCCCGCCGCGAGGCCGGCGCCTCCTTCGGCGACGACACCCTGCTGGTGGAGCGGTGGGTCGACCGCCCCCGGCACATCGAGATCCAGGTGCTGGCCGACGGCCACGGCAACGTGGTCCACCTCGGCGAGCGCGAGTGCTCGCTGCAGCGGCGCCACCAGAAGGTCGTCGAGGAGGCGCCGAGCGTGCTCCTCGACGAGGCGACCCGGGCCGCGATGGGCGAGGCGGCCGTGCAGGCGGCCCGCTCGTGCGGGTACCGGGGCGCGGGCACGGTGGAGTTCATCGTGCCGGGCGGGGACCCGTCCTCGTACTACTTCATGGAGATGAACACCCGCCTCCAGGTGGAGCATCCGGTCACCGAACTCGTCACCGGGCTGGACCTGGTGGAGTGGCAGCTGCGGGTGGCGGCCGGTGAGCGGCTGGGCTTCGCGCAGGAGGACGTCCGGCTGACCGGGCACGCCGTCGAGGCGCGGATCTGCGCGGAGGACCCCGCACGCGGCTTCCTCCCCTCCGGCGGCACGGTGCTGCTGCTGGACGAGCCGCAGGGCGAGGGGGTGCGCACCGACTCCGGGCTCAGCGAGGGCACCGAGGTCGGCAGCCTGTACGACCCGATGCTGTCCAAGGTGATCGCCTACGGCCCCGACCGGGAGACGGCGCTGCGCAGGCTCCGGGCGGCTCTGGCCCGGACGGTCACGCTGGGCGTGCAGACGAACGCGGGCTTCCTGCGGCGGCTGCTGGCGCATCCGGCGGTCGTGGCGGGCGACCTGGACACCGGGCTGGTGGAGCGGGTGGTGGACGAGCTGGTCTCCACCGACGTCCCCGACGAGGTCTACGAGGCGGCGGCGGCCGTACGGCTGGAGGCGCTCCGGCCCCGGGACGAGGGCTGGACCGACCCCTTCTCGGTGCCGAGCGGCTGGCGGCTCGGCGGCACCCCGAAGCCGCCCGCCTTCCACCTGCGGGTCCACGAACCGGTGACGTACACCCCGCGCGGCAGCGCGGCCGTCACCGACGCCGCGGTCAGCGTCACCCTCGACGGCGTGCGCCACGCCTTCCACCGGGCCGGCGACTGGATCGGCCGGGACGGCGACGCCTGGCAGGTGCGCGACCACGACCCGGTGGCCGCCTCCCTCACCCGGTCCGCGCACGCGGGCGCCGACTCGCTCACCGCGCCCATGCCCGGCACGGTGACCGTCGTGAAGGTCGCCGTCGGCGACGAGGTGGCCGCGGGCCAGAGCCTGCTGGTCGTCGAGGCCATGAAGATGGAGCACGTCATCTCCGCCCCGCACGCCGGGACCGTCGCCGAGCTGGACGTCACCCCCGGGACCACGGTCGCCATGGACCAGGTGCTGGCCGTCATCGCACCGCACGAGGAGGTGGCCCCGTGACCGCGGGAGGACTGCCCATGGTCGTACCGGCCCAGGATCTGCCCGCCCGGGTCCGCATCCACGAGGTCGGCGCACGCGACGGGCTGCAGAACGAGAAGTCGGCCGTGCCCACGCAGATCAAGGCGGAGTTCATCCGCCGGCTGGCCGGCGCGGGCCTGACCACGATCGAGGCGACGAGCTTCGTGCACCCGAAGTGGGTGCCCCAGCTCGCCGACGCCGAGGAGCTGTTCCCCCTCGTCCGGGACCTGGAAGTCGCCCTGCCGGTGCTGGTGCCCAACCAGCGCGGGCTGGACCGGGCGCTGGCCCTCGGCGCCGACCGCGTCGCCGTGTTCGCCAGCGCCACGGAGTCCTTCGCCAAGGCCAACCTCAACCGCACGCTGGACGAGTCGCTCGCGGTGTTCGAACCGGTGGTGCGGCACGCCAAGGACGAGGGCGTGCACGTGCGCGGCTACGTGTCGATGTGCTTCGGCGACCCGTGGGAGGGCGCGGTGCCGCTGCACCAGGTGGCCCGCGTCTGCACGGCGCTGCGGGACATGGGCTGCGACGAGCTGAGCCTCGGCGACACCATCGGGGTGGCCACCCCGGGGCACGTCCTGGAACTGCTCTCCGTGCTCAACGAGGCGGGTGTGCCGACCGACGTGATCGGCGTGCACTTCCACGACACCTACGGCCAGGCGCTCGCCAACACCCTGGCGGCCCTCCAGCACGGCGTGACCACGGTGGACGCCTCCGCGGGCGGCCTCGGCGGCTGCCCGTACGCCAAGTCCGCCACCGGCAACCTCGCCACCGAAGACCTCGTATGGATGCTGCACGGCCTCGGCATCGAGACCGGGGTCGATCTCGGCCGTCTGACCGCCACGAGCGTGTGGATGGCCGCCCATCTGGACCGGCCCAGCCCGTCCCGAACCGTCCGCGCCCTCGGTAAAACGACACAGCCCCACAAGGACCAGTGATCAGCATGGACCACCGTCTCAGCCCCGAGCTGGAGGAACTCCGCCGTACGGTGGAGGCGTTCGCGCACGACGTCGTGGCGCCGAAGATCGGCGACTTCTACGAGCGGCACGAGTTCCCGTACGAGATCGTCCGGGAGATGGGCCGCATGGGCCTGTTCGGGCTGCCGTTCCCGGAGGAGTACGGCGGGATGGGCGGCGACTACCTGGCGCTCGGCATCGCGCTGGAGGAACTGGCCCGGGTGGACTCCTCGGTGGCCATCACGCTGGAGGCGGGCGTCTCGCTGGGCGCGATGCCCCTGCACCTCTTCGGCACGCCGGAGCAGAAGCGCGAGTGGCTCCCCCGGCTGTGCGCCGGCGAGATCCTCGGCGCGTTCGGCCTGACCGAGCCGGACGGCGGCAGCGACGCCGGCGCGACCCGCACCACGGCCCGACTGGACCCGGACACGGACGAGTGGGTGATCAACGGCACGAAGTGCTTCATCACCAACTCGGGCACGGACATCACGGGTCTGGTCACGGTCACCGCGGTCACCGGCCGCAAGCCGGACGGCCGCCCGGAGATCTCGGCGATCATCGTCCCGTCCGGCACGCCGGGCTTCACGGTGGCGGCGCCGTACTCGAAGGTCGGCTGGAACGCCTCCGACACCCGTGAACTCTCGTTCCAGGACGTCCGCGTGCCCGCGGCCAACCTGCTCGGCGAGCAGGGGCGCGGCTACGCGCAGTTCCTGCGCATCCTGGACGAGGGCCGGATCGCGATCGCGGCGCTCGGGACGGGCCTTGCGCAGGGCTGCGTGGACGAGTCGGTGAAGTACGCGAAGGAGCGCCACGCCTTCGGCCGGCCGATCGGCGCCAACCAGGCCATCCAGTTCAAGATCGCCGACATGGAGATGAAGGCCCACACGGCGCGCCTGGCCTGGCGGGACGCCGCCTCCCGGCTGGTGGCCGGCGATCCGTTCAAGAAGGAGGCGGCCCTGGCCAAGCTCTACTCCTCCACGGTCGCCGTCGACAACGCCCGGGAGGCCACGCAGATCCACGGCGGCTACGGCTTCATGAACGAGTACCCGGTGGCCCGTATGTGGCGCGACTCCAAGATCCTGGAGATCGGCGAGGGCACGAGCGAGGTCCAGCGGCTGCTGATCGCCCGGGAGCTGGGGCTCGCCGGCTGACAGGACGACCGACGGCCCGGACGCCCGCGAGGGACCGTCCGGGCCGTCGGCGTGCCCGGGACGCAACACCGGCGCGTTCAGGGGGACAAGGGGATTCGATCACGGTCACCGACCGGCCCGGGGGTGACCGCCCCGGGCGGGACCCGGACTCTGGAACGGTTAATGAGGTTAGGCTAACCTGACCTCTGAACTCGTCCGGCGGGCAGCCCGCCCCGTTCGAAAGCAGTCATACCCATGCCCCAAGCCCGTGCCACCCACCTGACCCGCCGCGGCCTCCTCGCCGCGGGCGGCGCCCTCGGCCTCGGCGCCGCGCTCGCCGCCTGCGGGGACGACAAGGGCAAAGACAGCGGCTCGGGCACGGCGGGCGCGAGCGGCAAGTCCGGCCCCTGGACCTTCGAGGACGACCGCGGCACGGCCGTGAAGCTGGACAAGACCCCCGCGAACATCGTCGCGTTCACCGGCGTGGGCGCCGCGCTGTTCGACTACGGCATCCAGGTCAAGGGCGTCTTCGGCCCGACGAAGACCACCGCCGGCAAGCCCGACGTCCAGGCCGGCGACATGGACATCAGCAAGGTGACGGTCCTCGGCAACACCTGGGGCCAGTTCAACATCGAGAAGTACGCGTCCCTCGCGCCGGACGTGCTGATCTCGACGATGTTCGACGACGCCGGCACCCTCTGGTACGTCCCGGACGAGTCCAAGAAGAAGATCGCCCAGCTGGCCCCGAGCGTCGGCATCTCCGTCTACGACCGCCAGCTCACCCGGCCGCTGCAGCGCATGTGGGACCTCGCCGAGTCGCTGGGCGCCGACATGAAGGCCGCCAAGGTGACCGACGCCAGGAAGCGGTTCGAGGACGCCGCCGCCCGCCTGCGCGCCGCGGCCAAGGCCAAGCCCGACATCAAGGTGATGGCCGGCAGCGCCAGCGACCAGCTGTTCTACGTCTCCGGCACCGACCTCTCCGTCGACCTCGAGTACTTCAAGGCGCTCGGCGTGAACTTCGTGGAGCCGCCGGCGAGCGCCAAGAAGCAGGGCGGCGGCTGGTACGAGTCGCTCAGCTGGGAGAACGTCGACAAGTACCGGGCCGACATCATCATGATGGACGACCGCACCTCGGCCATCCAGCCCGCCGACATCACCAAGGCGACCTGGAAGAAGCTGCCCGCGGTCAGGGCCGGCCAGGTCATCCCCCGCTCCCCCGAGCCGATCCTGTCCTACGACAAGTGCGTGCCGCTGCTCACCAACCTGGCCGAGGCCCTGGAGAAGGCCAAGAAGGTCGGCTGACCCCCTGACGAAGTCCTGAACCCCGTTCCTCAGGAGCCCCAGATGACGACGGCCGTAGCCGCCCCGTTCCGTTTCTTCTCCCTCCAGGTCGTACGGACGAGGCGGCTCGGCCCGTCCCTGCTCCGGGTCACCTTCGCCGGTGCCGATCTGCACGCCTTCCACTCCGACGGCCACGACCAGTCGCTCTCGCTGTTCCTGCCGCACCCGGGCCAGTCCGAGCCGGTCGTCCCGCTGGAGCTGGGCGACGGCTGGTGGCAGGGCTGGCGCGAACTGCCGGACGACGTACGGGCGGTGATGCGCTCCTACACCCTGCGGGCCCTGCGGCGGGACGCCCACGGCCACCCGGCCGAGATCGACATCGACTTCGCCCTGCACGGCGTCGCGCCGGGCGCCTCCCCCGCGCCCGCCGGGCCGGCCTCCCGCTGGGCCGCGCGCGCCGCCGCCGGTGACCGGGTCCTGCTGCTCGGACCGGCCGTCGCCGACAACCGCGCGATCCGCTTCCGTCCGCCCGCGGGCACCGACCTCGTCGTGCTGTGCGGTGACGAGACGGCCGTACCGGCCGCGACCGCCATCCTGGAGTCGCTCCCCGCCGGCACCCGGGTCCGGGCCTGGCTGGAGGTACCGCACGCCGGTGACATCCAGGACGTGCGCACCGAGGCGGACGCGCGGATCACGTGGCTCGTACGGCACGACGGGTCCCCCATGGCCGTCGACGCCGTACGGGCCGCCCGGCTGCCGGACGCCGGACGGCCGTACGTGTGGATCGCCGGCGAGTCCGGTCAGGTCAAGGCGCTGCGGCGGTACTTCGTCGGAGAGTGCGCCGTGGACAGGCGCAGTGTCACCTTCGTCGGCTACTGGCGGCAGGGCATGACGGAGGAACAGCTCCGGGCCGCCGAGTAACCGCAGCCCACCCCCAAGTGACGCCGGTCACTTCACAGGCAGGATTCGATGCCGCGAACTTAGGTTAGGCTAACCTAAGTTACCCCGCACGGACCGTCCCCCGGAGGACCCCCACATGCGTTCGCACCTGCTCAATGGCCTCACCGCGGAGCACTACCGCCGCTCCGTGACCGAAGGAGTAGAGCGGGTGGCGGCCAAACTCGCCACCACCGAACGTCCGTTCACCGGCGTCACCGTGGACACCCTCTCCCCCCGCATCGACGCGATCGACCTGGACCGCCCCCTGGGCGACACCACCGCCGTCCTGGACGAACTGGAGGACGTCTACCTGCGGGACGCGGTCTACTTCCACCACCCCCGCTACCTCGCCCACCTCAACTGCCCGGTCGTCATCCCGGCGGTGCTCGCCGAGGCCGTGCTCTCCGCGGTCAACTCCTCGCTGGACACGTGGGACCAGTCGGCGGGCGGCACCCTCATCGAGCGCAAGCTGATCGACTGGACCACCGCCCGCATCGGCCTCGGCCCGGCCGCGGACGGCGTCTTCACCTCCGGCGGCACCCAGTCCAACCTCCAGGCGCTCCTGCTCGCCCGGGAGGAGGCCAAGAGCGACAGCCTCGGCCGGCTCCGCGTCTTCGCCTCCGAGGTCAGCCACTTCAGCGTGCAGAAGTCCGCGAAACTGCTCGGCCTCGGCCCGGACGCGGTCGTCTCGATCCCCGTCGACCACGACAAGCGCATGCGGACCCTCGCCCTCGCCCGCGAGCTGGAGCGCTGCGCGAAGGACGGCCTGGTCCCCATGGCCGTCGTCGCCACCGCCGGAAGCACCGACTTCGGCTCCATCGACCCGCTGCCGGAGATCGCCGAACTGTGCGCCCGCCACGGCGTCTGGATGCACGTGGACGCGGCCTACGGCTGCGGCCTGCTCGCCTCGGTGAAGTACCGGGACCGCATCGAGGGCATCGAGCGCGCCGACTCCGTCACCGTCGACTACCACAAGTCCTTCTTCCAGCCCGTCAGTTCCTCCGCCGTGCTGGTCCGGGACGCGGCGACCCTGCGGCACGCCACCTACCACGCCGAGTACCTCAACCCGCGCCGCATGGTGCAGGAACGCATTCCCAACCAGGTGGACAAGTCACTCCAGACCACCCGCCGCTTCGACGCCCTCAAACTGTGGCTCACGCTGCGCACGATGGGCGCCGACGGCATCGGACAGCTCTTCGACGAGGTCTGCGACCTCGCCCGGGAGGGCTGGCGGCTGCTGGCCGCCGACCCCCGCTACGACGTCGTCGTCGAGCCCAGCCTGTCCACCCTCGTCTTCCGCTACGTACCGCCGGCCGTCACCGACCCGGCCGAGACCGACCGGGCCAACCTCTACGCCCGCAAGGCCCTGTTCGCCTCCGGCGACGCCGTGGTCGCGGGCACCGAGGTGGCCGGCCGCCAGTACCTGAAGTTCACCCTGCTCAACCCCGAGACCACGACGGCCGACATCGCCGCCGTCCTCGACCTGATCGCCGGCCATGCCGAGCAGTACCTGGGAGTGTCCCTTGACCGCGCGTCCTGAAAGCCCGACCAAGACCTACGACTTCGTGGGTGTCGGGCTCGGCCCCTTCAACCTCGGCCTCGCCTGCCTCACCGAGCCGATCGACCAGCTGGACGGCGTCTTCCTGGAGTCCAAGCCGGACTTCGAGTGGCACGCCGGCATGTTCCTGGACGGCGCCCACCTCCAGACCCCGTTCATGTCGGACCTGGTCACCCTGGCCGACCCGACCTCGCCGTACTCCTTCCTGAACTACCTGAAGGAGAAGGGCAGACTGTACTCGTTCTACATCCGCGAGAACTTCTACCCGCTGCGGGTCGAGTACGACGACTACTGCCGCTGGGCGGCCGGCAAGCTCGGCAGCGTCCGGTTCGGCACCACGGTCACCGAGGTGACGTACGAGGACGAGCTGTACGCCGTCCGCACCGAGGCCGGTGACACCTACCGCGCCCGCCACCTGGTCCTCGGCACCGGCACCACCCCCTACGTCCCGCCGGCCTGCCGGGGTCTGGACGGGGACTTCCTGCACAACTCCCAGTACATGCACCGCAAGGCGGAGCTGCAGAAGAAGAAGTCCGTCACGGTCGTCGGCAGCGGCCAGAGCGCGGCCGAGATCTACCACGAGCTGCTCACCGAGATCGACGTCCACGGCTACCAGCTCAACTGGGTCACCCGCTCCCCGCGGTTCTTCCCGCTGGAGTACACCAAGCTCACCCTGGAGATGACCTCCCCGGACTACATCGACTACTTCCGGGCGCTGCCCGAGGAGACCCGGTACCGGCTGGAGAAGCAGCAGAAGGGCCTGTTCAAGGGCATCAACGCGGACCTGATCGACTCGATCTTCGATCTGCTCTACCAGAAGCACGTGGCAAGCGGCGACCGGCCGGTCGCGACCCGGCTGCTCACCAACTCCACGCTGCGCACGGCGGCCTACCGGGACGGCGCGTACACCCTGGGCTTCCACCAGGACGAGCAGGGCAAGGAGTTCGAGATCGGTACCGAGGGCCTGGTCCTGGCCACCGGCTACCACTACACCCCGCCGGCCTTCCTCGACCCGCTCCGCGACCGCCTGCGCTTCGACGGCCAGGGCCGCTTCGACGTCGCCCGCAACTACGCCATCGACGTCACCGGCCGTGGCGTCTTCCTCCAGAACGCCGGCGTCCACACCCACAGCATCACCAGCCCGGACCTGGGCATGGGGGCGTACCGCAACTCGTACATCATCCGCGAGCTGCTCGGCACCGAGTACTACCCGGTCGAGAAGACCATCGCGTTCCAGGAGTTCGCCGTATGACTTTCACCTTCCGTACCGTCGATCCCCTGAAGGACGGCGAACTGCTGCACTCCTGGGTGACGCACCCCAAGGCGGCCTTCTGGATGATGCAGGACGCGAAACTCGAGGACGTCGAACGCGCCTACATGGAGATCGCGGCGGACGAGCACCACCACGCGCTGCTCGGGCTGCGCGACGGCGAGCCCGCGTTCCTGATGGAGAAGTACGACCCCGCGCACCGGGAGCTGGTCGGGCTGTACGAACCGCGGCCCGGCGACGTCGGCATGCACTTCCTGACCCCGGCCACGGACACCCCCGAGCACGGGTTCACCAAGGCCGTCATCACCGCCGTCATGGCCCACCTCTTCGCGGACCCGGCCGTGGAGCGCGTCGTCGTCGAGCCGGACGTCGGCAACAAGCCCGTGCACGCCCTGAACGAGGCCGTCGGCTTCGTGGCCGAGCGGGAGATCGACAAGCCGGAGAAGCGTGCCCTGCTCAGTTTCTGCACCCGCGAACAGTTCGAGAAGGCGGTGACCGCATGACCCTCGCCGACGCCGTGTCCCACCTGTCCCCCGAGCGCTGGGCGGCCGCCAACCGGCTGCTGCTGCGCAAGGCGCTCGCCGAGTTCGCGCACGAGCGCCTGCTCGTCCCGGAGGCGGACGGCGACGGTTACGTCGTCCGCAGCGACGACAAGCTGACCTCCTACCGGTTCACCGCCGTGCGCCGGGCCCTGGACCACTGGCAGATCGACGCCGGCTCGATCACCAGGCAGCGCGACGGCGGTGACCTCCCGCTGGCCGCCCTGGACTTCTTCATCGAGATGAAGGGGGCCCTGGGGCTCAGCGACGAGATCCTGCCGGTCTACCTGGAGGAGATCTCCTCCACCCTCTCGGGCACCTGCTACAAGCTCACCAAGCCCCGCCTCACCTCCGCGGAACTGGCCGGAAGCGGTTTCCAGGCGATCGAGACCGGGATGACCGAGGGCCACCCGTGCTTCGTCGCGAACAACGGACGGCTCGGCTTCGGCATCCACGAGTACCTGTCGTACGCGCCCGAGACGGCGAGCCCCGTGCGGCTGGTGTGGCTGGCCGCCCACCGCTCGCGGGCCGCGTTCACCGCGGGCGCCGGGATCGAGTACGAGTCCTTCCTGCGCGAGGAGCTGGGCGAGGAGACGGTGCGGCGGTTCCGTGCCGTCCTCACCGGGCAGGGACTCGACCCCGCCGACTACCTGTTCATCCCCGTCCACCCCTGGCAGTGGTGGAACAAGCTCAGCGTCACGTTCGCCGCCGAGGTCGCCCGCGGCCACCTCGTCTGCCTCGGCGAGGGCGACGACGAGTACCTGGCCCAGCAGTCGATCCGGACCTTCTTCAACAGCAGCGCCCCGCACAAGCACTACGTGAAGACCGCCCTGTCGGTCATCAACATGGGCTTCATGCGCGGTCTGTCGGCCGCCTACATGGAGGCGACCCCGGCGATCAACGACTGGCTGGCCCAGCTCGTCGAGAACGACCCGGTGCTGAAGTCGACCGGGCTGACGATCATCCGCGAGCGGGCCGCCGTCGGCTACCGGCACCTGGAGTACGAGCGGGCCACCGACCGCTACTCGCCCTACCGCAAGATGCTGGCCGCGCTGTGGCGGGAGAGCCCGGTGCCCTCGCTGCGGGACGGCGAGTCCCTCGCGACGATGGCCTCCCTGCTGCACCTGGACCACCAGGACGCCTCGTTCGCCGGTGCGCTGATCGCCCGCTCGGGCCTGGCGCCCACCGAGTGGCTGCGCGCCTATCTGCGGGCCTACTACACCCCGTTGCTGCACAGCTTCTACGCCTACGACCTGGTGTTCATGCCGCACGGCGAGAACGTCATCCTGGTGCTGAAGGACGGTGTGGTGCAGCGGGCCGTCTACAAGGACATCGCCGAGGAGATCGCCGTCATGGACCCGGACGCGGCCCTGCCGCCCGCGGTCCGGCGCATCCGCGTCGAGGTCCCGGAGGACAAGAAACTGCTGTCCGTCTTCACGGACGTGTTCGACTGCTTCTTCCGCTTCCTCGCCGCCCACCTCGCCGCCGAGGGCGTCCTGGAGGAGGACGGCTTCTGGCGCACCGTCGCCGAGGTCACCCGCGAGTACCAGGAGGCGCACCCCGAACTGGCCGGCAAGTTCGCCCGGTACGACATGTTCGCCCCCGAGTTCGCGCTGTCCTGCCTCAACCGGCTCCAGCTGCGCGACAACAGGCAGATGGTGGACCTCGCCGACCCCGCGGGCGCGCTCCAGCTGGTCGGGACCCTGGAGAACCCCATCGCCGGGTTCTGACCCACCGCAGACGGACGGGCACCCCGGAGTACGGTCCTCCGGGGTGCCCGTCGGCATCCGGTCAGCTCGGCCAGGGCACCTGCGGCGACCGGTAATAGCGGATGCCGAGGGCGGTCCAGCGCGGGCCCTGCGCGGCCAGCCGCACCTTGTAGCCGTTCCAGCCGTGCGCCGCCGCCGGCGACCAGCCCAGCTCGGCCGCTCCGGCGAGCCGCGGGAACGCCAGGTACTCGATGTCGGCGGAGGACTTCACCGTCTCGGTCCACAGGGGCGCCTCGACCCCCTTCACCGCCGAGGCGGGGACCCCGGCGAGATACGCGCCCGGGTTCCAGTCGTAGGACCGCTTCACCTCCACCAGACCCGCCCAGTCCGTGCCGATCCTGGTGCTCCTCGTGTACTTCATGTCGAGGTAGAACCGGTCGGCCGGGGACAGGATCAGCCCGGTGCCGTTCCGGGCCGCCGCGGCCACCTGGGCCTTCTCCGCGGCGCCGGTGCCGTCCTGGCCCCAGTACTGGGCGAGGGCGCCCCTGGCCGGGCGGGCGCCGGTGAGCTGGTGCCAGCCGATGACCTTCTTGCCGTACCGGGCGACGACCGGCTGCACGCGGTCCATGAAGGTGACGTAGTCGGCGTGGGAGGTGGAGTGCGCCTCGTCGCCGCCGATGTGCAGGTAGCGGCCCGGGGTGAGGGCGGCCAGCTCCCGGACCACGTCGTCCACGAAGTCGTAGGTGACCGCCCTGGACACGCACAGGGAGCTGAAACCGACCTGGGTGCCGGTGTACAGCGGGGGCGCGGTGCCGTCGCAGTTGAGCCCGGCGTAGGAGGCGAGGGCGGCGTTGGTGTGGCCGGGCATGTCGATCTCGGGCACGACCTCCAGATAGCGGGAGGCCGCGTACCGGACGATCTCGCGGTAGTCGGCCTTGGTGTAGTGGCCGCCCCGGCCGCCGCCGACCTGGGTGGAGCCGCCGTAGGAGGCCAGCCGCGGCCAGGAGTCGACGGCGATGCGCCAGCCCTGGTCGTCGCTGAGGTGCAGGTGCAGCTCGTTGATCTTGTACAGGGCCAGCTGGTCGATGTAGCGCTTGACCTGGGCGACCGTGAAGAAGTGCCGGGAGACGTCCAGCATGGCGCCCCGGTAGGCGTAGCGGGGGCGGTCCTGCACGGTGCCTCCGGCGATCGGCCACGGCCCGCGCTGGACGGTTCTCCTCTCGATTGCCGCCGGGAGGAGCTGGCGCAGGGTCTGCACGCCGTGGAAGAGCCCGGCGGGGGTTCTCGCGGTGAGGGTCACGCCACCGGCACCGCTGTGCAGCCGGTATCCCTCGGCACCGAAGTCACCCGCGGCCAGGTGCAGTCGGATGCCTCCGCTGCCGTGGTCGGTGACCGGGAGCGGGTAGCCGGTGGAGGGCCGCAGGAGGCCGGCCAGGTAGGCGCCGACCCCGCGGACCCCGGCGGAGCCGTCGACGTGGATGCCGGTCGCGCGGGTGATGTGGTACGGCGTCCCGCCCGGCGTGACCGAGGCGGGTGCCGGGACCACGCGGCCCAGCGGGACCGGGGCGGCGGCGGGCCGTGCCCCGGGGGCCGCGCCGAGGGTGAGGACGCCGGCCGCCGCGAGCAGCAGGGCCCCGAGGACGCGAGGGGTTCGGGGAGTCGTGCTGTGGTTCCGTCTCACATGCGCTCCCTTCGGACGAAGGCCGGACGCACCATGTGACGGAACGTCACATGGCCGGCCGTCAGCCATGGTAGGGACCACTGTCCCGCAGATCCGGTGGAACGGTCCCCGCACGGCGGAAATCATCCGGAGGGACGGCACCCGGTCCGTCGGGCGGGCGGGCGGCCCCCGGGCGCACGCGAGGCCCGCCCGCCCCGGACGCCTACTTGGCCCTGCGCGACACGGTGAAGTGGTCGATGCGGTCGCCGGTCTCGGCGATGCCCGACACCGTCAGCGCGGTCTGGCGTCCCCTGGGCGCGGGCGTGACGTCCACGCGCAGGAAGGAGTAGTTCAGGTAGCGCACCCGGGACCAGGCCACGGTCTCGTCGACCTTGCCGTCCTTGGTGTTGACGAACGAGGCCACGGAGTCGGTCTCGTGCTCGTGGCCCTCGTAGGAGTCCGGGGCGGAGAAGGCGTACAGGCTGCGGCCCGCCGCACCCGCGGTGACGTAGACCACACCCTCGGTCTCGGGGTAGGCGGTGCCGCCGATCGGCAGCTTCTTGGTGACCTTGTCGCCCTTGATCACGTCGGTGCGCTCGTACTGGTGGTTGTGGCCGTTGATGACCAGGTCCACCGTGTACTTCTCGAACAGCGGGACCCACTCCTGGCGCACGCCCCCCTCCGAGGCGTGTGCGGTGGAGGTGCAGTAGGCGCAGTGGTGGAAGAAGACGACGACGAAGTCGACGTCCTTCGACGCCCGGAACCTCTTCAGCTGGGCTTCCAGCCATTTCGTCTGGGTTCCGCCGGAGATGCCCAGGTTCGCCGGTATCTCGAAGGAGATGTCGTTGGCGTCGAGCGAGATGACCGCCGTGTTGCCGTAGACGAAGGAGTAGACGCCCGGCAGGTTCTTCCGGTCGGGGCCGTTGTCCGGGAGGTTCCAGCGGGCCTCCTCACCGCCGTAGCCGTTGGGCGAGTACCAGGCTTCCATGTCGTGGTTGCCGTACGCCGGCATCCACGGCACCTGCTTGGCGACCGACTCGGTCTGCGCGAGGAACTGGTCCCAGGTGCGCGAGTCGAAGCCGGTGTCGGTGGTCTTGCCCGCGCCGGAGGGGTCACCGTAGGCGATGTCGCCGGCGTGCAGGTGGAAGGCCGGGTTCTGGCCGAGGAGCAGGGCGTTGTTGGCCAGGCCGTGGTAGCCGACGCCCTCGTCGCCGAAGGCGGTGAAGGTGAACGGCGCCTTGTGGTCGGGCGCGGTGGTGAAGGTGCCGAGCGTGCCCAGCAGGTGCCGCTCGGCCGGGTCGAAGCCCTGGTGGCCGACGCCGTAGTAGTAGGTCCTGCCGGGACGCAGGTGGGTGAGCTCGGCGTGCAGGTAGTACTGGGTGTGGTCGCCGCTGGCGCCGACACCGGCCGGGGTGTGGAGGGTGCGGACCTCGGCCTCGATCTTGCGCGAGAGGTCCCACGGGTGGGCGCCGATGCGGATGAACGGCTTCTTGACGGCGACCGGGACCTGCCAGGAGACGGTGATCTCGGTGCGGGGGTCGTTGCCCCAGGCCAGGTGGCGGCCGAAGGGGGCGACGAGGGCGCCGTCGAACCGCTCGGCGGCGGGCGAGGCGTGCCGGGCCGGCTCGGCGGCCCGGGCGGTGCCGCCCGGGACGAACGCGCCGCCGGTGACGGCGCCCAGCGTGACGGCGCCGCCCCTGATCATGGTGCGCCGCGAGAATCTGGCGCGCAGGTACTCATGCTGCTCGGCCATGCTCATGCGCTCGGCCAGCTTCTCGGGAACGCCCATACGAGGAATGTCCATGGCGTCTGAAACTCGTCGGTTCGGGCAACGAGATGCAGGACGCAGGATGGACAGTCCGCGAACAAAGATCAATGAGAGTTTCAACAACCCTCTGCCCGAAATCGGGCATGATTCTTGCGAAACGGCCGCCGGTGCCCCAGGATCTACCGGGTGCACGACGAACTCGTTGATCATCTGACGCGGTCCACGGCCCTGAACCGGGGCGAGGCGCTGCGGGTGGTTCAGGACGTGCTCGCCTACTTCGACGAGACGACCCCAGACTTCGTCCGTCGCCGCCACCGCGAGCTCCAGGCGCAGGGCCTGGTGAACGCGGAGATCTTCGAACGGATCGAGGCGGACCTGAAATACCGGGCGGTGGCGCCGCCGGAGCTGACGCTCAGGCAGCTGCGCCGCATGGTCTACGGCTGAGATCAGCCGGACCGGACCAGCGACAGCCAAGGGATACCTCTATATATGTGCGGAATTGTCGGTTACATCGGGAAGCGTGACGTCGCCCCTCTGCTGCTGGAGGGCCTGCAGCGGCTGGAGTACCGCGGCTACGACTCCGCGGGCATCGTCGTCACCTCCCCGAAGACGCCCGGCCTGAGGATGGTCAAGGCCAAGGGCCGGGTGCGCGACCTGGAGGCCAAGGTCCCGGCGCGCTTCAAGGGCACCACCGGCATCGCCCACACCCGCTGGGCCACCCACGGCGCCCCCTCCGACGAGAACGCGCACCCGCACCTGTCGGCCGACGGCAAGGTCGCCGTCGTCCACAACGGCATCATCGACAACGCCTCCGACCTGCGCCGCAAGCTGGTGGCGGACGGCGTCGAGTTCCTCTCCGAGACCGACACCGAGGTCCTCGTCCACCTCATCGCGCGCTCGGGCGGCGAGAAGCTGGAGGACAAGGTCCGCGAGACCCTGCGGGTCATCGAGGGCACGTACGGCATCGCGGTGATGCACGCCGACTTCCCCGACCGCATCGTGGTGGCCCGCAACGGCTCCCCGGTCGTCCTCGGCATCGGCGAGAAGGAGATGTTCGTCGCGTCCGACATCGCCGCCCTGGTCACCCACACCCGGCAGATAGTGACCCTCGACGACGGCGAGATGGCCACCCTCAAGGCCGACGACTTCCGCACGTACACCACCGAGGGCACCCGCACCACCGCCGAGCCGACCACCGTGGAGTGGGAGGCGGCCTCCTACGACATGGGCGGCCACGACACGTACATGCACAAGGAGATCCACGAGCAGGCCGAGGCCGTGGACCGCGTGCTGCGCGGGCGCATCGACGACCGGTTCTCCACCGTGCACCTGGGCGGTCTCAACCTGGACGCCCGCGCGGCCCGGCAGATCCGCCGCGTGAAGATCCTCGGCTGCGGCACCTCGTACCACGCGGGCATGATCGGCGCCCAGATGATCGAGGAACTGGCGCGCATCCCCGCCGACGCCGAGCCGGCCTCCGAGTTCCGCTACCGCAACGCGGTGGTCGACCCCGACACCCTGTACATCGCGGTCTCCCAGTCCGGTGAGACCTACGACGTCCTCGCGGCCGTGCAGGAGCTGAAGCGCAAGGGCGCCCGGGTCCTCGGCGTGGTCAACGTGGTCGGTTCGGCGATCGCCCGCGAGGCGGACGGCGGCATCTACGTGCACGCGGGCCCGGAGGTCTGCGTGGTCTCCACCAAGTGCTTCACCAACACCACGGTCGCCTTCGCCCTGCTCGCCCTGCACCTGGGCCGCACCCGTGACCTCTCCGTGCGCGACGGCAAGCGGATCATCGAGGGCCTGCGCAAGCTGCCCGAGCAGATCACCGAGATCCTCAAGCGGGAAGAGGACATCAAGGAGCTGGCGGAGAAGTACGCCGACGCCCGCTCGATGCTCTTCATCGGCCGGGTCCGGGGCTACCCGGTGGCCCGCGAGGCGTCCCTGAAACTCAAGGAGGTCTCGTACATCCACGCCGAGGCCTACCCCGCCTCCGAGCTGAAGCACGGCCCGCTGGCCCTCATCGAGCCGGCCCTGCCCACGGTCGCGATCGTCCCCGACGACGACCTGCTGGAGAAGAACCGCGCCGCCCTGGAGGAGATCAAGGCCCGCGAGGGCAAGATCCTGGCCGTGGCCCACCAGGACCAGGAGAAGGCGGACCAGACGATCGTCGTCCCGAAGAACGAGGACGAACTGGACCCGATCCTCATGGGCATCCCGCTCCAACTCCTCGCCTACCACACGGCGAAGGCCCTGGGCCGGGACATCGACAAGCCGCGGAACCTCGCGAAGTCGGTGACGGTCGAGTAGGACGCGTCCGCGCGGACGCGGACGACGGAACGGACCCCCACGTGTGCCACCAGACACGTGGGGGTCCTTCCGGTGCCGCTGAGAGTCAGCCGGTGGCCGTCACCCCCCGGCCGGCGGCACGCCCGGAAAGGACTGTCGGCCAGTGCGCGAGTGCCGCGGTCGCCGCGTACCAGGCCACCGCCCCCGACAGGACGGCCAGCCAGCCCCCGGCCTTGGAGAGCACGGAACTGCCGGCGAAGGCGGCGACGGCCAGCACCACCATCGCCAGGAACAGCAGACCGTGCACGACCTGTCCGAGACCGTCCCCGCCCGCGAGCGTCAGGGTCAGGGCCACGAGGGCGAACAGGAGCAGGAAGAGCCCGGCCGCGTGAGCGGACGAGTGACCGCCGACCGCCCAGGTGAACCACAGCGCGCCGAGGGCCACGAAGCCGGTGCCGGACACGCCGTCGCCGGCACGGAAGGCCAGCAGGCCGACGAGGAACAGGGCAACTCCGCCCACGTAGTGGGCGACTGAGACCGCGTCGGACGCGGCCACACCGTCGATGACACCGGTCGTACCGAGTCCGAACGCCAACAGGGTCACACCCAGGGCGAGTCGGCCGGCCACGATGGTGGTTCCGCTTCCCGCGGAGACTTCGTTGTCCACGGCGGGCTCCCTTCGTACCGTGCAGTTGTGCGGTGACCGGTATATGCCCTTCACAAGGGCACAACCCACCTCTACGCACGAGTAGTTTCGCGCTGCGTGAAGGGAGCGGGCAGGAGGCGGGAGCGGACGCAAGGCGCGAGCGATCAGGAGGCGGGAGCGGGCGGAACGCGGGAGCGATCAGGAGGCGGGAGCGATCAGGGGATGACGATCACGGGGCGCCGGGCCCGCTTGGCGAGCCGCCCCGCGACGGAGCCGAAGATCCGGCCGACGATGCCGTGCGTGGAGCCGACGACGATCGCGTCCGCCTCGTACTCCCGGCCCACCTCTTCGAGTTCGTGGCAGATGTCCCCGCCCCGCTCGACCAGGATCCAGGGCACCTCGGCCAGGTAGTCCGCACAGGCCAGCTCCAGCCCCAGGACCTCGGTGCGGTGGTCCGGCACGTCGACGAAGACGGGCGGCTCGCAGCCGGCCCAGACGGTGGTGGGCAACCGGTTGGCCACGTGCACGATGATCAGGCCGGAGCGGGAGCGGTGAGCCATGCCGATCGCGTAGGCGAGGGCCCGCTCACTGGAGGTGGAGCCGTCGAAACCGACGACGACTCCGTGCCGGAAGGCGGGGTCGCAGGAGGGGCGTGACTCTTCCGCCGCCTGGGGCTCGGCCGCCGTGGGATCGGCGACCGGTCGCTTGCGGTCCGCGGGTTCGAAGAATTCGTGACCGGCCATGGCTGTCTCGGCGTTGTGATCCTTTATGGGAGGGACGACAGTGTGCGGCGGAGCTGTGTCCGGGAAACATCTTCCCAAGGCCATACCCCCAAGGGTACGGCGGCACGCCTCCTGAGCCCAGATACCGCGCACGCTCCGTGAGCGGCCCCCCGACGTCCGCAGGGGTTCACCGGAGCATGCACGAGCCGCGCCCGTAACGCAATGGTTGCTGCCCCGTACAGGCGGTTTGCACGGGGTTCACAGATGTACGGCCGGTGACCGACCGGTCGGACGGACGTTGAACCGGGGTGAGCCACCGCCACAGGGAGTACGAGATGCCCGGACCCCGATCCAGCAGCGAGCCGCGCCCTGCACCGGACACGGCGGGCGACGTGATCCGCTGGGCCGCGTTCAGCTGCGTGCTCGTGCCCGTGGTGCTCCTCTGGTACGGCACCTCGCTGGCCGGCGCGACGGGAACCGCGCTGGGCCTGGCCGCCGTCACGGCCGCGTGCCGGGTGCTGCTGCGCCGCTCGGAGCGGGGGGCCGGGCGTTGCACCGCGCAAAGAGGCGGACGTCACACGCGCGGACAGACACCGGTCGACTGACCTGTTTCCGCGCCTCTGAACGCTGGTTTTCAGCCAACTTCTGGATATCGACCAAGAGGGGCCTCGACCACCCCCCAACCCCCGTTCCACCTGCACGGAAAGGGTCCAGGAGCCGCTGCGCACCCTACGCGGTTTGGCCACTGCGACAAGGCGTACTTCCCTGCACGCCTCCCGAGTGCAACGCTTCGTGATCGAATGCTTCACGCCAAGTTGTCATGTCGACAATGTCCGGCGTGTCGAACTGGTCACCGCGAGATCGCGGGAGCCATTAGATTCGATCTTGACTGTCGTACGGCGGGGGACTCGTGCAGGACCGAGGGGAAACGTGCAGGAGCGACACAACCGAGGAGCCGCGACCACCGAGGGGGGCTTAGCAGTATGAGCCACGACTCCACTGCCACGCCGGATGCCGCGGCCCGGAAACTCTCCGGGCGACGCCGCAAGGAGATCGTCGCGGTGCTGCTGTTCAGCGGCGGCCCCATCTTCGAGAGTTCCATTCCGCTGTCGGTGTTCGGGATCGACCGCCAGGACGCCGGCGTGCCGCGCTACCGCCTGTTGGTGTGTGCCGGCGAGGAAGGCCCGCTGCGGACCACAGGGGGCCTGGAACTCACCGCGCCACATGGACTGGAGGCGATCTCCCGCGCCGGGACGGTCGTCGTACCGGCCTGGCGTTCGATCACGTCACCGCCGCCGGAGGAGGCACTCGACGCGCTGCGCCGGGCACACGAGGAAGGCGCCCGCATCGTCGGGCTGTGCACGGGCGCGTTCGTGCTCGCGGCGGCCGGACTGCTGGACGGCCGCCCGGCGACCACCCACTGGATGTACGCGCCGACGCTGGCCAAGCGCTATCCGTCGGTGCACGTCGATCCGCGAGAGCTGTTCGTCGACGACGGCGACGTGCTCACGTCGGCGGGTACGGCGGCCGGAATCGATCTCTGTCTCCACATCGTGCGGACGGACCACGGCAACGAGGCGGCCGGCGCGCTCGCCCGGCGCCTGGTGGTGCCACCGCGCCGGTCGGGCGGTCAGGAGCGCTATCTCGACCGGTCTTTACCGGAGGAGATCGGCGCCGACCCGCTCGCCGAGGTCGTCGCCTGGGCGCTGGAACATCTCCACGAGCAGTTCGACGTGGAGACACTGGCGGCACGCGCCTACATGAGCCGCCGCACGTTCGACCGTCGGTTCCGTTCGCTGACCGGGAGCGCCCCGCTGCAGTGGCTCATCACCCAGCGGGTGCTCCAGGCGCAGCGACTGCTGGAGACGTCGGACTACTCCGTGGACGAGGTGGCGGGCCGGTGCGGCTTCCGCTCCCCCGTCGCGCTGCGCGGGCACTTCCGCCGCCAGCTCGGCTCGTCCCCCGCCGCCTACCGGGCCGCCTACCGGGCCCGCAGGCCGCAGGGTGACCGGCCGGGTGAGGTGGAGCCGGCGATGCCGGCCCCCGGGCAGCCGGGCGCGCCCGCGGGGCTGACCGGTCCCGGACCGGTGCCCCCGCCGCCCGCCCTGCTGCACGACCACCGGGACGGCGGCGTGCCGATGCAGAGCCGCCGGGCCGCGGCCGGCGCGGTGGGGCTGCTGCCCGGCCCGCGCAGCGGCAGCTGAGCGGACGGCCGGACACGGAAGGCGAAGGGGGCGGAGCCGGACTCCGCCCCCTTCGCCCGGTCCGAGCACCGCGAGGTCGCGCACGGTCGGTCCAGCTCAGCGCGGCTCGCCGTAAGGTGAGACACATGAACGATCGCATGGTGTGGATCGACTGCGAGATGACCGGCCTCTCGCTGTCCGACGACGCTCTCATCGAGGTGGCCGCCCTCGTCACCGACTCCGAGCTGAACGTACTCGGCGAAGGGGTGGACATCGTCATCCGGCCGCCGGCCCGTGCCCTGGAGACGATGCCGGAGGTGGTGCGTCAGATGCACACCGCGTCCGGGCTGCTCGCCGAGCTCGACGCCGGCACGACTCTGGAGGACGCCCAGGCGCAGGTGCTGGCGTATGTGAAGGAGTACGTGAAGGAGCCCGGGAAGGCGCCGCTGTGCGGCAACTCCGTGGGCACCGACCGGGGCTTCCTGCTGCGGGACATGCCGGCCCTGGAGAGCTACCTCCACTACCGGATCGTCGACGTGTCCTCGGTCAAGGAGCTGGCCCGCCGCTGGTACCCGCGGGCGTACTTCAACAGCCCGGAGAAGAACGGCAACCACCGGGCCCTCGCCGACATCCGCGAGTCGATCGCGGAGCTGCGCTACTACCGCGAGGCCGTCTTCGTGCCGCAGCCCGGCCCGGACTCCGACACCGCGAAGGCGATCGCCGCCAAGCACGTCCTGCCCGCGCGGTAGCCCGCCCGCGGGGCCCGCGCGAAAACGTGTGCGCGAGCACCCCTTCGGACCATGTAGACTTCTTCTCGGCCGGTCGGGGAAACGACAAGTTCCACCGCCGGTCGTGGTGGGTGTAGCTCAGCTGGTAGAGCACCTGGTTGTGGTCCAGGAAGTCGCGGGTTCAAGTCCCGTCACTCACCCTGAGTAGTCAGCCGGTGATTCCGTCGCAGGACGGGGTCGCCGGCTGCTGCGTTTTCCGGGGGTGGTGTGCGCCGGGGCGGTCGGCCCGGCGCACGCCGTTCACGACGACGCCCGGACCACCAGCTCCGTCGGCAGCACCGCCTGCCGCCGCTCCGGCTCACGGGCCGTGGCGGGACGGCGGCCGGCGATCTCCGTGAGCAGGAAGTCGATCATCGCCCGGCCCATCTCCTCGATCGGCTGGCGGACGCTGGTGAGCGGCGGGTCCATGTGGCGGGCGATGGCGGAGTCGTCGTACCCGACCAGGGCGACGTCGTCGGGGATGCGGCGGCCCGCCTCGCGCAGCACCTGCCGGGCGCCGGCCGCCATCACGTCCGAGCCGGCGAAGACCGCGTCGAGACCGGGGTGGCGCGCGAGCAGGGTCGCCATCGCGCGGCGGCCCCCCTCCTCGGTGAAGTCGCCCGGTTCGACGAGGAGTTCGTCCACCGTGTGGCCCGCCTCGCGCAGGGCGTCGCGGTAGCCGGCGACCCGCCGCTCGGCGCCGTAGACGTCCAGCCGGCCGGTGATGTGCGCGATCCGGCGCCGGCCCCGGCTCAGCAGGTGTTCCACCGCCGAGCGGGCGCCGCCGTAGTTGTCCGAGTCCACCGAGGTGAGCGACTCGGCGGCCGAGCGCGGTCCGCTGATCACCGCCGGGATCCCCAGCTGGGCCAGGAGGTCGGGCAGCGGGTCGTCGGCGTGCACCGAGACCAGCAGGACGCCGTCGACACGGTGGGCGGCGAGGTACTGGGCCAGGCGCTGCCGTTCCCGGTCGCTGCCGGCGAAGATCAGCAGCAACTGCATCTCGGTGTCGGAGAGTTCCGCGCCGACCCCGCGCAGCATGTCGGAGAAGTACGGCTCGGCGAAGAACCGGGTCTCCGGCTCGGGGACGACGAGGGCGATGGCGTCGGTGCGGTTGGCGGCCAGGGCGCGGGCGGCGGTGTTGGGGACGTAGCCGAGTTCGGCGACGGCCGCCTCGACCGCGGCCCGGGTGGCGTCGCTGACCCGGGGCGAGCCGTTGATCACCCGGGAGACCGTGCCCCGCCCGACCCCGGCGCGGGCGGCGACCTCTTCCAGGGTCGGCCGTCGGCCGCCCCGGCCTCTCACACCGCTGCCCGCCATGGTCGCCGCCTTCCGCTCACCGCCGTCAGGCGAGGAATGTAACAGCCGCGCCGCGGGCGCCCGCGCCGTCGCCGGCCCCGGCGGGCGGGACCGCCCCCGGGGCCCCGCCCACCGTCCGGCGCAGGTCAGCCGGGCAGGGCGTTGTCGCGGATGACCTCGGCGTACCAGTGCGCGCTGGCCTTGGGGATGCGGCGCTGGGTGGGGTAGTCGACGTAGACGGCACCGAAGCGCTTCGAGTAGCCGTAGGACCACTCGAAGTTGTCCAGCAGCGACCACAGGAAGTACCCGCGCACGTCGGCCCCGTCGGCGATGGCCCGGTGGACGGCCGCCAGGTGGGAGTGCAGATAGGCGATCCGCTGCGGGTCGGCGACGCGTCCCTCGGGGGAGACGTAGTCGTCGAACGCGGCGCCGTTCTCCGTGACCATGAGCGGCAGCCCTGGGTGGGAGGCCGCCAGCGCGGTCAGCAGCGTGTGCAGTCCGTCCGCGTCGATGGCCCAGTTCATCGCGGTGAGGTCGCTGTTGGCGAGGTGGAAGGCGACGTGCTCGGAGCCGGTCCACGGTGAGTTCTCGCTCGCGCCGTGGCCGTCGTTCCTGGTGCTCGCGGCGCCGTCGGCGGGCAGGGAGACCACGGTCGGCGAGTAGTAGTTGACGCCGAGGACGTCGATGGGCCGGGAGATCTCCGCCAGGTCCCCGTCGCGCACCAGCCGGTGCCAGTCGACGAGGTGCGCGGTATCGGCCAGCAGGTCCTCGGGGTAGGCGCCGTCCAGGAGGGGGCCGGTGAAGATCCGGTTGCCGACGGCGTCGATGCGGCGCGCCGCCTCGGCGTCGCCGGGGCTGTCGGTGAGCGGGCGCACCTGGTGCAGGTTCAGGGTGACGGAGGTCTGGGCGGTGGCCGGCAGGACGGCGCGCAGCGCGCCGACGGCCCGGCCGTGGGCCAGGTTCAGGTGGTGCGCGGCGCGCAGGGTGGCGGCCGGGTCGGTCCGCCCCGGCGCGTGGACACCGGAGCCGTACCCCAGGAACGCCGAGCACCACGGCTCGTTGAGGGTGGTCCACGTCCCGACCCGGTCCCCCAGGGCGCGGGCCACCAGGTCGGCGTAGTCGGCGAAGCGGTCGGCGGTGTCCCGGTGCGGCCAGCCGCCCACGTCCTCCAGTTCCTGCGGGAGGTCCCAGTGGTAGAGGGTGGCGACCGGGGTGATGCCCGCCTCCAGGAGTGCGTCGGTGAGGCGGCGGTAGAAGTCCAGGCCGCGCTCGACGGCGGGTCCGCGTCCGGTGGGCTGGACCCGGGACCAGGAGACGGAGAAGCGGTACGCCTTGAGGCCGAGGTCCTTCATCAGCGCCACGTCGTCGCGGTACCGGTGGTAGTGGTCGGCGGCGATGTCGCCGGTGTCGCCGTTGCGGACTCTGCCGGGGGTGTGGCTGAAGGTGTCCCAGATGGACGGGGTGCGGCCGTCCGCGGCGGCGGCGCCCTCCACCTGGTAGGCGGCGGTGGCGGCACCCCAGACGAAACCGGCCGGGAAGGCCGGTGCCGAGGCGGGCTGGGCCGTGGTCTCGGGTCGTACGGCGGTCATGGTGAGAACGCTCCCAAGGGGTGAGAAACGGGCGGCGGACGGTGGTCCAGCGGTGCGGCGGTGCGGGTCTCAGCCCTTGACCGCGCCGGCCATGATCCCGCCGACGATCTGCTTGCCGAAGACGACGAAGACCACCAGCAGCGGCAGGGTGCTGATCAGCGCTCCGGCCATGACGATGCTCTGGTCGGGGGTGTAGGAGGCACTGAGCTGGCCGAGTGCCACCTGGATGGTGGGGTTCTCCTGGTTCAGCGCGAGGAAGGGCCAGAAGAAGTCGTTCCACGCCTGGACGAAGGTGAGCATGCCCAGCACCGTCATGGCGGGCCGGGCCACCGGGAGGACCACGCTCCACACGATGCGGAAGTTGCTCGCCCCGTCCATCTTGGCCGCCTCGATCAGCTCGTACGGCAGGGCCTCGACCAGGTACTGGCGCATGAAGAAGACCCCGAAGGCGCCGACCAGGGTCGGGAAGATCACCGACTCCAGCCGGCCGCCCCACCCGATGTCCGACATCATCATGAACAGCGGGACGACGCTGAGCTGCGGCGGGATCGTCAGCGTGGCGACGACCGCGGTCATCAGTACGCCACGGCCGCGGAAGCGCATCTTGGCGAAGGCGTAGCCGGCGAGGGTGCAGAAGAAGAGGGTGGCGGCCGTGATGCAGCCGGCTACGACGACGCTGTTGACGATGGCCTTGCCGAGGTGGGCCTGGTCCCAGGCCGCCTGGAGGTTGCTCCACAGTCTGCCGCCCGGCACGAGCGGCGGCGGGCTGTCCAGGACACGCTGCTGGTCGTGCGAGGCGGCCACCAGTGTCCAGTACAGCGGGAGGACCGAGCCGAGGCCGACGACGATCAGGGCGGCGTAGGTGAACGGGCCGCCCCGCAGCTGCCCGCCGGCTCCGACCCGGAAGCGGCCGGGGCCCTTGGCGGGGGCGGTGCCGGGCGGTGCCGGAGCGGGGCCGGGCACGGTCGTGGTGGGACTGGTCGTGGTCATCGATGTCGCTCCCGTCAGGCCGCGTTGTCGCGCGTGAACCGGCCGACGATCCAGTTGATCAGGGCGATGAGCAGCAGCAGGACGAGCATGGCCCAGGCCACGGCCGCGGCCGGGCCCAGGTGGCCGAGCTTCCAGCCGTAGTTGAAGAGGTAGATGCTGAGCGTCTCGTACTGGTGCTCGCTGCCGCCGATCGAGCCGAGGGTGCCGCCCTGCAGCAGCAGCGGTTCACCGAACAGCTGCATCGAGCCGATGGTGGAGATGACGATGGTGAACAGGATCGTCGGCCGCAGGGAGGGGACGGTCACCTTGCGGAACTGCTGCCAGCGGGACGCTCCGTCGATCGAGGCGGCCTCGTACAGGTCGGTGGGGACCGCCTGCATCGCCGCCAGGTAGATCAGCGCGTTGTAGCCGGTCCAGCGCCAGATCACGATGACCGAGATGGCGATCTTCGAGGTCCACTCGCCGTTGCCCCACTCGGTGTTGCCGGCGCCGAAGAAGTGCAGCACCCAGTTGAGGATGCCGCCGTCGGCGCGGAAGACCAGCGCGAAGACCAGGGCGGCCGTGGCCACCGAGGTGGCGTACGGGGTGAGGATGACGGTCCGCCAGAAGGTGCTGGCCCGCAGCCGGTAGTTGAGCAGGTGGGCCAGGCCCAGCGCCACCAGCAGCTGCGGCACGGTGGAGAGGACCCCGATGACGAAGGTGTTGGACACGGCCGTCCAGAACTCGGAGTCCTGGAGGATCCTGGCGAAGTTGTCCCAGCCCACCCACTGGGACTGGTCCAGGCTCGTCATCTCCACCCGGTGCAGGGCGATCCAGCCGGTGTAGAGGAGCGGGTAGAGCCCGAAGGCGCCGAAGATCAGGAAGAAGGGGGCGATGTAGGCGTACGGGGACGCCTTGTCGTCGAAGCGCCACAGCCGGGCGCGCCATGCGCCGCGTCCGGTCGGCGCGGCACCGGTGCCGCCTGGTGGCGGGGTGCAGGCGCCCGGGGCGGGGGTTGTCGTTGCCACGGGGGAGTCCTTCCCTGGGGGTTGCGGCCGGGTGGGCGGCGGGTGCGTCCGGGGCCGGGGCCGGCCCGCCCCTCACGGCGCCGGCCGCCGGGACCCGGACGGCTAGCCGAGTGCCTTGTCGATCGACTCGGTCGCGGCGTCCCACGCGTCGGCGGAGCTGGTCCCCCGCTGCTCCATGTTGTTGATCTGGGTGGAGATCGTGTCCTTGATGACGCCGTCCTTCGGGCCGAGCACCGCCTCGGGGATGGACTTGGCCTCCTCGGCGTAGATCTGCCCGATGGGGGCGTCGCCGAAGTACGGGAGCCTGGCGTTCTTCACGTCGGCCAGGTCGTAGGCGCCCTTGTTGGACGGGAAGACACCGATCGCCTTGAACACCGCGGCCTGCTGCTCCGGTGCGGTCAGCCACTTGACCAGCTCGGTCGCCTCCTTGACGTGCTTGCCGCTCTTGGGGACGGCCAGGAAGGAGCCGCCCCAGTTGGCCGCGGTCGAGCCGGGGGCGCGGGAGATGTCCCACTTGCCCTTGTAGTCGTCACCGGAGTTGACGGAGATCTGGCCGGCCATCCACGCCGGGCAGGCCACGGTGGCCACGGTGCCCTTGCGCAGCGCCGCGTTCCAGGCGTCGGTGAACTGCGGCAGTCCCTGGGACAGCTTCTTGTCGGCGGCCTCGGCGGCCAGGTCCCAGCCCTGTCTCACCGACTGGCTGTCCTTGTACACCGGCTTGCCGTCGGCGTCGTAGTACTGCTCGGCGGAGGAGCTGACGACCGCGTTGTACATCGCGGACGCCGAGTCCATGAAGTAGGTGCCGGAGGGCGCCTTCTTCTTGTACCGCTCACCGAGTGCCAGGTAGTCCTCCCAGCCGCCGGCGACGGCCTTGGCGACGGCTTCGCGGTCGGAGGGCAGGCCGGCCTTCTCGAAGAGGTCCTTGCGGTAGCACAGGGACATGGGCCCGATGTCGGTGCCGGCGCCTATCACCGTGCCGTCCCCGGCGGTGGCCTGCTTCTCCTTCCAGGACACCCAGTCGTTCACGTCGATCGCCTTGCCGAGGTCGGTGAACCTGGCCGCCTGGGTGTCGACGACCTCCTTGATGCGCCCCACCTCGATACCCGTGACGTCCGCGAGGCCACTGCCCGTGTTCAGCTGCTGAAGGAGCTTCGGGTAGTAGTCCTGCTCGTTGGCGGTGGTCTCCTCCTTGACCGTGATGTCCGGGTGCAGCTGGTGGTACTTGGCGAACAGGCCGGCCTCCTTGTAGCCGAACTGCCCGAAGTCGGCCACCGTGAGGGTGATGTTCCCGTCGGCGTCCGAGGTGTCCGAGTCGTCGCTGCTGCAGCCGGTCAGCAGCAGGGCGGAGGCCGTCAGGACCGTCGTGGTCACGGTCGCCGCTCTGCGGCCGCGGCCACCGCCGGTACGGGTGATGCGCATTCCACTACTCCTTGTTCCAGGGGGAACGGGACCTCGGGAATCGGGCCGCCGGGCACGGCGGTCCGGACCTGTCCTCCCCGGTCCGCGCGGCGACCGGCCCGAGGCACCGGGACGTGCTCGGCAAAGGTGCTGGTCAACGGCGTGACGTACGAGGCGGAGGGCAAGGCCGTGGGCGGTACGAGCCGCCCGGGAACGCCCCCGGGTCACCCCGTGGGACCGCTCCCACGCGGCCTGCCGGAAGACTCGTCGGTGCCGGGCCGGGTGTCAAGACTTGAAGACGCCCTTGTTGCGCAAGCGTGTTCAGCGCGTCACGCGGACGTGTCGCGCGCCTCCGTCCGACCGCCGCGCCGCCCGGTGTTCGGCCATCGCGTCGGAGCAGGTCACGGCGCGGTGGACGTCCGCTGCCGACAACTTGGGTCGTTCCCTTGCCGGTTGGCGGACGGGCGGGGCCGGTGCTGGGCCAGAATGGAGCGCTCCGTCCACGACACACCGGAAGGTGAACGATGAGCCCTGCCGAACCACCGCGGCCGCCGAGGAACGCGGAGGCCCGGCGTCCGACCCTGAACGCCGTGGCCGCCCGGGCCGGCGTGGGCCGGGGCACGGTCTCGCGGGTCATCAACGGCTCACCGAAGGTCAGCGACCGGTCCCGGGCGGCCGTCGAGCGGGCCATCGCGGAACTCGGCTACGTCCCCAACCGCGCCGCCCGCTCACTGGCCACGCGCCGCACGGACGCGGTCGCCCTGGTCGTGCCCGACGCCGGGAACCGGCTCTTCTCCGAGCCGTACTTCTCGGGGATCATCCAGGGCGTCTCCGCCGGACTCGCCGACGCCGGGCTGCAGTTGCTGCTGGTCCTCGCGGGCGTCGACTCGGAGCACGGCCGGCTCGCCGCGTATCTCGCCGCCCACCGGGTGGACGGTGTGCTGATGATGGCGGTCCACGGCGACGACACCCTGCCCGACCGGCTGGAGGAACTGGCCGTGCCGACCGTGCTGGCCGGGCGGCGCGACGACGGGGAACGGCTGGGGCACGTCCGCGCGGACAACCGGGGCGGTGCCCGGCTCGCCGTACGGCATCTGCTGGCGGGGGGACGCCGGTGCATCGGCACCATCACGGGCCCCCTGGACATGGAGGTGGCGAGGGCACGGCTCGACGGCTACCGCGAGGCGCTGCGCGAGAGCGGTGCCGCGGTCGAGGAGGATCTGGTCGCGGCGGGCGACTTCACGGAGTCGGGCGGACGCGCGGCCATGCGGGAACTGCTGCGCCGGCGCCCGCATCTCGACGCCGTCTTCGCCGCCTCCGACGTGATGGCCCTCGGCGCGGTGCGGGAACTGCGGGCGGCGGGGCGGCGGGTGCCGGAGGACGTCGCACTGGTCGGTTTCGACGACTCGGTCGTGGCCCGGCACGTCGATCCCCCGCTGACCAGTGTCCGCCAGCCGCTGGAGGAGATGGGGCGGGCGATGGCCGGCCTGCTGCTGGAGGAGATCGCCCACCGGGGCACCGGCCGACGGGGCGTGGTGCTGCCCACCGAGCTGGTGGTACGCGAGTCAGCGTGACGGCCGGGGGGGGTGCCGGGTGCGGCCGGGGGGCCGGGCTGCGGCCGGGGGGCCGGGCTGCGGCCGGGGGGCCGCAGCCCGAAGGGGCGCGGCGCGGCCCTCCCCCCGGAGTACCGCGCCCCCGCTCGGGCGACCCGTCGGTGCCGGGTCAGTGGAACGCCGCGAACGCCTTCGAGAAGGCGAACCGGTCCTGGGCGATCGAGCTGCACGTGGCGTCGGCGGTGGGCTTGCTGCCGCCCGCGCACTGCTTGTCGCGGGTCGCGGACCACATGGACAGCCCGCCCAGTCCCTTCGCCTTCGCGAAGTCCGCCAGCCGGCCGGCGTCCTCGACCGTGAAGACCTCGGAGGAGACGTCGTTCACGCCGATCATCGGGGTGACCGTGACCGTCTTCCAGGCGGCGGAGTCCGACAGACCCAGCACACTCTTGATTTGCGCCTGGGTGGCGGTCGCCGCCTGCTCGGCGTAGGCGCCCATGTCACCGCTGTAGGAGGCGCCGTAGTCCATGGCCATGATGTTGACGGTGCCGGTCCGCACGCCGTGGGCCTTGGCGTCGGCGAGGAGGTTCACACCGTCCTGGGTGAGGCCCTCCGGCATCACCGGCAGGGTGAAGGAGACGTCCAGGCCGGGGTGCTGGGCCTGAAGCTCGGCGATGGCCTGGGCACGGCGGGTGTTGGCGGCGGTGTCGGGCAGCGCGCCGCCCTCGATGTCGAAGTCGACCTTGGTGAGCTTGAAGGCGTCGATCGCCTTGCCGTACGCCGCCGCCAGCGCGTCCGCGGAGGAGCAGGTGGTGGCCAGCTCGGAGCCGGAGGCGCCGCCGAAGGAGACGCGGACGTCACCGCCCTTGGCGCGCAGCGCGCCGATCTGCGCGGCCACGCCGTCGCCGGTGAGGTCCGTGACGCCGCCCCACTTGGGGGTGCAGCCGCCGCCGTCGGTGAGGAAGGCGAGGTTGTAGTTCTTCACCCCGGTGGCGTCGGCCGTGCCGAGGAGGTCGAAGGCCGGGTACAGGGAGGTGTCGACGTAGGGGGCGAAGCCGGCGGAGGCTGTGGTGCCGGTACCGGTGCCGGTGCTGCCCGTGGGCGTCGGGGTCGCGCTCTTCGTGGGGGTGGCGGTTCCGGTGGGCGCCGGGGTGTCCGTCCGGGTGGGGGCCGGTGACGGGGGCTCGGACGGCCGGCCGCTCGGCTCGGGCGTGGCGCCGCCGTCGGCGGAACACCGGGCGTCGTCGATCCGGCAGCCGGTCGGGTCGCCGCTGCCGCTCACCACGAAGCCGACGGTCACC
Organism: Streptomyces sp. SID486; assembly: GCF_009865385.1. Taxonomy (GTDB): domain Bacteria; phylum Actinomycetota; class Actinomycetes; order Streptomycetales; family Streptomycetaceae; genus Streptomyces. Next base: position 2,952 of record NZ_WWJT01000350.1, on the reverse strand, counting down.
GATTTGCCGGGGGCCAGGCCGTCGGTGTCCCAGGTGGCCGGCCGTACGGTGACGTGCCGGCCGCTGACGCTCGACTCGCCGTTCCAGAGGGAGCTGAGCCGCGCGCCCGCCGGGAGGTCGAACTCCAGCGTCCAGGTCTTCTCGGCCGCGCCGCTGTTGTTGGTGACGACGTACTGGGCGGTGTAGCCGCTCGACCAGTCGCTGGTCCTGGTGTAGGCGGCGTTCACGCCGGCCGCGTTGGCGGTGCCGGTGAGCAGGACCGCGGCGCCGCCGACCACGGCCGCGGCCACCAGGCCGCCTATCGCCTTGTTCCTGCCACTGATCCTGCGCCGGTGCGTGCTCATGCGCGTGCCTGCTTTCACTGCTCACGGGGGGTGCACAGGGGTCGGTCGGCCCTGTGGGGTGCGGCAGCACGCTAGCGAGCCCGATTCGGACAATCGGCTTGTTCGGGACGGTGGTCGCGGAGCTTATGGTCCGCTTAAGGGAGCGATCGGGGTCGGTTAAAGGTGGAGACCAGCCGGCCCGGCCGGCGACGCCGCACCGCGCTCCGGTGCCCTCGGCCCAACGGCCCCCGCCCGTCGAGCTGGAACCAGATCCGCACCTCGGTGCCGCCGAGCACCGAGGCGCCGATGCGGACGTCGCCGCCGGTGGACTCGGCGAGCCGGCGGACGATGTCCAGGCCGAGGCCGGTGGAGCCGGTGGTGCCGGAACCCCGGCCGCGGGCCATGGCCGCCGCCGGGTCGGGTATGCCCGGGCCCGCGTCGGAGACGAGCACGATCACCGCGTCCTCCCCGTTGTGCACGTCGACCGCGAAGGCGGTGCCCTCGGCGGTGTGCCGGAACACGTTGCCGAGCAGGGCGTCGAGCGCGGCGGCCAGGTCCGCGCGGGCCACGGGCAGCCGCACCGGCCGTTCCACGCCGGCCACCCGCCACTTGCGGCCCTCGTCCTCGGCGAGCGCGGACCAGAACTCCATCCGCTCGCGGACCACTTCGGCCGCGTCGCAGCCGGCGCCGGGACCGGCGGCGGCCGTCTGCGGCTTGGCCTCCCGGGCCGTGCGGATGATGGTGTCGACCTCGCGCTCCAGCTGGGCGACGGCGGCCCGGGTCTGCTCGGCGGCCGGTCCGGCGCCGAGGGAGGCGGCGTTCAGCCGCAGCACGGTGAGCGGCGTGCGCAGCCGGTGCGAGAGGTCGGCGGCCAGTTCGCGCTCGTTGGCGAGGAGTTGCACGACCTGGTCGGCCATGGAGTTGAACGCGACGGCCGCCAGGTGCAGTTCGGTCGGGCCCTCCTCCGGCACCCGGGCGCCCAGCTTGCCCTCGCCCAGCTCGTGGGCGCCCGCGACCAGCCGCCTGGCCGGGCGCACCATGCGCACCCCGAGCCGGTCGGCGACGGCGACCGAGCCGACGATCAGCGCGAGGCCGACGGCCGCGAGCACCGCCCAGGCCGTGCCGACGCCGTTGGTCACCTCGGACTCCGGCACGTACACCTCGACCACCGCGATGGCGCCGGAGCCCAGCGCGACGGGCTGGAGCAGGGTGGAGCCGCCGGGCACGGTGGTGGTGGAGGCCCGGCCGAGTCTGCGCACGGTGCGGATGTCGCCGTCGGCGGCGCGCCGGCGGCCGAGGTCGAGCGCGGCCCGGCCGTCGGCGGCCGGCAGGTGGACGGCCATCCCGGAGCCGGCGCCGGCCGAGGCCACCACCCGCTCCAGCTTGTCCCGGTCGGTGGTGATGGACAGGGCGGGCGCGACCGCGGCGGCCTCCCGCTCGGCGCTGGAGAAGGCGCGGTCGCGGGCCATCTCCTTGACGACCAGACCGAGCGGCACGGCGAAGGCGACCACGACCATCGTGGTGACCGCCAGGCAGACCTTGACCAGCGCCCACCTCATCGCGGCTCCCCGTCGGCAGGGGGTTCGAGCTTGACACCGACACCCCGGAGCGTGTGCAGATAGCGCGGCCGGGCGGCCGTCTCCCCCAGTTTCCGGCGCAGCCAGGACAGATGGACGTCGATGGTCTGGTCGTCTCCGTAGGACTGCTGCCAGACCTCGGCGAGGAGTTCCCTGCGGGGCACGACGACCCCGGGCCGGGCGGCCAGGAAGGCGAGCAGGTCGAACTCCCGGCGGGTGAGGTCGAGGCGGGCGCCGTCCAGCTCGGCCTGGCGGCGCAGCGGGTCGACGGTCAGGCCGCCGACGCGCAGCACGGCCGGGGGCGCGGCCTCGGCACCGCCGGAGCGGGACCGGCGCAGCACGGCCGCGAGCCGGGCGGAGAGGTGCTCGACGGAGAACGGCTTGGTCAGGTAGTCGTCGGCGCCTGCGTTGAGCAGCCGGACGACCTCCGTCTCGTCGTCCCGGGCGGTGGCGATGATGACCGGCACGTCGGTGATGCCGCGCAGCATCTTCAGGGCCTCGGAACCGTCCAGATCGGGCAGTCCGAGGTCCAGGATGACCACGTCGAAGCGGAGATGGGCGACCTCGCGCAGCGCCTCCAGTGCCGTACCGACGCTGCGCACGGTGTGAGCGGCGTCGGTCAGATGCCGGATGAGCGCCGAGCGTACGAACTGGTCGTCCTCGACCACGAGCACACTTGCCATGCGCCGCACCGTACGCCATACGGGCACCACCGGGCGGGCGCCTGTGGACAACCCGGGCCATGTGCGCACGGCGGTGTCCCTGGGGCAGTATGGCCCGCGATGCGCAGAGGACTCGTACACGTACTGGCCTGGCTGCTCGCGACGGGAGCGGCGGTCACGCTGTCGTGGTGGGGCGTGCACACGGTGATGGCGGGGACGGCGTACGACCCGCCGCGCGCCCTGCCGGTCACCGCCGCCGACGCGGTGGCGCCGGACCGGACCGCCGCGCCCCGGACACCCTCCGCCTCCGCCACCCCCTCGCACGAGCGGCCGGCCCGCACGGCGCCGGCGCCCACCCGCACCCCCGCCCGCACCCGGCCCCCCTCCCCC
>NZ_WWJT01000035.1 GCF_009865385.1 Streptomyces sp. SID486 | reverse complement strand
GGCCGAGCGCGGCCAGGAAGCGGGCGCGCCCCGCCGTGGGCACGCCGGCGTCCGCGGCGAGCCGCGCGAGCAGCGCGCGGGCGCGGGCCGCGTCGGCCGTGGTGGCGATGGTCCAGTTCTCGGTGGCGGCTGTCATGGGTGCAGGTCCGGCGGTCGGGGGGCCAGTACGGCCACGCTGGTGTCGTCTCGTACGGGGAGGGCCGGGCTGCCCGCGTCGCGCAGGATCGCCGCGGCCACCACCGAGGGGTCCTGGGCGAGCAGCCCGGCGTCCTCCGGTGGCGTCCAGCGGCTGGGCAGCCCGTCGCTGTGCATGACGAGCAGGCTGTCCCGCCGCCACGGCATCCGGCGCACGGGGACCTGCGCCGGGAAGTACGCCCCGACGATCCCCGGATGGGAGACGAGGGACGTCCAGGATCCCCCGGCGCGCACCCGGGCGCCCACGTTGCCGACTCCGGCGAAGCTGAGTTCCGCCCGTTCCGGGTCCACCTGGGCCACCGTGACCGCCGCGCCCCGGGTGGGCCGCAGCGCGGTGTGCAGCCGGCGCAGGATCTCCTGGGGCGGCAGATGGGCGCTGCGGTGCAGCTCCCGCACCGCGGCGGAGGAGGCGTGCGCGGCCTTCGGGCCGTGCCCGAGACCGTCCGCGAGCAGCAGCGTCAGCAGCCGCCCCGAGCGCACCCAGGCCCAGGCGTCGCCGCACTGCTCGGCCTGGCCGAGAGCGACCGTGATCCCGCCCGCGGGCAGGTGTGCCGTGCGTGCCCCGCGCCCGCCGGGCTCCGGGTCCAGCCGGGCCGCCGCCACCGTCCCCCGGCCGGGCACGCTGTACAGATGGAAGGCGCCGGCGCTGCGCTGACAGCTGCCGAGGCCCGCCCCGAGGGAGCCGGGAGCGGTCGAGCTGCCGTCCCGCAGCGCCGCGTCGACATCGGCGATGCCCGGCCCGTTGTCCAGCGAGAACAGCTGCACGGACCGGCCGGCTCCGGCGTCCGGACGCGCCACCAGGTTCACCACCATGCGGCCCCCGCCGGCGTGCTTGAGCAGGTTGGTGGCCAGCTCGGTGGCGACCAGCTCCGCGATCGCCGTGCGCGGCGGGGCGAGGTCCGCCGCGCCGCACGCCTCCCGGGCGGCGATCCGGACGTCCCGGACCCGCGTGGAGTCGTGCACCGGGATCTCCCATACCCGGCTCATGCCACCCCCGGACGTGACGCGGGCACCTGGGACACCCAGGCGGTGGCCGTGACGGTCGTGCCCCGGCCGGGCTCGGTGTCGACGCTGAACTCCTGCACCAGCCGTCTGGCGCCGCTCAGTCCGAGGCCCAGGCCGCCGCCGGAGGTGTACCCGTCGGTCATGGCCAGCTCCAGGTCGCGGATGCCGGGACCGTCGTCGATGAAGCGCATCCGCAGGCCCCGGGCGCGGCCGTTGTCCAGCGGCGTGATCTCGACCCGTCCGCCGCCGCCGTGCACCAGGGTGTTACGGGCCAGCTCGCTGGCCGCCGTCACGACTTTGGTCTGCTGCACCAGACCGAAACCCAGTCCCGCCGCGCACTGCCGCACCTCCTGCCGGACCCAGGCCAGATCCGCGTCCGAGCCGATGGGCAGGCTCGTCGCGGACGCCTGGCCGGACGACTGCATCAGCTCCCCCTCTGGGACAGCAGTTCCATGGCGCGGTCCACGTCCAGCGCGGTCACCAGACCCGGCAGCGCGAGCCCCAGCTCGACCAGGGTGATCGCCACCGCGGGCCGCATCCCCGCCAGCACCGTCCGGGCCGCCAGCAGCCGGGACGCGGAGGCGATCTCCGCGAGCACCCGCCCCAGGAACGAGTCGACCATGTCCAACCCGGAGATGTCGATCACCACACCGGTCACCGGGCTGGTCGAGATGCGCGTGGTGATGTCGTGCTGCAGCTGTTCGGCCATGCCGTCGTGCAGCTCCCCCTGCAGGGAGACCAGCAGGACGTCGCCCAGGGCGAGCACCGGGACCTGGGACGTCGGCTGGCCGGGAGTGGGCTGGATCACCGTGCACTCGCACCCGCATCCGTACGGGAGACCTCGATGCCCTGCCGGCTCAGCGCGTAGGCGAGCGCGTCGGCCAGCGAGGAGCGGGTGAGCACCGAGCTCAGGTCGATGCCGAGCTGCACGATGGTCTGCGCGATGGCCGGGCGGATGCCGGAGACGATGCAGTCGGCGCCCATCAGGCGCGCCGCGGCGACCGTCTTCATCAGGTGCTGGGCGACGAGCGAGTCCACCGTGGGCACGCCGGTGATGTCCAGGATCGCGTACCGGGCCCGCTGCTCGACGATGGCCTCCAGCAGCGACTCCATCACGACCTGGCTGCGCGCGCTGTCCAGCGTCCCGATCAGCGGTACGGCGACCGTTCCCTCCCACAGCTTGATGACGGGCGTGGCCCCTTCGAGCAGCTGCTGCCGCTGCCGCTCGATCAGCTCCGCGTTGGCGTCCAGCGCCGTCTCCATCACCACCAGGCGCAGGGTGCCCATCAGCAGGGTCAGGGCCAGCGTGCACTCCTGGGCCCGCGGGGCCGACGGGTCCGGGAACTCCGCGCGCAGCAGTTCCACCACCGGTCCGCGCAGGACGGCCACCTCGCCGGCGATCTGCGCCGCCGTGGAGCCGCTGCGGGACCGGGTCGCGGTCATACGCCCCAGCTGGTCGCGGACCGAGCCGAAGCCGGGCGCCTCGATGTCCTCCAGGCGTCCGCTGACGGCCACTTCGGACAGCGCCTCCACCACGGCCTTGCACGCCTCGACCGCCTCGTCGCGGGAGACGGTGAAGACCGTGCGGAACAGGGGTGCGTCGGCCCAGCGCTGGGCGATCTGCTCCTTGCGCTGTTCCAGGAAGGAACTCACCGTCTGCGGTGCCGATTCGGCCGCGTCCCGGTCGAGCACTGTCATCCTCTCCTCTCGCACAGCCAGGGGCGCCGGTCGGCCGGTCTCTCCGGGCCGATCGACGCCGACCGCCCACCGTAACTCCCAGCGTCCGACCTGGCCAATCCCGCCCCTGACACCTCGCCGCGGCGCCAACTCCCTTGGCAGTGAGGCTCCTTGGCGCCGCCGCGGCGGGCTGTGCACGGCGCCGACGGGGCCGGGGCCCAGGGCCCGCGCCGTGTCACCGGACACGTGGGCGAAGGGCCCGCGCCGGAGTCGGTGGTGTGGCCGGTGGCGTGGCTCACACCGCCGGGGGCCGGGCCCGGGCCGGGTGCCGGGCAGGGGCCGGACGCGGCGGCCGGAGCGGTGCCGGCGGGTACGGCCGGCTGTTTCTGGGTACGCCGAGGGGCGGACCGACGGCGCGCGGGTACGGCCGCCCGGCCCGTCGGCCGCCGGCTCCCCCGGGTCTGCTTCCCGCCCACGTCGACTCGGCTCCTTGGGTGCGTTCGAACGGTGCCGGCCTGCCGGTGTGCGCCGCCAGGCCGGTGTCGGTCAGCCGCCTACCCCGAAACCGGCAGGACTTTCCTCACTGTTGCCGACGTCACCCTCGCGTGCGACCCGCTCCCCTCGGTCGGCCGGTAGGCGCGGGTCAGTCCCGCCCCGGCGCCGGGGCCTCACGGCTGCCCGGGACCGGCTCCGGCGACACGGCCGGCCGGCGGCGGCGCAGCAGCAGGCGCCGAGCCGGGCGCTCCACCGCCTCGTACAGCACCCAGGCCAGGGCGAGCGAGACGGCGAACAGGGCCGTGGTGACGGCCGCTCCCGTCAGCAGGCCGTAATGCGGCTTCGTACCCAGCAAGGAGGTCGCCGTCCGCAGCACCAGGAGATGGATCATGTAGAAGGCGAACGACAGTTCGCCGAGCCGCACCAGCCGCCTGCGCCGCCACAGCGACGGCAGCCCGTGCAGGTCCGCGACCGCCGCCGCCGGGATGAGCAGGGCGAATCCGGCGATGGTGCACACCGTGCCGGGGTAACCGCCGTGCGTGGCCTGCGGGACGAGGAAGTAGCCGATGACGGCCAGGGCGAGCGACGCCTCCAGACCGGGACCGCGCCAGCGGCCGAGCAGCACCAGCCGGGCGGCGACGGCACCGAGCACGAACTCGGGCAGCCGCGCGGCCGGGAACGAGTAGATCGACTGGGACCACCAGTGGTGGAGGTCCGCGTGGGCCAGCACCAGCAGGGCCACGACCGCGAGTGCGCCGAGGGCGGTGCTGCCGCGCGCCCCCAGTCGGCGCAGCAGCAGGATCAGCAGCGGGAAGCAGGCGTAGAAGAACGCCTCACAGGCCAGGGACCAGCTCACCGGGTTCAGCGTCTGCCACCAAGGGTGCCACCAGGAGTGCAGCAGCAGCGCGTTCGCCAGGGCCTGCCCCGGCGTCGGCCGCGGCTGGTGCGCCAGCGTGTACGCCATGACCGACGCGATGACGACGGTGACCAGGTGCACCGGGTAGATCCGGGCGACGCGCCGCCACCAGAAGGCGAGCGCGCGGTCGCGGGGCCGGGCCGACCACGTCAGCACGAATCCGGACAGCACGAAGAAGAAGGACACTCCCGTGGCACCCGGACTGAAGGCCCAGGAGACCAGGCGGCCGCTCCGGCCGCCGAAGTAGCCGAAGTTGGTCACGTGCAGTCCGAACACCAGCAGCGCCGCCATCCAGCGCAGTCCGGTGAGGGAGGGCAGGGAGGGCAGGGCGCCCGACGGGGAGGGCCCGACGGTCGCCGCGCCGGTTCGGGCTGACGGCGTCCGGAGCGCCCGGGTCGTCGCCGTGGTCATCAGATCACCTGCCGCTGGAGATTCGCGTGGGGCATGAAGGGGTACGTTGCCCGCTCGCCCCTGGTTCATCACGTCGGATGGCAAACGTCACACTGGTGCCGAACGACGGACGGCCCGGTATGCCACGGACGGCGGGACCGGGTACACCCGCACGAGTGACGTCCTTGGCGGGGCGGGGCGGGGGGCGCGGAACGGGGCGGCGTGGGGCGG
>NZ_WWJT01000349.1 GCF_009865385.1 Streptomyces sp. SID486 | reverse complement strand
TGCCGGACGTCACCCGGGACGGCGTGCGGGGCGCACGGCCCGGGCGGGAGGCGGTGACCGGTGCCCGCGAGGGCCGCCACCGGGGCCGGCGCCGCAGGGGTGAGCAGCCGATGGTGCCGGACGCCGAGTTCTCGTCGTACTACGGCACGCCCGTGCTCAACCGGCCGACCTGGAAGGCGCTGGACATCGCCGGGTACCTGTACCTGGGCGGGCTGGCCGGGGCGTCCTCGCTGCTGGCGGCCGGTGGCCGGCTGACCGGCCGGCCGGGCCTCGAGGTGCCGGCGAAGCTGGGGGCGGCCGGGGGCATCTCGCTGTCCCTGGCGGCCCTCGTCCACGACCTGGGCCGGCCGGCCCGGTTCCTGAACATGCTCCGGGTGTTCAAGCCGACGTCCCCGATGAGCGTCGGCTCGTGGCTGCTGGCGGGGTACGCGCCGCTGGCGCTGACGGCGGCGGCCACCGAGGCGGCGGGGCGGTGCCGGCGCCTGGGCTCGGCCGCCACGCTGGGCTCCGCCGTCCTCGGCCCGGCCGTGGCGACGTACACCGCGGTGCTGCTGGCGGACACGGCGGTGCCGTCCTGGCACGAGGGGTACCGCGAACTGCCGTTCGTCTTCGCCGGGTCGGCCGCCACCGCGGCGTCTGGCCTGGCC
>NZ_WWJT01000348.1 GCF_009865385.1 Streptomyces sp. SID486 | reverse complement strand
CAGAGCCAGCAGAAGAACCAGAAGCAGGGGAACCATGTTTATCAACCTCCTGGCTATCGGATGCCCTTACATCGCGCCTACAAGCACACAAAATACGAGTTAGTTCCATGGAGTACGGGGCATGTGCGCGCGCCGCACGCCGCCTGACGGGCCCGGCGCGGACGCGGCAGCAGCCGCCCCTGGGCCGACCCCGATCGGGTCCTGCCCCGGATGGTCGCGAGGGACATCGCTGCCCGCCAGGCCGAGCATCCGTGGCCGAGCCCGTCCGACGGATTCACGCCAGTCGGCGCGGCCGGTCCATACCGAGGCGGCCGTACCCGACATGCGCGGTCCCGCCAGTCATGCGCGGCCGTAGCAGACCTGCGCGGTCGCGCCGGACATGCGCGGCCGTACCAAGGCAGCGCGGTCGCGCCGGTCGACGGACGCGCGTGGTGAAGCCCGCCGCGAGACGCGGCGGGCTTCGTGGGGCGGTGCGGGTTCTCAGTCGTTGGTGAGCAGACCTTCGCGCAGGCGACCCAGGCAGCGGGAGAGCAGGCGGGAGACGTGCATCTGGGAGACGCCGAGCCGCTCGCCGATCTGGGCCTGGGTGAGCTCGTCGACGAACCGCATGTGGATGATCTGCCGGTCCCGGTCCTCGAGTCCGGCGATCAGCGGGGCCAGGGAGTGGAAGTCCTCCACCAGCTCCAGGGCCGCGTCCTCGGCGCCGATGAAGTCCTGCAGCGCCGCCTCGCCGTCCTCACTGGCGTTGAGGGTGGCGTCCAGGGAGGAGGAGTTGTAGCCGTTGGAGGCCAGGCGGGCCTCGCGGACCTCCTCCTCCGGCAGGCTCATCAGCTCCGACAGCTCCTTCACCGTGGGCGTACGGCCCAGCCGGCTGCGCAGCTCCTCCGTGGCGCGGGCGAGCTGGACCCGGGCTTCCTGCAGGCGGCGCGGGACGTGTACGGCCCAGGTGGTGTCGCGGAAGAACCGCTTGATCTCGCCGACGATGTAGGGGATGGCGAACGAGGTGAACTCCACCTCACGGGTCAGCTCGAACCGGTCGATGGCCTTGATCAGGCCGATCATGCCGACCTGGACGATGTCCTCCATCTCCTCCGGTCCGCGGCTGCGGAACCGGCCGGCCGCGAAGCGGACCAGGGACATGTTCATCTCGATCAGCGTGTTCCGGGCGTAGCTGTACTCGGCCGTGCCCTCCTCCAGCACCGCCAGCTGTCCGAAGAACAGCCGGGACAGCTCACGGGCGTCCTTGGGTGCCACTTGTGAGGGGTCCACGACCTCCGGCAGTCCGGCCGTCCGCGTATCCGTTGCCGGCATGCTCATGAGCGCCATGAAAAACCCCTCCCGAGATCGAGCCCTTGCCACTGTCGGCCGTACAACGGCCGACAACGCGGCGGCTACCCCCTCTTCCGCGACCTATGCCCGACTGCGCTCGAAAGAGTTCGGGAATTTCGTGGCCGCCCGCGGCCGGCCGCTCGGCAGCGCCTCGCCGGTTCCTTCGGCGGTGGCCGTCACCCGGCGGTCACCTCGGTGAGGTCGGCGAGGATCTCGGAGGCGGTGACCGGGTCGAGGTCGCCGAAGCGCCGCGGATACGCGCGGCCGCCCCAGTAGTCGCCGGGGGCGGTGTCGAGCCAGACGTTCTCGAAGGTCTGGTCGGGGAACACGTCCAGCGCGCCGACGGCGATGCCCTCACCGAGTCCGATGACGACGTGGAGATCGTCGTCCGTGCGCCGGTGGAACCAGCGCTCCACGCCCGCGTCCTGTGGTTCGCCGCGTTCCCAGCCCCGCTTGGTGAGACCGAGCAGTCTGCCGACCGGCACGGTCGCGCCCTCGAACCGGGTGAGCCGGTGCCCGGCGGCCTCCTCCTCGGTCAACGCGTGCACGGGCCGGCCGAGCTGGGGGAAGGGCTGGAGGATCCCGTGGTCGGCGAACAGGCCGGTCCACGCCTGGAGGTCCTCCGCCAGGTGCAGCGGGTGCGCCACGCGCACCGTGGCCTCGCCGGGCAGCGTCAGCTCGTCGTCGTGGACGTCTGCGAACGCGCGGTCCTCCGTCACCCGGAACGCCGTCGCCACGCCCGCCTCTTCGCCGATCCAGACCAGGCGGCGGACCAGGTGCCCCACCAGCGGGTGGGCGACGAACAGTTCCCGGAACTCCGCGGCCGTCCAGGTGCGCCGCGCCACCATCGCCGTCTCCAGGCGCCGCACCTGGTCGGCCGCGACGGTACGGACGTCCTTCTTCAACGCGGTGAACCGCTTGCGCTCGGCGGGCGCCAGCTCCGGGTCGTCCTTGGCGCCCGGTGTCGGCAGCGCCTTGCGCCGCTTCCCGTCGGCGTCCCGGACGTAGGGGCGCAGCTGCTCGTCGAAGCCCACGGTGAACTGCCGGGGGCCGTAGTCGATGACGGTGCCGCCGGCCGCGTCCAGGCCGAGGTCGGGCACGAGCCGGTCGCCGAGCTGCTCGCCGGTCAGGCCCAGACCCTCGGCGACCTCGGCGATCTTCTCCTGGGCGCGCACTCTGAGCGCCTTGAAGGGCACCCGTTGCGCGATGCCGTGCAGATGCATCAGCGCCACGTCGGTGCCGATCGCGGCGAGCACCGTCAGGCCCTCCACGGCGCGCTGGTGGGCGCCCTCGCCGGGCCACGCCCGTACGACGGGCGTGAGCCTGCGCACGGTGTCGTCGTCGCCGAGCAGGCCGAGCGCGTGCAGGGCCCAGCTGTCCTTGGCCGGCATGCCGGCCAGCCGCCACTGCTCGAACAGGCCCCAGGCGAAGCCGGCGAGGGAGCCGGCGGTGCAGTGCGCGGTCAGTACGCCGAGGCCCGGGTAGCTCTCGCCCGGCTTGGACAGCGCCAGCAGCATCAGGGCGGTCCGCACCGCGTCGGCGGGCAGGGCACCGCCCTCGGTGAGCAGGATCTGGGGCAGCAGGGCCGGGTTCGCCCAGGCGCCGATGACCGGCAGCCGCGCGGGCAGGGCGCTGACCAGCGGGTCCACGGACAGGGCCGCCTCGACGATGCTGGTGGCCTCCGCTCCGGACCCGGCGACGGCCGCCAGGAGCGCCTCGCCGCCGTGGGCGTCCGCCAGCAGCCGTATCGCCCGCTCCGCACCGCGCCGGACCGGTCCGGCCGGCCCCACCGCGTGCGGGACGAGGAAGGGCACCGCGTCCAGGCCGTGCCGGGTCAGCCAGGCGCGGGCGGTGGCGTCGGCGGACCTGAGCCGGGCCAGCCAGTCGCACACGAGCGCGGCGACCTCGACGCTCCGGTACGGCAGCACCAGCTCGCCGTGCGAGCCGGGGTGCCGGGTCGCGGCACTCCGCATCAGCGGCAGCGCGGTCAGACCGTGTCTGGCGGCGACCGGCTTCAGCACCGCGTCGCCGCCCCAGAAGTCCTGGGGGGTGCAGTCGGCGAGCAGCGGGGCCACGACGTCCGGCGGGCCGTCGACGAACAGGCGCACGTTCCACATGCTGCTGAGCCGCCCGGTGGTGCGGAGGTACTCGATCTCGCGGGTCCAGTCGTGGTCGGTGTGCCACGCGCTGTACCGGCTGTCGGCCTTGGCCCAGTTCTCCTGCTCACCCGCCCGCCAGAGGATCTGCGGTCCGGGTGCCGTGGGCGGCTCCGTGGCGACGCGCGCCTTGCGGGTCGTGCGCTTGCCCGTCCACGGCGGGCTGACCAGCAGGGCGGGCAGCGCCTCGGTGGGCGCCTCGGCCACGCGGTCGGTGCGGGTGAGACGGGGGGTGACGAGGTCGGCGACCTCTGCGGGCAGGTCGGGCAGCACGGCCCTGGTCACGTCGGTGTGCGCGAGGACGTGCGCGGCGAGCAACCTAGCGGCCGTCGGCGCGTCTTCGCCGGAGCCGGTCGCCGCGGCGCCCAGCAGGCGCAGGGCGCGCACCGGGTACCGGCGCGTCGCCTCCAGCAGGTGCGGGCGGACGTGCTTGTCGTCGGCACGGTCCAGGAGGAGGCGGAACGCGTCGTCCGTCGGCAGTTCGACCAGGGCGTTCGCGGTCACCCTGGTCTGCTCGGCGTTGTAGGCCCGGTCGAGGGCCTCGTCGAGGAGCGGGGCGAACGCCTTGCCGGTGCCCTCGGCGAGGGTGGCGATGAGCGCCGTCGTCCATCCGTTCCAGACGAGGGCCGCCCGGCGGCCGAAGTGTCGCAGCTGCTCAGGGGAGTTCAGTGAGCACAGCAGCATCGACCGCAGCTGCTCGTCCGTCCGCGGGATGTCGGCGCAGCACTCGTCGACCCACTGCCGCTCGGTGGGCAGCAGGTAGGACACGACGGTACGGCGGCGTACGCCGGTCCGGCAGCCGGCCAGTTCGGCGACCGTCGCCCGGTAGGTGTCCTCGTCGGCCACGGCCAGCAGGGCGCGCGCACGGTCGGCGAACTTCGTCCGGCTCCAGTCGGCGCCGGTGGCCGCGCCCGGGCGGAAGCCGATCCAGGGGTTCTCGCGGCTGCCGCCGCTCTGGTGGTAGTGGGGTGCGACGTCGAAGTACTCCACCACCGCGCGGGCGGCGAACACCAGGCCGTGCGCCCGGACCCAGGCATCGACGAAGATGCCGTCCGGCATCTGCCACTGGAAGGTCAGCGCGGCGAGCGCCGCGGCGCCCAGGGGGTCGTGTCCGCCGTCCAGGTGGGCCCGGGTGGCCTCGACGATGCGCGGGTCGCTCTTCGGGGCGGTGAGCATCGCCTCGACCCAGTCCGCCTCCTCGTGCAGCCGGAACGCGGTACGCCGCTCGGCCTCGGGGTGCGGCCCGGCGACACCGCGCTCGATCCCGCCCCGCCGCGGATACACCAGCCGCCGCCAGGCGGCCGGCATCCGGAACGTCTCCTCGTCGGGCAGCGCGACCGGCCCGGTCTCCCCCGCCGGCCGTCCTCCGGCCCGGGCTGCCTCCGCCTCGGCCTCCCTGTCCGCCGAGTCGCCCCCGACCAGCTCCGTGCGCTGCACAGCCCCTCCTCCGCCGGTCCCGGACGGGACCGATCGCTTGATCATGACCGTCACGGTAACGGGGCCCACTGACATCGACGGGCGGCCGCGGGAGGGCTTCCCGGCGCGGAGGGCGTCGGTGCCGGGTCTTGCGTGGACCGGTGCTCGGGGGGGGGGCGGGCGGGAGGCCGGGCGGTGCTCAGCGGTGGCCGCCGAGCCGGGGACGCCGGCGCGCGGGCGGCCTCACCGCAAGGCCACCCGCGCGGTCACCGGCGGTGCGCCGGCCCGGGGATCAGTCGACCGTCAGCACGATCTTGCCGGTGGTGCGGCCCCGCTCCCCGATCTCGTGGGCCTTCGCGGCGTCCGCCAGCGGCAGGACCGTGTCGACCACCGGCTTCAGCGCACCCCGCTCCACCAGCGCGGCGATCTCGCGCAGGCCGAGGTGGTCGGGCTCGACCAGGACCCACACCGCCCGTACGCCGTCCTGCGCGGCGGGTACGTCGTCCGGGCCGGGCAGGGTGATCAGCCGGCCGCCGGCCCGGAGCACCTTCAGGGAGCGCTCGGCCGTCTCCCCGCCGAGGCCGTCCAGCACCACGTCGACATCGGTCACGACGTCCTCGAACCGCACCGCGCGGTAGTCGACCACTTCATCCGCCCCGAGCTCACGCACCAGGTCGTGCTTGGCGGCACTGGCCGTGCCGATGACGTACGCGCCGCGGGCCTTGGCGATCTGCACGGCGAAGTGGCCGACACCGCCGGCCGCCGCGTGCACCAGCACCCGCTCACCGGGGCGCACGTCGGCCGCGTCCACCAGTGCCTGCCAGGCGGTGAGCGCGGCGAGCGGCAGCGCCGCCGCCTCGACGTGGGTCAGACCGGCGGGCTTGGGGGCGAAGTGCCGGGCCGGGGCCACGACGTACTCCGCGTAGGCACCCGCCTGGCGCGGGAAGAGCGGCATCCCGAAGACCTCGTCGCCGGGGCGGAACACGCCGACGCCGGGGCCCACGGCCTCGACCGTGCCGGACACGTCCCAGCCCACCGCCGGCACGCTGCCCCACTCGATGAGGGCACCGCCGGCCCGGGTCTTCCAGTCCACCGGGTTCACTCCGGCCGCGTGGACCCGCACCAGGATCTCGTTGAGTCCCGGCTCCGGGCGCTCGACGTCCCGCTCGACCAGGTTCTCGGGTCCGCCCCACTGCTCCACGACCACCGCGCGCATGCTGTTCCGCCTCGTTCTCTGTCTCGGTCTGTTTCGTCGGCCCGGGGAGGTCCCGGCGCGACGCAGTCAACGATCCGGCACCCCGGCCCCGCACGGTGTTGGCCGTCTGGCCACTATGTGACAGGATTCGGCCATGAGTGGAGTACGGCAGGCGGAGGACGTGAGGAAGCGGGACCCGCAGGCGGCGGACGCGCTGGAACGGCACGGGAAGGCAGCGGACGCGGCGGCAGGAGACCGGCCGGCGGCAGACGTCGTGGAACGGCACGGGAAGGCAGCGGACGCGGCGGCAGGAGACCGGCCGGCGGCAGACGTCGTGGAACGGCACGGGAAGGCAGCGGACGCGGCGGCAGACGTCGTGGAGCGGCACGGGGAGCCAGGGGGCCGGCCGGCGGCGGGACCGCGGCGGCACCGGATCGCCGTGCTCGCCCTGCCCGGCGTGCCGCCCTTCGAGCTGGGCATCCCCTCGCGTGTCTTCGGCAGCGTGTCGGACGCCGAGGGCCGTCCGCTCTACGAGGTCACCGTCTGCACCGCCGACGGCGCCCCCGTGCTCAGCGACGCCGGGTTCGTCGTGCAGCCCGCGGCCGGCCCCGAGGCGCTGGCCGCCGCCGACACGGTGATCGTCCCGCCCACGCACGCCATGCCCGAGCTGGGGCGTGGCGGCCCGCTGCCGCCCGACGTCACGGCGGCCATCGCCGGCATCCGGCCGGGCACCCGGCTGGTGTCGATCTGCACCGGGTCCTACGTGCTGGCCGCGGCCGGGCTGCTCGACGGCAGGCCGGCCACGACCCACTGGAACCTGGCCCCGGAGTTCCGCCGGGCGTACCCCCGGGTCAAGGTCGACGAGGAGGTCCTGTTCGTCGACGACGGGGACGTGCTGACCTCCGCGGGCGTGGCGGCGGGCGTCGACCTGTGCCTGCACATGATCCGGCGCGACCACGGCGCCTCCGCCGCGAACCGGGCCGCCCGCATGTGTGTCGTGCCGCCCTGGCGGGACGGCGGGCAGGCGCAGTACATCGACCGGCCGGTCCCCGAGCCCACCGTCGCCAGCACCACCGCCACCCGCGCGTGGGCCCTGGAGCACCTGGGTGAGCCGCTGTCCCTGGCCACGCTCGCCGGACACGCCCGGATGAGCCTGCGCTCCTTCACCCGCCGCTTCCGCGACGAGGTCGGCATGACGCCGGTGCAGTGGCTCACCGCGCAACGCCTGGAACTGGCCAAGCAGTTGCTGGAGACCACCGACCTGTCGATCGACCTGGTCGCCCACCGGTCCGGCTTCGGCTCCGCGAACTCCCTGCGCGCGCACATGCGCACGACGTTCGGGGTCTCCCCCGCCGCCTACCGCCGTACCTTCAGCCCCAACGACCCGGTGGCCGCGCATGCTTGACCCCGTTCCCCGCGCCTTGGGGGGCCGGGGGTCAGCGGGCGCCGACGAAGCCGGAGCGGCCGGCGACGAGACCGACGAGGAGTTCGGGGACGGTACAGGCGATCAGGAACACGATGGGGGTGTGCCAACCGCCCGTGAGCGTGTGGAGGATGCCGATGGCCGCGGGGCCGCACCCGGCGAGGAGATAGCCGCCGGTCTGCGCCATGGCGGACAGGCGCGCGGCCGTGGCGGGGTCGGGTGAGCGGAGACCGAGAATGGTCATGGCCAGGGGGAAGGCGGCGCCGATGGCCACACCGAGGACGCCGGTCCACGCCCATGCCTGCTGCGGCGCCAGCAGGATCCCGGTGAGCCCGGCCGCCTTGAGCGCGATCACCGTGGCCACGAGCGGGCGTTGGTCGCGGACCCGGGCCGCGGCGATGGGGACGGCGAGGCCGAGCGGGATGCCGATGGTGAGCATGACGGAGGTCATCGCACCGGCTTCGGCCGCCGGGTAGCCCTCGTCGCGCATGATCTGGGGTGTCCACGCCACCAGGACGTAGAAGCACAGCGAGACGATGCCGAGCAGGGCGGAGACGGCCCACGCGAGCGGGGAGCGCAGTACGGACGCCGGGGGTGCCGTCCCGGCCGCGGCGGGCGCGGCGGC
>NZ_WWJT01000347.1 GCF_009865385.1 Streptomyces sp. SID486 | reverse complement strand
CGTACGCCGCCACCGCGGCGGCCCAGGCCGCGGCGACCGCCGGACGCGCCGCGTCCGCCGCCTACTCCGCCGCCCTCGCCGCGGCCAAGGACGCCACCAAGGCCAAGGCCGCCCGCCTGGCCGCCGAAGGGGCGAACAGGGCCGCGTCCCAGGCCCGTACGGCAGCCAAGGCCGCCGACGCGGCGGCGACCGCCTCCAACCAGGCGGCGGCGGCCGGTTCGGCCGCCGCCGGTGCCGCCCGTGAC
>NZ_WWJT01000346.1 GCF_009865385.1 Streptomyces sp. SID486 | reverse complement strand
CCCGGTGGGGGCGGCGGTGCGCGGGGCGGCTTCGGCGGCGGCATGCCGGGCCAGAACCAGCGGAACGGCAACGGCGGTACGGCCGGGCAGCCGGGCGCGCAGGGCAACGGCGGTACGCCGGGGCAGCCGGGCGCGCAGGGCAACGGCGGTACGCCCGCTCAGCCGGGCGCGCAGGGCAACGGCTTCCCCGGCGGCGGCCCGACGGGCGAGGGCGGCATGGGCGGCGCGGGCGGTCCCGGCGGCGTCGGCGGCCTCCTGAACGGCGCGAACGTGTCGACGGAGGCCGAGCGGCTACTGGAGAGGAACGCCTCGCGCTACACCTGGGTGGCCGCATCCATCGGCTCCCAGAACTCGGCCGGTTACCAGCTCGCCACGGGTGAGCCGGTGATGGCGATCGGCGGCTTCAACGGCACCGACCCGTCCCCCACGCTCGACCGGTTCAAGGAGTACGTCGCGCAAGGCAGGATCCACTACTTCATCGCCGGCGGCGGCATGGGCAGGGGCGGCGGCAGCGGTACCGCCTCCGAGATCAGCTCGTGGGTGCAGAGCACCTTCGAGAAGGTGACGGTGGGATCGGCCACGTTCTACGACCTGACCCGGCGCAGGAGCGGCTGACGGCGCTTCCTCCGCCCCATGTGCTGTACACCGTATAGCTCGCGCTGTACGGTGTACAGCATGTCTGCTGTCCAAGGCCATCCCCGGCGCTGGCTGATCCTCGGCGTCATCTGCCTCGCGCAGCTCACCGTGCTGCTCGACAACACCGTCCTGAACGTCGCCATCCCCTCACTCACCCGCGAACTGCACGCGGCGACCTCGGACGTCCAGTGGATGATCAACGCCTACTCCCTGGTCCAGTCCGGCCTGCTGCTCACCGCGGGCAGCGCCGCCGACCGCTACGGCCGCAAGAAGATGCTGATGGCCGGGCTCGCCCTGTTCGGCGCCGGCTCCCTGGTCGCCGGACTCGCCGGTTCGACCACCCAGCTGATCGCCGCGCGGGCGGGCATGGGCATCGGCGGCGCGCTGCTGCTGACCACCACGCTGGCGGTGGCGATGCAGATCTTCGCCCCCGAGGAGCAGCCGAAGGCGATCGGCATCTGGAGCGCGGTCAACGCGCTGGGGTTCGCCGGCGGCCCGCTGATCGGCGGCTTCGTGCTGGGCCACTTCTGGTGGGGCGCGATCTTCCTGATCAACCTCCCGGTCGCGGCGCTCGGCCTGGCCGCGGTGGCGGTGCTCGTGCCCGAGTCGAAGAACCCGCGGGGCGAGCGCCCGGACCTGCCCGGCGCGCTGCTGTCCACCATCGGCATGGCCTCGCTCGTCTACGCGATCATCTCGGGGCCCGGCCACGGCTGGACCTCGGCCCGCGTGCTCGCCACGGCGGCCGTCGCGGCGCTGGCACTGGGCGCGTTCGCCTGGTGGGAGAGCCGGGTCGACGAGCCGATGCTCGACCTCCACTTCTTCCGGGACCGGCGGTTCACGGGCGCCGTCGCCGGCGCCGTGCTCATCACGTTCGGCATGGGCGGTGCGCTCTTCCTGCTGACGCAGCACCTCCAGTTCGTGCTCGGGTACGGGCCGCTGGAGGCCGGACTGCGGACCGCCCCGCTGGCGCTGACCGTGGTGGCGCTCAACTTCACGGGCGTCTCGGCGAAGTGGTCTGCCCGGATGGGCACGCCGATGTCGATCGCGCTCGGCATGGTGCTCATGTCGGCGGGTCTGGTGGCCATCGCCGAGGTCGACACCGGGGGCTACACCGGAACACTGCTGGGCCTGCTGCTGATCGGTGTGGGATGCGCGGTCGCGAACCCGGCCATGGCCCACGCCATCATGAGCGCGATCCCGCCGGAGAAGGCCGGGGTCGGGGCCGGCGTCAACGGCACCCTCGCCGAATTCGGCAACGGTCTCGGCGTCGCCGTCCTGGGCGCCGTGCTCAGCTCCTCCGTAGCGTCCGGGCGTTCGGTGTCCGCCGGACTGGGGGCCGGGCAACTCGTGGGCGCGGCCGCCGTACTGGCCGGCGGGTTCGTGGCGGCGGGGCTGCTGCGGCGGGCGGAGCGGGTGGCCGCCTGACGGCACGCGGGTAAGGGTATGCGTGCGGCTGCGGGACCCGCCGGGTCCACGGGCCCGGGTGGCGGTGGCCACGGCCCCTGGGCCCCGTAGGTTTGGGGCAGTGAGCGGAGACAGGAAGGTGCGTCGGTGACGAAGGCAGCGGGTCGGTCGGCGCGGGACAGCGTGTGGCGGGAGGGCAAGCCCCGCCGTGGCGGGCGCGGTGGACAGCCCTCCGGGCTCGACCGGGAGCGGATCACCGAGGCGTCCGTGCGGCTGCTGGACGCCGAGGGGCTCGCCAAGTTCTCCATGCGCCGGCTGGCCGCGGAGCTGAACGTCACCGCGATGTCCCTGTACTGGTACGTCGACACCAAGGACGACCTGCTCGAACTCGCCCTGGACGCGACCTATGCCGAGCTGAGCCTGCCCGACCCGGACGACACGGACGAGGACTGGCGGGCGCAGCTGCGCCACCTGGCCACGGCGTACCGGGCCCAGCTGGTCCGCCACCCCTGGCTGTCGCCGCTGGCCGGGCGCTATCTCAACATCGGCCCGAACTCGCTCGCCTTCTCCCGTGTGGTCCAGCGGGTCGTCCGGCGGGCCGGACTGCCCGCGCACGGGGAGACCGGGGCGATCTCGGCCGTCTTCCAGTTCGTGTACGGCTACGGCACGATCGAGGGCCATTTCCTCGCCCGGATCGCCGACACCGGGCTCAGCGCGGACGAGTACTTCGCGCAGGCCATGACCATGGTGGACGAGGTGCCGGGGACCGCCGAGATCATCAAGGAGTCCAAGAGCCTCATGGCGGCCCGCGGCGGTGACACGGTGGCCGAGATGCTGGACCGCGACTTCACCTTCGCCCTGGACCTGCTGGTCGCCGGCATCGAGGCGATGGTGGCCCGCGGCTGACTACCCGTCGGCGGCCAGCCGCGCCGGGAAGCCGCCGGTGGCCACCGGCCCCCAGCGCTCGGGGGTGACCCGGATGATCGACTTGCCCTGCCGGAGCATGGCCGCCCGGTACTCGTCCCAGTCGGGGTGTTCACCGGCGATGTTGCGGTAGTACTCGACGAGCGGTTCCACGGAGTCGGGGCTGTCGAGGACCTCGGCCGGGCCGTCGATCTGCACCCAGGGCCCGTTCCACTCGTCACTGAGCACGAGCAGACTCACCCGCGGGTCCCGCTTGGCGTTGCGCGTCTTGGCCCGCTCGGGATAGGTGGAGACGACGATCCGGCCGGCGTCGTCCACCCCGCAGGTCAGCGGGGAAGCCTGCGGGGAGCCGTCGGCCCGGCGGGTGATCAGCAGGGCCCGGTGCCGGGGCCGTACGAAGTCGAGCAGCTCGGTCAGCGATACCCGGGTGTTGGTCGCGATGTTGGATGCCATGCCGGCACCCTAGGGGGAAGCGCCCCCGGAGGGGCGCCGGTGCGTCACGCCGTGGGCAGTGAGTCCCCCTGGACCGCCTGGATGTCCAGCTCCACCTTCAGCGTCGTGCCGATGGCCGCGATGCCCGCCTGGAGGACCTGGTTGTAGTTCATCGCGAAGTCGTCGCGGTGCAGCTCCGCGGTGGCCCGGAACGCGGCCCTGGTCCCGCCCCACGGGTCCGCGCCCGTGCCGAGGTAGGCCAGGTCCAGGTCCACCGGCCGCACGACGCCGTGCATGGACAGCTCGCCGTGCACCTTCCAGCGGTCGGAGCCGGCGGCGCTCACCCCCGTGGAGCGGTACGTGATCTGCGGGTGCCGCTCGACGTCGAGGAAGTCCCCCGACTTCAGGTGCGTGTCGCGCATGCCGTTGCCCGTGTCGATGGACGCCGCCCGGATGACCGCCTCCACCCGGGACTTGGTGACGTCGTCGGGTGCGATCTCGATCGTGCCGCCGAACTCCGTGAACCGGCCGCGCACGCTGGAGATGCCCAGGTGCTGGGCGACCGCGCCGACGGAGGAGTGCGCCGGGTCGATGGTCCAGGGCCCGGGCGGCGGCAGTTCGGCGCCGCCCTGCCGGGCCAGCGTGACGGTGCCGACCTCGGCCCGGCCGCTCGCGGTGACGATCGCGCTGGACGCGGCGGGCGCGTACCCGACGGCCGTCACGATCACGGTGTACGCCCCCGGAACCAGCTCCGTGACGTCCCGTACGGCCCCCTCGGCGTCCGCCTCGGCACGCAGCACCTGCGTACCGGTCATGTCGGTCACCGTGACGACCGCGTGCGACACGGCCCACCCGTCCCGGGTACGGATCTTCGCGGTCAGTCCCATCCCGTTTTCTCCCTGCAAAAGCTCAGAAATTGGTCGTATGAAACCGGCCCGTGGCGGGCGCGCCCTCCGCTCAGGGCGCGCGCCGCCACGGGCCGGGGCCGGACTACTCGCCGGGGTGGGCGAGTTCGATGTCGTGGCCGTCCACGTCGGTGCCGTGCACGGTCAGCGCGGTGGCCACCGGCGGGTAGCCGGTCGCGATGACCGTGTAGTCGCCGCCGTCCAGGTCGGTGAAGGCGTAGGCGCCGTCCCCGCCGGTGGTGGCGGTGCCGACCACGTTGCCGGCCTGGTCGACCAGGGTCACCCGGGCGTCGGCCAGCGGACCGTGCGGGGCCCGGACGACACCCTGGAGCCGGGCGCCGGCGTCCAGGTCGACCTCGACGCGGGTGACGCCGGTGGCGCCGACCTCGACGGGCAGCGCGCGCGGCCGGAAGCCGCTCGCGTTGACCGCGACGGTCACCGTGCCCGGCACCAGGTCGGTGAGGGCGAAGTCGCCCTGCTCCCCGGTGGCGGCGGTGGCCAGCAGGTCACCGCGCACATCGGTGACGATGACCATCGCGTCCTTGACCGGCAGCGCGCTCCCGGCCGCCCGGACGACACCGGTCAGCCCGCTGGTGCCGCTGAGCAGGATGTCGTACGACAGCGGCTCCTCGCCCACCACGACGGTGGACGCCTGCGGCTGGTAGCCGTCGGCGGAGGCGATCAGCACGTACGAGCCGGTGCCGGGGGCGTGCAGCGCGTAGGAACCGTCGGCCTGGGCCACCGAGCGGCCCAGCTGGCGGCCGGACAGCGAGATCAGCGTGACCGCGGCCTGCGCGACCGGGGCGCTCTCGGCGCCGCGGACGAAGCCGTGCACCGGGGTGCCGCCGAAGGTGTCGGACTCCGCCACCGTGGCGACGGCGGTCATCGGCTGGACGGCCGTGGCCGTGGGCGTGGCCGTACCGGCGTCGGCCACCGGGGCGGCGGCGACGGCGGCCGGGACCGGCTCCTCGGCGGGGGCGGTGGTACCCGCCACGGCCTCGGCCGGGACCTCGGCGACGGTGTCGTTCTCGGCGGTCTGCGCGAGCGCGCCCTTGGTCCGCAACGGGACCTCCTTGATGAACAGCGTGATCACGAAGGCGACGGCGGCGAGGCAGCCGGCGATCAGGAAGACGTCCGCGATGCCGTGGCCGTAGGCGCTCTCCATCAGCGTCCGGATCGGGGCCGGCAGCGCGTCCATGTCCGGGATGCTGTCGGTGGAGCCGGAGCCACCGGCCAGGGCCGCCTGGTACTTGGGGCTGAGGTCGGAGACGCCGTCCTTGACGTAGTCGGTGATCTTGTGGGACATCACCGCGCCGAGCGCCGAGACGCCGACCGCACCACCGAGGGAACGGAAGAAGGTGACCGTGGAGCTGGCCGAACCGAGGTCGGAGGGCGCCACCTGGTTCTGCGTGGCGAGCACCAGGTTCTGCATCATCATGCCGATGCCGAGACCCAGCAGGGCCATGTAGATGGCCATCTTCCAGTAGTCGGTGTCGTACCGGATGCCGCCGAGCAGCAGCAGCCCGGCCGTCACCAGGACGCCACCGCTGACCAGCCACGCCTTCCAGCGGCCGGTGCGGGTGATGAACTGGCCCGACACGGTCGAGGAGACGAACAGACCGCCGATCATCGGGATGGTCATGACGCCCGACATGGTCGGGGACTTGTCGCGGGCCAGCTGGAAGTACTGGCTGAAGAAGACGGTGCCGGAGAACATCGCGATACCGACGAACAGCGAGGCGAGGGACGCCAGCGTGATCGTGCGGTTCCGGAACAGGCGCAGGGGGATGATCGGCTCGCTCGCCCTGGACTCGACGAGGACGAACAGCAGGCCGAGGGCGATCGAGCCGCCGACCATCGCGTACGTCTGCCACGACACCCAGTCGTACTTGTCACCGGCGAAGGTGACCCAGACCAGGAGGAGGGACACGGCCGCGGATATGAGGGTCGCGCCGCCCCAGTCGACCTTGACCTCCCGCTTGACCACGGGCAGGTGCAGGGTCTTCTGCAGCACGATCAGCGCGATGACCGCGAAGGGGACACCGACGTAGAAGCACCAGCGCCAGCCCAGCCAGGAGGTGTCGGTGATGACACCGCCGAGCAGCGGGCCGCCGACGGTGGCGACGGCGAAGGTGGCGCCCAGGTAGCCGGAGTACCGGCCGCGCTCGCGCGGGGAGATCATCGCCGCCATGACGATCTGCGCCAGGGCGGACAGACCGCCGACGCCGATGCCCTGGAACACCCGGAAGGTGATCAGCATGCCCGGGTTCTGCGACAGGCCGGCCGCCATCGAGGCGACCACGTAGATGATCAGGGCTATCTGGACGAGAGCCTTCTTGCTGTACAGGTCGGCGAGCTTGCCCCACAGGGGAGTGGCCGCGGTCATGGACAGCAGGGCGGCCGTGACCACCCAGGTGTAGGCGGACTGACCGCCGCCGAGGTCGCCGATGATGTGCGGCAGGGCGTTGGAGACGATCGTGGACGACAGGATCGCCACGAACATGCCGAGCAGCAGCCCGGACAGGGCCTCCATGATCTGCCGGTGCGTCATCGGGGCGTCGCCGTGGGAGCCTCCCCCGTGCTTGGCGTGAGCCCGCACACCGGCTGGTGTGGTCGTTGCCATGGGCTTCCTTTTCTTACGTGCTTGCGGGTGTACGGGTGGTCTCTTCGACTACGGGTGCGGGCAGCCGGAGCGGGGCGGACCGGCAGTCGCCGAAGGAGTCGCGCAGGCGCGACATCAGCCGGATCAGCTGGCCGACCTCCTCGTCGGTCCAGTCCGCCAGCCGCTCGGCGAGCAGATGAGTGGTCCGCCGCGACAGCTCGTCGAGCTGCTCCAGACCCTCGGTCGTCAGGCGCAGGATGCGCGAGCGCTTGTCCGCGGGGTCCGGGTGCCGCTCGATCCAGCCGCGTGCGGCGACGTGCGCGACATGCCGGCTCGTCACTGACATGTCCACGGAGAGCAGCTCGGCGAGCTTGCTCATGCGCATGTCGCCGTGACGGCCGAGCAGGGTCAGCACGGCGGCCGAGCCGGCCGGGCAGTCGGGCGGCAGGATCCGCCCCATGTCCCGTTTCACGGCTCCGACGGCACTGAGCTGACGCGCCAGCTCTTCGAACTGCGCCTGCTCGGCCATCACACCTCCCGTATTCGTTGCTTGGGGCAACCATAAGACTGCTTGGTTGCTGAAGGCAAACAAACCGGGATCGGGCGGCGCAAAAACTTGGCAAAGGCAAGTATTGCTGAAGTAAATACGCTGGTGAGCGTGGGCGGCCTGCCCCGTTCGGGCCGGTGTCGTCCCCCTGGGCCCCCGCTTGGGTCGCCCGGGACCTCTTCGCTAAGGTCTCGGGGCATGGCTAACACCCAGGGCCCCCAGGGCAATTACGACCCCGCAGGCAGCACCCAGATGTTCCGCGCCTTCGTCGACGAGGCCCCTCAGGGGCGCCAGCAGCAGGCGGTGGCCGCTTCCTCCGGCCCCCGGGTCGGTCTGATCATCGGTGTCATCGTGGCGATCGCCGTGGTGGCCGGCGTCGCCTGGCTCGCGCTGAAGTAGGGGTCAGCCCCATTCGACGGAGACGTCCCGCGTCTCGATGTGCATGCCGAGCGGCACCCTCCAGGCATCGACGCACACCGTCCACGTGGGGCTCTTCCGCGCGCCCGGCGCGAGCGGCACCGGCAGCCGGACGGTCGACGCGACCGTCCCCCAGTCGACGCCGAGCGCGCCGATGATGTGCGTCCCGAACGTCACCTCACCCGAACGCACCGCCGTGCCGCCCGAGTTGTGGAAGCCGACGGTCACCCGCTGGCACCAGCGCTGCTCGCCGTCCGCGGTCACCGGCCCGCCCCAGGTCAGGGCGGCGGGCGTGGCCGGGGTGGGCTCCGGTGAGGCGGGCGGCGGTGTCGTACGACCGTCCCGGCCGCCGCCCGGTTCCGGGCTGCCGGAGCCGGGGTGCCCGGTGGGCCGGCCGGGAGTCTCCTGGGTGGACGGCTCCGGACCGCCGGAGTGCCCGCCGCCGTGCGGCCCCGCCGGGCCTGCCGGACCCGTCGGACGTGTGGGCCGGACCTGACCCGCCGGATCCGCCGCTCCCCTTGGTCCCGCGGACCCTCCTGGTCCCGCGGACCCTCCTGGTCCCGCCGGAGCCGACGGTGAGCCGGCCGGGGGCGTGCCGGCCCCGTGCGTGCCGGCCCCGTGCGTGCCGCTGCGCCCGGCCCCGTCGAGCGGCACCAGGGCCACCGGCCCCGAGGGCGCCACGGCCGTCGGACCGCCCCGGCCCGCGCCGACCGCGGTGTAGCCGCCCGGGCCGCCGCCTCCGCACGCGGCCAGCACCCCGCCCAGACAGACGACGGCCGCCGATGCTGCCGTGAAGGCGCCTCGGCGGCCACGCGTCCATGTCGCGTGTGTCGCACGCATCGCAGGTGTCGCACGCGTCGCACGTGTCGTCCCGGCGGCCCGGCCCGTCCCTGACTCCCGTGGCATCGCGCCAGTGTGGCTGACGGAGCGTCAGAAGAGAAGGGTCCCGGCCGGGGCCGTGCGGTCAGTCCGAGATCAGGCCCTCACGCAGCTGGGACAGCGTCCGGGTGAGCAGCCGGGAGACGTGCATCTGGGAGATGCCGACCTCCTCGCCGATCTGCGACTGGGTCATGTTGGCGAAGAAGCGCAGCATGATGATCCGGCGCTCCCGGGGCGGGAGTTTGGCCAGCAGCGGCTTGAGGGACTCGCGGTACTCCACGCCCTCCAGTGCCGTGTCCTCGTAGCCGAGGCGGTCGGCCAGCGAACCCTCGCCGCCGTCGTCCTCGGGGGCGGGCGAGTCGAGGGAGGAGGCGGTGTAGGCGTTGCCCACCGCCAGTCCGTCGACCACGTCCTCCTCGGAGACGCCGAGCACGGCGGCCAGCTCCGTCACCGTGGGGGAGCGGTCCAGCTTCTGCGACAGCTCGTCGCTGGCCTTGGTGAGGGCCAGCCGCAGCTCCTGGAGCCGGCGCGGGACCCGCACCGACCAGGAGGTGTCACGGAAGAACCGCTTGATCTCCCCGACCACGGTGGGCATCGCGAAGGTCGGGAACTCCACCCCCCGTTCGCAGTCGAACCGGTCGATCGCCTTGATCAGGCCGATGGTGCCGACCTGGACGATGTCCTCCATCGGCTCGTTGCGGGAGCGGAAGCGCGCGGCGGCGTACCGGACCAGCGGCAGGTTCAGCTCGATCAGGGTGTCCCGGACGTACGCCCGCTCGGGGCTGTTCTCGTCCAGTGCGGCCAGGCGCAGGAAGAGCGACCGGGACAGGGTGCGGGTGTCGATGTTCGCCGTGGCCGGCATGGCCGGGAGAGCTTCGGCGGCCGGCTCGGGGGCCGGGGACGGCACGGCTTCGAGGGCCGTGACGCCCTCGAAGCCGTCGAGGACGTCGAGAGCGTCGAACTCCTTGGGCGCTGCCTCGCTCTTCGTGGGCGTCAGCACCTTCGAGCTGCCCTGGTCTGCGGACATGCCACCCCCTTTGGGTCGCGGGACGGTCGCGGCGGCGTCGCCTTTCGAGCAACGCAGCCTTCACCTGAATACCGGAGCCGGAGCCACGGCAAACGCGCTTCCCGCAGAATGTCACATGTCGGCAACGCGCTGTACCGACATGTCGACACGTCAGATGCGAATCACCCCTGGAAACACATGGTCTGACGGTTATTCGGACCTTAACTGTCGGCATCCGCCCTGGTGAGCGATTCGCTCGCGCCGGTTACCGCTCGATCGGGTTTGCGATGCAATGCTGTTCGCGCCGTGCTTCCGTGCGCCCGCCATGCACCGGCCGAACGTCCTGCGCGCTCCGGCCCGGAACCCGCAATGCCCGTGGACTATGCGTCGATCCGATTCGCGGAGCGCAGCCGCTGGAAGCTACGGGCGAGTAGTCGCGAGACGTGCATCTGGGAGACGCCGAGTTCCGCGCTGATCTGCGACTGGGTGAGATTGCTGTAGTAGCGCAGGAGAAGGATTCGCTGTTCCCGTTCGGGGAGTTGCACGAGGAGATGGCGGACCAGGTCGCGGTGTTCCACGCCGTCCAGGGCCGGGTCCTCGTAGCCGATCCGGTCCAGCAGGCCGGGCAGCCCGTCGCCCTCCTGCGCGGCCTCCAGCGAGGTGGCGTGATAGGAGCGCCCCGCCTCGATGCAGCTGAGCACCTCCTCCTCGCTGATCCGGAGCCGTTCGGCGATCTCGGCGGTGGTCGGCGAGCGGCCGTGCAGCGTGGTGAGGTCCTCGGTCGCGCTGTTGACCTGCACCCACAGCTCGTGCAGCCGGCGCGGGACGTGGACGGTGCGGACGTTGTCGCGGAAGTAGCGCTTGATCTCCCCCACCACGGTGGGCATCGCGAAGGTCGGGAACTGCACGCCCCGGTCCGGGTCGAACCGGTCGATGGCGTTGATCAGGCCGATGGTGCCGACCTGGATGACGTCCTCCATCGGTTCGTTGCGGGAGCGGAAGCGGGCGGCGGCGTAGCGCACGAGCGGGAGGTTCGCCTCGATCAGCGCCCCCCGTACCCGGTTGTGCTCCGGCGTGCCGGGGGTCAGCTCTTTCATCTCGGTGAACAGCACCTGGGTCAGGGCGCGGGTGTCCGCACCGCGGCGCTTCTCCGGGGCCGGCGGGGTCGGGGCTGCCGCCTCTTCCTGAGGCGGCGCAGTACTGGCCGACACGGTCAACGCCACCTCTTCGTCCGTCAATCATCCGTCAAAAGCGGTCATAGCATCACAAGACATGTGCACTGTGTGCAAGCACCGCATAACGCCGTGTTGTCGTCAAACTTCGACAAGTTGGGGCGTATAAACGAACGAAAGCCCCCCGCCGGACGGCAGGGGGCTCCGAGGAGTGCGCGGTTCAGATCTCGTAGTCGGCGATCACCCAGGTGGCGAACTCGCGCCACAGTGCCACACCCGCCTGGTGGGCCGGGTGCTCCAGGTAGCGCTTGAGGGCGTCGGCGTCCTCGACGGCGGAGTTGATCGCGAAGTCGTAGGCGATCGGCCGGTCGCTGATGTTCCAGGCGCACTCCCAGGTGCGCAGCTCCTCGATCTGGCCGCCGAGGGCCTGGAAGGCCGCCACGCCCGCGACGACCCGCGGATCGTCGCGCTCGACGCCGTCGTTGAGCTTGAAGAGGACCAGGTGGCGGATCATGAGGTGTACCTCAGCTCTTTCCTCCGTTGGCGGCCCAGGTCATGAAGTCGCCGATGGCCCTGGCCGCGTCCGATATGCCCTCGAAGCCTATCTGGACGTAGTCGGCCGCCTTGGCCGGGTCCGTGATGATCACGTACAGCGCGAAGACCACGAGCACGTACACGGCGATCTTCTTGGCGTTCACCGTCACCGCGGCCTCCCCTGTCCCAGTGCCCCTCGGGCCCCCTGCTGCCGGCCGCGAGTGTAACCTCCGGGCCTTCCGCCACCGCCAACGGCCCGGCGGTGCGGCGCCGTTGTCTCCGCCCCGCCACACGAGAAGGGCCCTGCCGATCGGCGGGGCCCTTCCGCGGGCGCTAGCGGAGGGATTTCCATCCCCATGACATGCGCCATACTCCCTGTCGCGGTCTGTTCGTGCTGGTCAGAGCGTGACCGGGGCCGCTCGGACCCGTGATGGCAGCGGGTCGGAGCGTCGCGAGCGTCGTGCGGGCTGCTCGATTCGTGCCGACGGTGGGGTCAGGAAGGCTTGACCGCCGAGGCCGGGGTGACGGTCACCTTGTTGTCGCACTCGGCCCACACCCCGTCGTTCAGGGCGACCTGGTGCTTGCCGGACCGCGGCAGCCCGATGACCATCGTCGGGAACGTCACCGGCTTCTTGCCCGACACGCAGTAGCCGTCGCCCTCCCCCTGGACCTGGACGAAGGTCAGCTTCACCCACGCCTTGCCGTGCGGCCGGACCGTCACGGTGGCCGCCCTGCCGGTGCGGGTGACCTTGAGCGGGGTGGTGTGGGCGGGGGAGCCGTTGCCGGCGCCCGCGACCGTCGGATGGCCCTTCAGGACGCACGTCTTCCGGGAGACGTTGGTGAACTGCACGACCGCCGCCCCGGTCCCGGTCCCGACGGGCCGGTGGGCGGCCTGCCAGGCGCTGACCTTGAGGGCGGAGGCCGCGCAGGCGGGCGGCGGGGTGGAGGTGGTGGTGCTCGCCGCCATGGCGGTGCCGGGCAGGATGCCGGTCACCGCCGCCGCGACGGCCGTGACCGCCGTCGTCGCCAGAGCCGCCCTGCGAATGCCGTTGCTGTGCCGCATGCTGTCGTCCCCCTGAGTCGTCTCGTCCGCGGGTTCCGGTCGTCGGTCGTCGCCCCGCGGTACGTGTGGTCGTGATACGTGAGTGCAGACAGGGCGGGAGAGCGGCGGGGTTCCGTGCGGCGGCGGCTTGTGACGGAACGGTGACGACAGGCTGCACCCGTGCGGATCGCCGTCAGGGCGGACAGAAGCACCTCCGGCGCGCCACGGGTTCTGCCACGGCCCCCGGCGCGCACCGAAAGTGCGCTGGGTCGATCAGCGTGGCTGCTCAGGTCCGGAGTGGCTCGTCCACTCGCCGGAGCTGCGACCGCGCCCATCCCTCGCCCCGGCGCGCGACCGAGGCGGACGCCGAGACGGAAACTGAGACGGGAACCGAGGCGGACGCCGAGACGGGAACCGAGGACGCCGAGACGGAAACCGAGGCGGACGCCGAAGGGGCGCCCGGTTCGATGAACCGGGCGCCCCTTCTCTCTGCGGTAGCGGAGGGATTTGAACCCTCGGTGACTTGCGCCACACTCGCTTTCGAGGCGAGCTCCTTCGGCCGCTCGGACACGCTACCGAGGGAGACCTTACAGCACGGTGGGGCGTGGTTCGAAATCGATAGGGGGAACGGTTCAGCGGCCCCGGAAGAACTCCGTGAGCGGCCGGGCGCACTCCGCCGCGAGGACGCCCTCGACGACCTCCGGGCGGTGGTTGAGCCGCCGGTCGCGCACCACGTCCCACAGGGAACCGGCCGCGCCCGCCTTGTCGTCCCTGGCGCCGTAGACCACGCGGTCCACCCGGGACTGCACGATCGCGCCCGCGCACATCGTGCACGGCTCCAGCGTCACGACGAGCGTGCAGCCGGTCAGCCGCCACTCGCCGAGCGCGGCCGCCGCCCGCCGGATCGCGAGGACCTCCGCGTGGGCCGTGGGGTCACCGGTGGCCTCCCGTTCGTTGTGCCCGGCACCGAGCACCGTCGTACCGTCCGGGGACAGCACGACGGCGCCGACCGGGACGTCCCCGCCCCGGGCGGCCAACCCGGCCTGGTCCAGGGCGAGCCGCATCGCGGCCCGCCAGCGGTCCCGTACCGGGTCCGGTGTGCCCTGGGGCTCCTGTGGCGTGGTCAGCGGACGGTCTCCAGCACCTCCGAGGCACCCAGCGCCTCGGCGATCGTGCCCAGCGCGTCGTCGGCGTCCAGGGCGCGCAGCTCCTTCTCGCCGATGCCGAGGTCCTCGAGGATCTCGCTGTCGCCCACCGGGCTGTGGGGCACCGCGTCGGCGGACCCCTCTTCCTCGTCGTCGTCCTCGGACTCGCCGTCCTCGGTGCCGTCGAGGTCCAGGGCGTCCAGGTCCGGGCCGTCGTCCGAGCCGGGTTCCCGGCCGAGCAGCTCGTCGGTGAGCAGCAGCTCCCCGTACGCGCTGCGCCGGGCGGCGGCGGCGTCCGAGACGTAGATGCGAGGGTCCTCCTCGCCGTCCACGCGGACGACACCGAACCAGGACTCCTCCTGCTCGATCAGGACGAGCACCGTGTCCTCGTCGGGAGAGGCTTCCCGTGCCAGGTCGGCCAGATCCGACAGGGTCTCCACATCGTCGAGCTCTGTGTCGCTCGCTTCCCACCCGTCTTCGGTGCGCGCGAGCAGTGCGGCGAAGTACACCGTGACTCTCCCACTGGTCATAGGCGTGCCGGTTGGGGGTCCCCCCGGCGGAGGTACGTGGGTGAGGAGAGCCTGGGCTCCGAGCCCCACCCACTCGGAATCGTGGCAGAAACAAGGCGTCCAGGGGACGTCTTCGGCTCCCTGTGTCCGGCTGTTTCGATCGCGGGTCCGCGATCGGCTCAGCAGCGCGCTCGTTGCCGCCACCAGCGGATCGTACGCGGCTTTTCCCCGCGCCCCCGCACGCCCTCGGTCCCAACACCGGTGCGGACGTGGATCTTCCGCGCCGGCAACGGTTCCGCGGGGCTACCAGCGGAACGTGCGCATACGCATCGCATGGCGCAGCCGGGCCGCCTTCGCGCGCCGCGGCTGGACCCGGGCGCGCAGCTCGCGGGCCTCGGCGAGATCGCGCAGGAACTGGGCGCGCCGTCGGCGGCGCTCGGTCTCGCTCTCGGGTTTGTCGGCATTCTTCCCCGCGGCCCTCGCCCGGAGGCCGGCCGTGTCGGCGGCGCGCCCGGAGGCGTCCGCGGGGAGGTCAGGCAGGTCGGACACGTCACACCACCCCAGTCGCGTCCCTTCCACTTTCCCCCGGACGGCCGGTTTGACGCCAGCGCGAGGGTGCCCCGGGACGCGGGTACGGTTAGGGGCATGCGTCTCCATGTCGTCGACCACCCCCTGGTCGCCCACAAGCTCTCCACGCTGCGCGACCAGCGCACCGACTCCGCGACCTTCCGGCGACTCGCCGACGAACTGGTCACCCTGCTCGCCTACGAGGCCACGCGGGACGTGCGCACCGAGGCCGTCGACATCCGCACCCCGGTCGCGCAGACCACGGGTGTCAAGCTCGCCCGCCCGCGTCCGCTGGTGGTGCCCATCCTGCGCGCCGGCCTCGGCATGCTGGACGGCATGATGCGGCTGCTGCCGACCGCCGAGGTCGGCTTCCTGGGCATGATCCGCAACGAGGAGACGCTCGAGGCGTCCACCTACGCCTCGCGCATGCCGGAGGACCTCTCGGGCCGTCAGGTGTACGTCCTGGACCCGATGCTGGCCACCGGCGGCACCCTGGTCGCGGCGATCCAGGAGCTGATCAAGCGGGGCGCCGACGACGTGACCGCCGTGGTGCTGCTGGCCGCGCCCGAGGGCGTCGAGCTGATGGAGCGGGAGCTGGCGGGGACGCCGGTCACCGTCGTCACGGCCGCCGTCGACGACCACCTCAACGAGCTGGGCTACATCGTGCCGGGGCTGGGCGACGCGGGTGACCGGCTGTACGGGGCCGCCGAGTAACGAGCAGGACGCGTGCCCGCGGCGGCGCGGCGGGGGCCGCGTTGGCCGCTGGGAGCCGGCCGCTGGGCGCGGTCGCGGGTCCGTCGGGTGCCGCCGTGGGGCCGACGGGTGTGTCCCGTGGGCCCGCCGCCGCCTCGCCGCGCAGTTCCGCGCGGCTCTCAGGGCCCCCGTTCCCCGCGGCTGTCAGGGCCGTGGGGCGGCGCCGGGGGTGTTCCCGTGGGTCTTACCGGGGCCTTCCTCAGCAGCTCTTCTTCGTGGCCGCGGTCGGTGCGGGGGCCGTCAGGGCGGTCAGCGCCTGATCCGCGGCGGTCTGCTTGGACAGGCCCTTGAACCCGTCCCCGATGATCAGGTCCAGGTCGGCGCCCTTGCGGGCGTCGGCGCGCGCCTGCGCTCCGGCGAGCTGCGTGCCGAGCACCCGCAGCGAGGTGTCCTGCGCCGCGGGGGCGCCGAGCAGCAGCCCCGTGCCCTTGACCTTCTTGTCGTACGCCTTGGTCGCGTTGCCCACGGCGCCGATCCTGAAGCCGCGCTTCTTCAGCTCGTCGGCGGTCGTCTTGGCGAGTCCGCTGCGCTTGGTGGCGTTGTAGACGTTCACGGTGATCCGGCCCGGCTCGGGCAGGGCGGCCGTGTGGGCGGCCGGGGCCTGCGCGGTCCTGGTCCGGCAGTGTTTCGCGGGGCCCGCAACGGTGGGGTTGTCGCCGCCGGTGAAGACGTCGATGAGCTGCAGGGTGCCCCAGCCGATCAGGCCGAGTACGGCGACGGACGCCACCGCTGCGGCCACGAGTCCGCCGCGTCGGCGGGACGGACGCATCCGAGGGTATTTGTCCCCCGTGATCCGGTACTGGCCGCCCATGCCAGGGGGAGTCAGCATGCTCATGAGCGCAGCGTAGTGCGCCCGAGCGGCAATGCCTATCAGATGATCAGCTGATGCCGCTCAGCGGAACCCGAAAGGGTCAACGGCCGTGTCGCGCCGCGTCAGTCGAGTTCGAGCACGCGCGCGTGCAACACCTGGCGCTGCTGGAGGGCGGCGCGGACCGCGCGGTGCAGGCCGTCCTCCAGATACAGGTCGCCCTGCCACTTCACGACGTGCGCGAAGAGGTCGCCGTAGAACGTCGAGTCCTCCGCCAGCAGGGTCTCCAGGTCGAGCTGCTGCTTGGTGGTCACGAGCTGATCGAGGCGGACCGGGCGCGGCGCGACGTCCGCCCACTGCCGGGTGCTTTCCCGGCCGTGGTCGGGGTACGGCCGGCCGTTTCCGATGCGCTTGAAGATCACACGGAAAGCCTACCGGCCAAGACGTTCCGGGCGCAGCCATGGCGGCGCAGTGCGACGCTTGAAAAGATGGAGCATCACGGGCATATGGGGCACTACGGGAACAGGGGCCGCAGATGAGCGACAGCGAGACCGTGCCGCCCGCGGGCCCCGGCCCCGGCTCCGCCCTGCCCGCCCCGGCCCGGGAGATCGCCGCCGGCTACGCGTTCACCGGCCCCGCGCTCGACCTCGGTGCCCTGCTGTGGGACGGGCACTGCCACCCGGACGCGCCGGTCCGCATCCCCCTGACCGTGCTCAACCGGCACGGCCTGGTCGCGGGTGCCACCGGCACCGGGAAGACCAAGACGCTCCAGCTGATCGCCGAGCAGCTGTCGGCGCAGGGCGTTCCGGTGTTCCTCGCGGACGTCAAGGGCGACCTGTCCGGCGTCGCACGGCCGGGGCAGGAGAACGACCGGGTGCGCGCCCGGTCCGGCGAGGTCGGCCAGGAGTGGACCCCGGCCGGCTTCCCGGCGGAGTTCCTGGCGCTCGGCGGCCTCGGCCACGGCATCCCCGTACGGGCCACCGTCACCAGCTTCGGCCCCGTGCTGCTGGCCAAGGTGCTCCGGCTGAACCAGACCCAGGAACAGTCCCTCGGGCTGATCTTCCACTACGCCGACACCAAGGGCCTGGAGCTGATCGACCTCAAGGACCTCAGGGCCGTCGTCGCCTTCCTGACCTCCGACGAGGGCCGGGCCGAGCTGAAGGACATCGGCGGTCTGTCCACGGCCACGGCCGGGGTCGTCCTGCGCTCGCTCACGGCCTTCGAGGCACAGGGCATGGCGGACTTCTTCGGCGAGCCGGAGTTCGACACGTCGGACCTGCTGCGCACCGCGGCGGACGGCCGGGGGATCGTCACGGTCCTCGAACTCCCGGCGGTGCAGGACAGACCGCTGCTGTTCTCCACCTTCCTGATGTGGCTGCTCGCCGACCTCTTCCACGACCTCCCCGAGATCGGTGACGCCGACAAGCCCAGGCTGGTGTTCTTCTTCGACGAGGCGCACCTGCTGTTCGACGACGCCTCCAGGGCGTTCCTGGAGTCCATCACGCAGACCGTCCGGCTGATCCGCTCCAAGGGCGTCGGCGTCTTCTTCGTCACCCAGACGCCGAAGGACGTGCCCGGCGAGGTCCTCGGCCAGCTCGGCAACCGCGTCCAGCACGCCCTGCGCGCCTTCACCCCGGAGGACGGCAAGGCCCTCAGGGCGACCGTGCAGACCTTCCCGAGATCGCCGTACGACCTGGAGGAACTGCTCACCGGTCTGGGCACCGGCGAGGCCGTGGTGACCGTGCTCGACGAGTCCGGGGCGCCGACCCCGGTGGCCGCCACCCGGCTGCGGGCCCCGGAGTCCCTGATGGGCCCGGTCGACGCCGCCGGCCTGGACGCCGCGGTGCGCGGATCCTCGCTGTACGGCCGTTATGCACAGGCTGTGGACCGGGAGTCGGCGTACGAGAGGCTGAGCGCCGCCCGGCCGCCGCGGGCCGCTCCGCAGCCGGGGCCCGAGGCGGCGGCAGGGGACGAGCCGTCCCTGGTCGAACAGGTGGTGAGCAGCGGCATGTTCAAGTCGCTGGCCCGCTCGGTCGGCACCCAGCTCGGCCGGGAGATCACCCGCTCCCTGTTCGGCACCGCCCGGCGGAGGCGGTAGCCCGGCGTAGGCGGTGGTCCGGCGTAGGCGGTGGTCCGGCGTAGGCGGTGGTCCGGCGGAGGCGGTGGTCCGCCCCCGCCGGGTTCCTCTCAGTGGTCCCGGTCCGCTCAGCGGTCCCGGTCCTCAGGGGTCCGCTGCTGCTGCGGTGTCCGCTGGTCCGGCTTGGGTGCCGTACCGCGCCGGGCCTCCGCGCGCAGCAGGGCGCGCAGGACGGCGTAGGGATCCTTGGGCATGGCTGTGCTGCTCCTTGCGTCGAGCCGACTGACCTCGCGGGGACGCGGGTCCGTCAGCAGCGCAGGACCACCGTGCGCAGCAGGGGCGGGGCGTACGGCACCCGGGGCGTGGCGGGGCATGTGCGGGCCGCCGGGCGGACGGGTGCCGGGTCGGGCAGGGGAGCGAGGCGCTCGGGCGCGTCGGCCCGGTGGACGGCACGGGCGGGCGGCCTCAGCGGTGTGTCGAGGACGTCGTACCCGTCGCTCTCGGCGGTCACGACGACGTCCGGCACCGCCTGGGCCGGCACCAGGGCGGGCACCCACAGGGCGAGGAGCAGCGCGAGGACCCGTAGCCGGCCACGGCCGCGGGGTGTGCTGCTGCTCCTGCTCACACCTGGTGTTTCCCCGGGACGGGTGGGGAGGGCTGCACGCCGGGCGCGAGATCCGCCCGCTCGGCGTACCGGCGGTGCGCGCGGTTGACGGTGGTCATACCGTCTGCGGCACGTGGCGGGCCCGGCCGCGGACGCGGAACGCGGTGACGATCTCCACGATGCCCACCACGACCAGCCAGATCCCGGCGACGAGCGTCAGTACGGCGACCGACTCGAACGGCGAGTCGATGAGCACGATCCCGGCGACGAAGGTGACGATCCCGAGGAAGACCTGCCAGCCCCGGGCGGGCATGTGGGGGTCGTGCACGGCGGCCACGGTCTGGGTGATCCCGCGGATCAGCCAGCCGATGCCGATCCACAGCGCGAGCAGCAGGATCGACTGCATGGGCCCGCGGAAGCAGAACAGGCCGAGGACGATCGACAGCGCGCCGCTGATGAAGGCCAGGACGCGCAGCGAGGTCCTCCGGTGCGTGCCGAACGCGGACACCAGCTGGAAGATCCCGCTGTACAGCAGGTAGAGGCCGAAGAGCACGCCGGCGGCGAGCAGGGAGGCACCCGGCCAGACGAGCACCAGGATGCCCAGCACCAACGAGCCGATCCCGGTGAGCAGGACGACCTGCCAGGCGGCCCGGGACAGGGCGTGCAGGGGGCCCTCGAACGGCGGCTCCGGCTCATGGCGGTCCCGGGCCG
Organism: Streptomyces sp. SID486; assembly: GCF_009865385.1. Taxonomy (GTDB): domain Bacteria; phylum Actinomycetota; class Actinomycetes; order Streptomycetales; family Streptomycetaceae; genus Streptomyces. The sequence goes on along the minus strand of NZ_WWJT01000346.1, from coordinate 4,195 downwards.
GCTCCACCGCGGGAGGTCCGCCGGGCGGTTCCGCCACGGGGGGACCGCCGGGCGGCTCCGCCGCGGGGTGACCGCCGGGCGGTGGCGTCTCGTGGACGTACCGGTCGTCGTACGCGCGGTCCCGGTCCGGGCCGCTGCTCGGTATGTCGGTCATGCCTCATGCTGGGACCGGCCGGGCGCCTGGGGCCACCGGGGTGGGCCGACGGGGTGACGGCGGGCGGCCGCTACTTCCGGCCGGCCGTCTTCGCGGTCGTCTTCGCGGCCTTCTCCGCCTTGGCCGCCGCCTTCATCTCCTGCTTGTGGGCGCGGACCTTGGCCAGCGTCTCGGGGCCGGTGATGTCGGCGACCGACCGGAAGGACTCCGGTTCGCCGTAGGCGCCGGCGGCCTCCCGCCATCCCGCAGGGGCGAAGCCGAGCTGCTTGCCGAGCAGGGCCAGGAAGATCTGTGCCTTCTGCCTGCCGAACCCCGGCAGGTCCTCCAGCCGCCGCAGCAGCTCGGTCCCGCTGCCGACACCCCGCCAGACCGCCTCCGCGTCCCCGCCGTGGTGCTCGACCAGGTACTGGCACAGCTGCTGGATCCGCTTCGCCATCGAGCCGGGGTAGCGGTGCACCGCGGGCTTCTCGGAGAGCAGCGCCGCGAACGCCTCCGGGTCCATGGCCGCGATCTCGTGCGCGTCCAGGTCGTCCGCGCCGAGCCGGTCGGCGATGGTCCGGGGGCCCTTGAACGCCCACTCCATCGGGATCTGCTGGTCCAGCAGCATTCCGGTCAGCGCGGCGAGCGGTGAACGCCCGAGTAGCGCGTCGGCCGCGGGGTCCTGGGCGAGGTGCAGGGTGACGTCCATGCGTCGATGATCCCGCGCCCCGGACGGCCCCGCGCGCCCGGCCGGCCGGCTTCGCCCCCTCGGCCCGCGCCCCGACGGTCCCGCGCGCCCGGGCTGTCCACTCGGGTGGACGTCCACGCCGGTGACGGTCCCGCGCGCCCGGCAGGCTCGCTTCGCCCGCTCGGCCCGGGCCCCGACGGTCCCGCGCGCCCGGGCTGTTCACTTCGCCTGGACGGTCCGCGCCCCGGACAGCCCCGCGCGCCCGGTCCGCTCGTTTCGCCCGCTCAGTCCGCGCGCCAGTACCCCAGCGCGTGCACCCGCTGCTTCGGCACGCCGAGTTCCTTGCGGACGTAGGCCGCGAGCGTGCGGGTGGTCGCCGTGTCGCAGGCGATCCAGACGTACGGGTCGGGGGTGGCGGCGAGGACGGCGGGCAGTTCGGCGCGGACCCGTTCCACCAGGTGGGCGCCCGCGTCCCGGCGGGACACCGGCCGTACCTCGTGCCGGCCGGCCTCCGTCCGGTCGGGCAGCCCCGCCGGCTCGCCCTCGAACCAGACGGTCGCGGGGGCGGAACCCAGGGCGCCGAGCAGGGAGTTGATCGCGGGCAGCGAGGCCGGGTCGCCGATGGCGACGACGTGGGAGGGGGCGGGGTCCGGCTCCTGGAAGCCGGTGCCCTGGACGGTGGCCTCGACGGTGTCGCCGGGCCGCGCGGCCCGGGCCCAGTCGGAGGCCACGCCCTCGTGCAGGGCGAACTCCAGGGCGAAGGTGCAGGTGGCCGGGTCGGGGTCGACGAGGGTGTAGGCGCGCTGGTGCGGCCGGCCGTCGGCGGAGAACCACAGCCGTACCCACATCGTGGGGTGGACGCCGGTCGCGGCGAGCAGCCCGCCGTCGTCCATCCGGAGCCGCCGGTACCGCGGGGTCACGTCCTCGGCGTCGAGGACGGTCAGCTCGAAGTCCTTGGCCCGCAGCAGTCTGAGGACCGCGCCTTCCCAACCCCGCCCCTGCCCCATGAACCCTCCGTCGGTCGCGTACGATTCCGCCACAGAAAACTTAGGCAAGGCTAACCTAAAGGATAGAGGGGCACCCGGGGTGACCACCGAGATCTTCCGCGACGCCTGGGGCATCCCCCATCTTCGCGCCTCCGACGCCCGTGAACTCGCCCGTGCGCAGGGCCGGGTGACGGCCCACGACCGGGCCTGGCAACTGGAGGTCGAGCGCCACCGCGCCCAGGGCACCTCCGCGTCCTTCCTCGGCGCCGAGGCCCTGTCCTGGGACGTCTTCGCCCGCCGGGCCAGGATCGAGGACACCGCCCGCCGCTGCTTCGTGGCGCTGGAACGCCGGGACCCGGAGACGGCCGACTGGGTGCGCGCTTACGTCGACGGCGTCAACGAGGGCCTGGCCGGCGGCGCCCGCCGCGCCACCGAGTTCGCCCGCACCGGCCTGGCGCCCGGCCATTGGGAGCCCTGGAGCCCGCTCGGGGTGTGGCTCGGCACGCACATCCTCTTCGCGGGCTTCCCGGCCAAGCTCTGGCGCGAGCAGGCGATACGGCACCTCGGCCCCGACGCGGTCGGGCTGTTCGCGACCGACGGCCCCGGCACGGCCGGCAGCAACGGCTGGCTCGTCACCGGCGAGCGCACCGCCACCGGCCACGCGCTCATCGCCGGCGACCCGCACCGCTTCATCGAGGACCCCGGCGTCTACCAGCAGATCCGCCTCTCCTGTCCCGAGTTCGACGTGGTCGGCCTCGCTGTGCCCGGCGTCCCCGGCATCGCCCACTTCGGGCACACCGGCACGGCCGCCTGGGCCATCACCAACGCCATGGCCGACTACCAGGACCTCTACCGGGAGCGGCTGCGCCGCACCGGCGCGGGCATCGAGGCCCTCGGCCCGGACGGCGCCTGGCACCGGGCCACCCGCCACACGGAGACCGTGCGGATCGCCGGCGAGCCGCCGGTGGAGATAGAGATCGTCGAGACGCCCCGGGGGCCCGTGATCGCCGGCGGCCCGGACGGCCTGGACGCCGTCACGGCCCACGCCCCGCAGTCCCCGACGAGGGCCCAGGCCCCGCAGTCCCCGACGAGGGCCTGCGACCCGCAATCCCCCACGACGGCCCCGGCACCGGCCCCCGAGGGCCTGCCCGGGACCGCCGCCCGGGGTCCGGAAGGGCTGCCGGCGCCCGTCGCGCAGGTCCCCGGGGCGCGGGTGGCGCACATCGCGCAGGTCCCCGGGGCGCCGGTGGCGTACACCGCGTCGGACGCCGAGGCGCCGGGGGTGCTCACCGCGTCGGACACCGAGGCGCCGGTGGCTGACACGCTCCGGGGCGCAGGCGGGGCGGCGGCCGGTGCCGCCGTGCCCGGCGTGGAGGCCGGCGGCGGGGACACGGCACATGTGCCGCCCGCACCCGGCGACACGAGCGACACGGGGGACAGGGAGGACACGGGGGACGCGGGTGGGGGAGACGGCGGTGCCGACGGCGTGACCGAGGCACTCGCCCTGCGCTACCCGCCCAGGGTGACCGAAGACCTCGGCTTCAGCACCCTCCTCCCCCTCCTCCGCGCCCGCGACGTCCGCGACATCGACCGGGCCCTGGACAGCTGGACCGAGCCGGTCAACGTCGTGCAGGCCGCCGACACCACGGGAGGCACCCTGCACCGGGTCGCCGGCAAGGTCCCCGTCCGGGCCGAGGCCAACCGCCTGCACCCTGTCCCCGCCTGGGAACCCGGCCACGACTGGCACGGCACGCACGAGACGCCGTACGCCGAACCGGCGGACGGCATCGCGGTGATGGCCAACGCCCGGGGCCTGGCCACCCCCCTCGGCGTGGAGTTCGCCCCGCCGCACCGCGCCGACCGTATCCGCGAGCTGCTCGACGCCCGCCGCACCTGGACGGCCGACGGCATGCCCGCGATCCACACCGACACCCATCTCGGTTCCGCCGGCCCCCTTCTGGACCACCTCGCCGCCCTCACCGGTCTCACCCCGGCCGCGGCGGACCTGCGCGACCGGCTGCTCGCCTGGGACCGCCGGATGGACGCCGACAGCACCGAGGCTGCGGCGTACGCGGCGGTGCGCGGTGCGGTCGTACGACACCTCGCCGCGCACCCGGTCTTCGCCCCGCTCACCGAACCCCCCGCCTACCCGGACGTCCTGTTGCCCTGGCTGGCCCTCGTCCCCCGTGTCGGCTACGCCCTGGAACACCTCCTGCGTGCCGACGACGTCTACGGCATCGACCGCCCGGCGGCGGTCCGTCGCGCCCTGGAGGAGGTGGCCGCCGGGCCGTCCGCCCGCCCCTGGGCCGACACCCACCGACTGTCCGCCTGGAAGGCCCTGCCGGACGAGCCGCGCACCGTGCCGGACGAGCCGCGCACCGTGCCGGA
>NZ_WWJT01000345.1 GCF_009865385.1 Streptomyces sp. SID486 | reverse complement strand
TCCCCGGCCACAGCCTGAACGGCAGCCGGATCGATCGGCTGCGCCACACCCTCGGCCACAGCCGGGTCGGCCGTCTGGGCCGCACCCTGGGCGGAGGCCGGGTCGGCCGCCTGGGCGGAGGCCGGGTCGGCCGCCTGGGCGGAAGCCGGGTCGGCCGCCTGGGCGGAAGCCGGGTCGGCGGGCGCGACCGCGCCCTGCACGGCCGGGGCTTCCGTCACCCCGGCGGGCTGCACCTGGGCGTGAACGGTGGCCTGAGCGGTGTCGGAGGGGTTCGTGGCCTCGACCGCTTGGACGGCATCGCCGACCTGCTGGGCGGCTCCGGCCTGCGTGACCACGTCCGGCTGCACGCCTTCCGCAGGGTGCACGCCTCCCGCAGGCTGCACGCCCTCGACCGGCTCGGCGGCCGCGTCCGGCTGGGCGGTCTCTGCGACAACGGCCTCGGCGTCAGCCGTGTGCGCCACAGCCGTCCCCACCGATCCCGGCTCCGCCGGTGCCGTCTGCACCACAGCCGCTCCCACCGAATCCGTCTCCGCCGGTGCCGTCTGCGCCACAACAGTCTCCGCCACAGCCGTCTCCACCGGCGCCGCGTCGGTCTCCACCGCTGTCACGACAAGGGCCGTCCCGTCGGTCTCCGCGGTCCCGTCGGCATCCGCGGCCCCCGCGGTCGTACCGGCCGGCTCCGCCTGCGCGTCGTCCGGCGTCTGATCGGGTACGGCCGGGTCCGGCGCCGAAGAGTCCGCGATGACCGGCACCGAAGACTCCGGAACGGCCTGCCCCGATGACTCCGGGACGGCCTGCGCCGAAGACTCCGGGACGGCCTGCACCGGCGCGCCCTGGGCCACCGCGTCCGCCGTGCCCTGGGCGCCGTCGGCCTCGGGCTCCTGGCCGGCGGCGGCAACCGTGCCGTCGGCGGCC
>NZ_WWJT01000344.1 GCF_009865385.1 Streptomyces sp. SID486 | reverse complement strand
GAGCCGAAGCTGCCGAAGTAGTCGTGGTACATGACGCCCGCGAACACACCGGTGTCGGAGCCCCGCAGGCCGGCGGGGTCGATGGAGGCGCGCTCCAGCGCCTCCCAGGAGGTCTCCAGCAGCAGCCGCTGCTGGGGGTCGGTGACCTCGGCCTCCTCCTCGTCCATGGCGAAGAACGCCGGGTCGAAGTCGGGGGCGTCGTACAGGAAGGCCCCGTGCCGGGTGTAGCTGGTGCCCGGCCGGTCCAGCGTCGGGTCGTAGAGGTTCTCCACGTCCCAGCCCCGGTCGGCGGGGAACTCGCCGACGGCGTCCCGGCCTTCGGCGACCAGCCGCCACAGGTCCTCCGGCGAGGCGACACCGCCGGGGAAGCGGCAGGCCATGCCGATGACGGCGATCGGTTCGCCGGTGTCGGCGGGGGTCCGGGGGGCGGTGCGGGCGGCCGGGCCGCCGAGGGTGCCGGTGAGTTCGCCGAGCAGGTGGCGGGCGAGTCCGGCGGGGGTGGGGTGGTCGAACACGAGGGTGGCAGGCAGACGCAGGCCGGTCGCCGTGGTGAGCCGGTTGCGCAGTTCCACGGCGGCCAGGGAGTCGAAGCCGAGTTCCCGGAAGGGCAGGGTGCGGCCGACGTCCTGGGCGGAGCGGTAGCCGAGGATGGTCGCGACGTGGCTCTGCACGAGTTCGGTGAGGAACGCTTCGCGCTCGGTCTCCAGCAGTGCGGCGAGCCGGTCCCGCAGGGCGTCGGCACCGCCGGGTGTGCTCCGCCCGCCGGCCGCGCCGGCCCGGCGCACCGGGACGAGGCCGCGGAACAGCGGGGCGAGGGCCTCCCCCTGGGCGCGCAGGGAGGCCAGGTCCAGCTTCACCGGCAGCACGGCGGGGTCGGCGCCGCGTACGGCCGCGTCGAACAGGGCGACGCCCTCCTCGGTGGCCAGCGGGGCGACGCCGCCGCGGGCGATGCGCGTGAGGTCCGCCTCGTCGAGCGTGCCGGTCATCCCGCCGGCCTGCGCCCACAGTCCCCAGGCCAGGGAGTGCGCGGGCAGTCCGAGGGAGCGGCGGTGCACGGCGAGCGCGTCGAGGTAGGCGTTGGCGGCGGCGTAGTTGGCCTGGCCCGGTGAGCCGAGCGTGGCGGCGGACGAGGAGAACAGGACGAACGCCGACAGGTCCAGGGCGGCGGTGAGTTCGTGCAGGTTCCAGGCGCCGTCGACCTTCGGCCGGAACACGGTGTCGATCCGCTCCGGGGTCAGGGAGGTGAGCACGCCGTCGGCGAGGACGCCGGCCGCGTGGATCACGGCGGTCAGCGGCCGGTCGGCCGGTACGGCGTCGAGTACGGCGGTGAGCGCGGCGCGGTCGGCGACGTCACAGGCGACGCTGGTCACCTCGGCGCCCAGGGGGGTGAGTTCGGCGGCGAGGTCGTCGGTGGCGCCGCTGCGGCTGAGCAGCAGCAGGTGCCGGACGCCGTGCCCGGCGACCAGATGGCGGGCGAGGATCCGGCCGAGGGCGCCGGTGGCACCGGTGAGCAGGACGGTACCGGAACCGAGGGCAGTACCGGAGCGCCCCGGACCGTCGCCGGAGCCGAGGCCCTCTCGGCCGGTGCCGGGACCGGAACCGGGGACCCTACCCGAGCCTCCCGGACCGGCACCGGAGCCGAGGGCGGTGTCGGAGCCCCCCGGACCATTGCCGGAACCGAAGTCGGCACCGGGGCCCCCCGGACCGAAACCGAGACCCTCGCCCGGACCTTCCGGACCAGAACCGGGACCCTCGCCCGAACCCTCCGGACC
>NZ_WWJT01000343.1 GCF_009865385.1 Streptomyces sp. SID486 | reverse complement strand
CGTAGGGGTCGGCGACGAACCGCTCGGCGGTCAGTCCCGGCCGGCCCAGATACCCGCGGGCCACCCCCGCTCCGCCTATGTACAGCTCGCCCACCACCCCGGGCGGCACCGACCGCAGGGCACCGTCCAGCACGTACACCCGGGTGTTGGCGATCGGACGGCCGATCGGCGGGGCACCCCGGCCGCCGGCCAGATCCGCGGCCGTCGACCAGATGGTGGTCTCCGTCGGCCCGTACAGATTGGTCAGGTCGTCCGTGAGCTCGCGCAGCGACTCGGCGAGCGCGGTCGGCAGCGCCTCACCGCCGACCAGCATGCGCAGCCCCCGCAGCGCCTCCGGCTCGTGCGAGACCAGCAGCTGCCACAGGGACGGCGTCCCCTGCATGACCGTGACACCGTGCCGGGCGATCAGGGCGAGCACGGCCGACGGCTGGGGCACGGCCTCCTTGGGCGCGAGGACGACGGCGGCGCCCGACAGGAGCGGGTGGTACAGCTCCAGCGCGGCGATGTCGAAGGCGACCGTCGTCACCGCGAGCAGCCGCTCCCCGGGCCGCAGCGGGACCTCCTGCCGCATGGCCTCCAGGAAGTTCAGCAGCGCGCCGTGCGGCACGACCACACCCTTGGGCCGGCCGGTCGAACCCGAGGTGTAGATCACGTACGCGGCGTCGGCGGCCCGTGGCGGCGCGGTGACGCCGGCGTCCCACGGGTCGCCGTCCGGGTGACCGGCCCACAGCTCCCGCATCTCCGCCGAGTCCAGCACCAGCCGCTCGGCCGCGCCGCCGGGAATCCGCGCGTCCGTCGCCAGGGTGGTGAGGAGCAGGGCGGGCCGGGCGTCCTCCAGCACGTACGCGATGCGCCCGGCCGGATGGTCCGGATCCAGCGGCAGGTACGCGGCACCGGTCTTGAGCACCGCCAGCAGCGCCACCACCAGCTCGGCCGACCGGGGCAGGGCGACCGCGACCACCCGGTCCGGCCCGGCGCCCCGGCTCAGCAAGGTGCGCGCCAGCAGCTCGGAGCGGCGGTTCAGCTCCGCGTACGTCAGCTCCGAGTCGCCGGCGATCAGGGCGACGGCGTCCGGAGTGGCCCGCGCCTGTGCGGCGAAGCGCGCGGGCAGCAGCTCCGTACCCACCTCCGTCCCGGTGTCCAGCCAGGTGTCCAGCAGCCGCCGGTGTTCTTCGGGGGTGAGGATGTCGATGGTGCCGAGTGGGCGGTCGGGTGCTGTGGCTGCGGCTTGGAGTAGTCGGACCCAGCGGTCGAAGAGGGTCTGGACGGTGTGGGGGTCGTAGAGGTCGCTGGAGTATTCGATGGCGCCGGTGATGCCGTGGGGTTCGCCGTGGGGTCCGCGTTGTTCGGCGAGGCTGAAGAAGAGGTCGAATTTGGCGGTGTGGGTGCGGCCGGGGGTGATGTCGATGTGGAGGCCGGGGAGTTGGAAGGTGGCTTCGGGGGCGTTCTGGAGGGCGAGCATGATCTGGAAGAGGGGGTGGTGGGAGAGGGTGCGGGTGGGGTTGAGGTGTTCGACGAGGTATTCGAAGGGGACGTCTTGGTGGGCGTAGGCGTGGAGGGAGGTGTCGCGGACCTGGTTGATGAGTTGGGTGAAGGTGGGGTTGTCGTGGGTGTGGGTGCGTAGGACGAGGGTGTTGACGAAGAAGCCGATGAGGTGGTCGAGGTTGTGGTCGGTGCGTCCGGCGATGGGGCTGCCGAGGGGGATGTCGTGGCCGGCGCCGAGGCGGGTGAGGAGGGCGGCGAGTCCGGCTTGGAGGACCATGAAGAGGCTGGCGCCGGTGGTGCGGGCGAGGTCGGTGAGGTGTTGGTGGAGGGTGGGGTCGATGTCGACGGTGAGGTAGTCGCCGCGGTAGGTGGTGATGGTGGGGCGGGGTCGGTCGGTGGGGAGGTCGAGGTGGTCGGGGAGGTCGGCGAGTTGTCGGGTCCAGTAGGTGATCTGGG
>NZ_WWJT01000342.1 GCF_009865385.1 Streptomyces sp. SID486 | reverse complement strand
GCGGCCCGCCCGGGAGCCCCGGGAGCCGCGGCAGCGCAGCGCCAACCCGATGAAGATCCCCGGTCTCGGCTGCCTCAAGGGCTGCCTGTTCACGATCGTCATCCTCGTGGTGGCCAGCTGGCTGGTCTGGGAGCTGACCCCGCTGCAGGACTGGATCGGCACCGGCAAGGGCTACTGGGACCAGCTCAGCGACTGGGCCGGCAAGGTGGGCGGCTGGATCAAGGACCTGGGCGGCTCGTCCGGCAGCGGAAACTGATCGCCGGGTTATGGATTTGTCGACACCTGGCGGGTGATTTCCGTCTCCGCGGTGAAGGTTGGCTCGTCGGACGCGTAGTTTTATCAACAACACGCGTCTGTAGGAGCAGCCTTGGCACGGAAGATCGGCAGCCGGTACACCGCGAACCAGATCCTGGGCCGGGGCAGCGCCGGCACGGTGTGGCTGGGTGAGGGACCGGACGGCCCCGTCGCCATCAAGCTGCTGCGTGAGGATCTCGCGTCCGACCAGGAACTCGTCGGACGCTTCGTGCAGGAGCGCACCGCCCTCCTCGGCCTGGAGCACCCGCACATCGTCACCGTGCGCGACCTCGTGGTCGACGGCAACGACCTGGCCCTGGTCATGGATCTGGTCCGCGGCACCGACCTGCGCACCCGCCTGGAGCGGGAGCGGCGACTCGCGCCGGAGGCGGCCGTGGCGATCGTCGCCGACGTCGCGGACGCGCTGGCGGCGGCCCACGCGGCCGGGGTCGTCCACCGGGACGTCAAGCCCGAGAACGTCCTGCTCGACATGCAGGGCCCGCTCGGGCCGGGCGGCTCCCATCCGGCCCTGCTCACCGACTTCGGCGTCGCCAAGCTGATCGACTCGCCGAAGCGGACCCGCGCCACGAAGATCATCGGCACTCCGGACTACCTCGCCCCGGAGATCGTGGAGGGCCTGCCGCCGCGGGCCGCCGTGGACATCTACGCCCTGGCGACGGTCCTGTACGAGCTGCTGGCCGGCTTCACGCCCTTCGGCGGCGGCCACCCCGGCGCCGTGCTGCGCAGGCACGTCACCGAGAGCGTCGTCCCCCTGCCCGGCATCCCCGAAGAGCTGTGGCAGCTGCTGGTGCAGTGCCTGGCCAAGGCGCCCGCCTCCCGGCTGCGCGCGTCGGAGCTGGCGGCGCGGCTGCGCGAGCAGCTGCCCTTGCTGGCCGGGATGCCGCCGCTGGACGTGGACGAGCCGGGGCTCGCCGAGGACGAGACGGAGGAGCCGGCCCCCGCGGCCGAGCCGGACGGCGAACCGGTACGCCGGCGGGGGGCCGTGTCGCTGGTGCCCGGGGCCCGGCCGGACTCCAACCGGGACACGCACACCTCGATGCGGGTGCCCGCGCCGGACGAGCTGGCCGGCGGCGCCCACGGGACCGCTCGCGCCCCCCGGACCCCCGGTGCGCCCCGGCCGGGCT
>NZ_WWJT01000341.1 GCF_009865385.1 Streptomyces sp. SID486 | reverse complement strand
GCCGCGAACACCGCCCAGTCCCTGGCCAACACCGCGGCATCGGCGGCCCGCGCCGCCCGCGACGCGGCGAGCTCCGCCGCCGATCACGCCGAGGCCGCGGCCAAGGCGGCCAAGGCCGCGGCGGACGGCGCCGTCAAGGCGGCCGACTTCGCCGCCACGGCCACCAAGTGGGCGAACGAGTCGGTCACGGCCGCCGAGGCCGCGGTGAAGGCCGTCCAGGACGCGCAGGCCGTCGAGCAGGCCGCCCGCGACTCCGAGGCGGAGAAGCTGGCCCAGGACACCGAGCAGTCTCTCGCCGAGGCGCGGGAGATGGCCCGCATGGAGGCGGACGACCGGGAGAAGGCGCGCAAGGCCACCACCCAGTCCGACGCCCTGGACGCCGAGACCAGGGACCTCATCGCCAAGGCCGAGAAGGCCTACGCCGCCGGTGACACCGCCCAGACCCTGAGCGCCGGCCGCCAGGCCGCGATGAACCTGATCTCCACGACGATCGGCACCTGGAGCCGGGACGCCGCCGAGCACGCCCTCGCCGGGGCCGACGAGGACCTCCTGGCCTGGGTCGCCGCCGACCGGCAGATCGCGCAGAACCAGGACGACCGCGAGACCGTCCTGGCCGTGGCGAAGGTGTCCACCGAACTCGTCGCCGACGCCGCCCAGGCGGCACTGCTCGCCACCGACACCGGCGCCGTGGGCACCTTCCTGACCACCGGGATCACGGCGGCCGCCGCGGAGGACAACCGCGTCGCCATCCTGAAGGTCCTCAACAGCTCCCCCGGCAAGGCGGTCTCGGCGTCGGCGCAGGCCGCGCTGGACGACGGCTCGCCCCAGGCGCTGCACGGCTTCTTCGCCACGTACGCCGACAACGTGAAGGAGGACGACGAGGCCGCCGTCTTCACCATCCTCAACACGGCCGGCCCCTACACCAAGGCGGCCGCCCAGGTGGCCCTCGAGGGGCCGACGTGGATGCGCCGCGACTTCGTCTCCACCGTGTGCCACCGCACGGCGCAGCTCGACTACGACGCCGCCACGCACGTCGCCGCCATCCGGGCGTCCATCGCACGCGCCGCGAAGGTGGCGCAGGACGCGCAGAAGGACGCCTACGAGGCGTCGAAGGCCGCGGCCGACGCGCGCAAGGCGTCCACAGAGGCGGCCAAGTGGGCGGACAAGGCGAAGGCGTCCGCCGCGAAGGCCAACGACTACGCCATCGAGGCCGACGCCAACGCGGACGCCGCCGAGAAGTCGGCGAAGGACGCGCAGGCATCCGCGGACAAGGCGAAGGCCGCCGCCGCGTCCGCGCGCACCGCGGCACGGCAGGCCAACTACTCGGCGAACCAGGCCGTGGCTTCGGCCGCCGCCGCCGTGGCCTCCGCGAGCCAGGCGCAGGCGTCGGCGAACGCGGCAC
>NZ_WWJT01000034.1 GCF_009865385.1 Streptomyces sp. SID486 | reverse complement strand
CCGCCCAAGACCGCTGGGCCCCGCCAGGCCCGCGGGCGTCGTCGCGGCGGGCGGCGGGGGCGGCCGGACCGGGTCAGAACAGGCGGAGTTTGTCGTCCTCGATGCCGCGCAGGGCGTTGTAGTCCAGGATCTGGCAGTGGATGCCCCGGTCGGTGGCGAGGACGCGGGCCTGGGGCTTGATCTCCTGGGCCGCGAAGACGCCGCGGACCGGCGCCAGATGCGGGTCGCGGTTCAACAGCTCCAGGTAGCGGGTGAGTTGCTCCACGCCGTCGATCTCACCCCGGCGCTTGATCTCCACCGCGACCGTCGCGCCGTCGGAGTCCCGGCAGAGGATGTCCACGGGGCCGATCGCGGTCATGTACTCGCGGCGGATCAGCGTGTAGCCGTCGCCGAGTGTCTCGATGCGGTCCGCGAGCAGTTCCTGGAGGTGCGCTTCCACGCCGTCCTTGATCAGGCCCGGGTCCACGCCGAGTTCGTGCGAGGAGTCGTGGAGGATCTCCTCCATCGTGATGATCAGTTTCTCGCCCGCCTTGTTGACGACCGTCCACACGCCCTCGTCCTCGCCCGTGCCCTCCTTCAGCGTGCAGGGCGGCGACATCCAGTTGAGGGGCTTGTAGGCCCGGTCGTCGGCGTGGATGGAGACGCTGCCGTCCGCCTTGACCAGGATCAGGCGGGGCGCCGAGGGCAGGTGGGCGGTGAGCCGGCCGGCGTAGTCGACCGAGCATCGGGCAATGACGAGACGCATGGTCGGCAACGCTACTCGACGCTCGCGGGTGCTCGCGATCCGCCCGTCCCGCTCCCTGTGGATCGCACCAATTGTCCCTGGAAACTCTTGTTCATCCCTGGCCGATTGTGGGCGTAACGGGACCGTTCCATATACCCATTCTGCTGGTGTGGTCACCGACGGTTGCCTACCGTAGAGAACGGGAGGTTGCGGTCCATGTACTGAGCGTGTTCGAAGACGCGAACTCCCCTATCTGTCCGGCAACCCCTGCTGTGCGGGGGTGCGAGAGGAGAACCCATGTCGCTCGACGTCTCACCGGCCCTACTCGAACAGGCCGAGCGAGGCGAGGTCGACGAAGCAGCATTCGTCGACTGCGTCCGGACCTCCCTGCCCTACGCGTGGGAGATGATCAGCTCCCTGGTGGCCCAGCTGAAGGTGGACGGCGGATCCTTCGCCGACAACCAGACGCCCCCGCCGGACGAGCAGGCACGCGGTCAGCTGCTGCGCGCGCTGGCGAGTGACGCCATACGCGGCGCGCTGCAGCGGCACTTCGGTGTGCGGCTGGCCTTCCAGAACTGCCACCGCGTGGCGGTGTTCCCGCTGGACGACTCGGTGGAGGAGACGCTGGCCCGCTTCACGTCGGTGCGCAGTCAGGTGCTGAACCAGTCGCCGGAGTTCCGGGACTGCTGACGCTCGGCCGCGGTACGGGCCGTGACCGGGACGAAGAGCCGTCGGCTTGCCGCTCCACCCGCGGGAGGTGCATGCGTCATCGGGGCGGCAAGCCCCCCAGGCGGCTTGCGCGGCGGGGGCGGTCAGCGCAGTTGCGGCAGCACCTCGGCGCCGAGCCGCCGCAGGTTCTCCTCGGTGGCCGCGAGGTCGCCGGAACCCTCCACCAGGAGGGCGAAACGGGAGATGCCGGTGCGCTCCGAGGTGGCCGCGAGCCGGTCGGCGGCGAGCCGCGGGGTGCCCACCGGATGCAGCCCGCAGAGGAGTTCGGTGTAGGCGTACGGGTCGCGCATCGCGCGCGCCCGTCCGTCCACCGTCACATGGGCCGCGAGTCCCTGCCGCAGCCAGCCCGGCATCGCCTTCAGCAGCGTCTCCGCAGCGTCCGTGCGGCGGTCGGCGAGCTGGCAGACCCCGGCCGAGACGTGGGCGGCCCCCGCGATCTCCTCGGCCGGCCGGCCCGCCGCGCGGGCGCAGCGCCGCCAGAGGGCGACCATCTCGGCCTTCTCCTCGTCCCCGACGTGCATGCCGAGCAGCATCGGCAGCCCGCGCTCGGCGGCGAGGCGCACGCTCGCCGGTGAGGTGCAGGCGAGGACGACCTCGGGGCCGGGGACGTCCGTCAGGGCCTCAGACGGCCGGGGCACGACCGGCACCTCGCGGAAGGAGAACCGCTCGCCGGAGGCCGCCACGGCCGGTTCGCCCAGCCAGCGCAGCAGCAGATCGAGCGATTCCGGGAACCCGTGTTCGTACGCCTCCAGGCCCGCGCCGAACACCTCCAGGTCCACCCAGGGACCGCCGCGCCCGACGCCCAGCGTGAACCGTCCGCCGCTGGTCACGTGGAGCAGCGCGGCCTGCTCGCCGAGGGCGACCGGGTGGGCGGTGGGCAGGACGCTCACCGCCGTACCCACCCGGACGCGGCGGGTGCGGCCCAGCAGCAGCGCGGCCAGCGTGATCGCGGACGGGCACGTGCCGTAGGGCACGAAGTGGTGCTCGGCCAGCCACACCGCGTCCAGACCGGCCTGCTCGGTGACCTCCGCGGAGCGCACCGCCCGGTGCAGCGCCTCTCCAGGACCCTGGCCCGGGAACTGGGCGGCCAGCACAAAACTTCCTACGCGCATCGCATTTCCTGCTTCCTTGGCTCCGACCCGGAGCTCCCCCACCGGGCATAACCGTCTGACACGTGCGCAGGACACGGCCTGGCGAAGAGATTTGCGGATTGTCTGCAGAATGGATCGCTCTTGAGGGGGACTTGTACGGATTGGTTCCGTACGCGTACCCCGCTCGGCGGCGCGTAGGCTGGATGCAGCCCCTGCTTCCTGTATAGCCCCGAGAGGTGTCCCGTGTCCCCGCGTCGCAACCGACCGAAGGCAGCCGGAACGTCGGACCGGAGCGCCGAGGACGACCGGACCGGCCGGTACGGCGGCTGGCAGTCCACCGAGAGCTGGCAGGGCGAGGAGTGGAGCGTACGGCATGTCGCCGGGGCCAGCGCGGAGGGCAAGACCTACCGCTGCCCGGGCTGCGACCAGATGATCCCCTCCGGCGTCCCGCACGTGGTGGCGTGGCCGGAGCACGCGGGCGTCGACGACCGCCGGCACTGGCACAAGTCGTGCTGGAACGCGAAGGACCGCCGCGCCACGAGGGTGCAGCGGTCCCGTAACGCCCCCAGGTTCTAGCCCGGGGGCGGCATCCGCGGGAAGCGGGGGCCGGTCACACGTCCCGGCTCCGGAGCAGCGCGTACGCGCCCGCGTACACCGCCGCCGTCAGGCCGATGACGATCCACAGCGGGTCCCACCCGGAGGGGCCGGACTCGCTCAGGGAGTTGGCGTAGAAGACGCTCAGCTGGTTCGGGATCGAGTACTCGAAGAGCCACTCGCGCACCTTGCTGAGCGACTCCGTCGCCATGAACAGGGCGAGCACCAGCGGTGCCAGCAGCACGCCGATCATGATGGTGATGGCGCCCGCGGAGTGCCGGATGACCGAGCCGATGAGCAGCGAGAGCAGCCCGAGCAGCGCGATGTAGAGGCTGACGCCGACGGTGGCCTTGAACCAGTCGCCGCCGGTGGGGGTGCGGGCGGCGGTGCTCTCCAGCATGGACGCCTGGACCATCGCCACGAAGCCGGACGTGACCAGGGTGACGACGAAGGCGACGCAGAAGAACACGATCGACTTGGCCGCGAGCACCCGGGCCCGGCTGGGGCACGCGGTCATCGTCGTGCGGATCATGCCCGTGCCGTACTCCGAGGCCGTGGTCAGCACGCCGAGCGTGATGATGCAGATGCTGCCGAGGAGCAGACCGAAGAAACCGAACGACAGCGGGTTCTCACCGGACAGGCTCTCGGAGTCGGAGTTGGACGAGACCAGCGCGCCGGCCAGCAGGCCGATGCCGGCGACGAGCAGCACGAACACGCCGAGCGTCCACATCGTGGAGCGCACCGACTTGATCTTCGTCCACTCCGAGGCCAGCGCGTGCCCGAGGTGGGTGCGCACGACCGGGATGGGAGAGGTGTAGCCGGGGTACGGCCCACCGGGCGCCGCCCGCCACTCGGGGGCTGCCGGGGCCTGCGGCATCGGGGGCTGGTGGGTGCTCATCGTGCGTCCTCGGGCTGGGTGGAATCGGCGGGGGCGGCGGCGGGAGCGGCGGCACCACCGGCACCGGTCCCGGCACGGAAGGTGACGGCGACGCGACGGACCGTCGCGGTGGTCGCGCCCGCCTGCTCACCGCCCTCGAACCGTTCCGGCAGCGGCTGCTGCGGCATCCGGCGCTGTCCATGACCGTGCTCTCCGGCGTCCTGCACGTCATCTGGTTCTTCACGTTCGCGAACAGCGGTGGTGATCTGGCCGCGCAGGACGCCTGGGCGGAGTTCGTCGGCCGGCATCCGGACTCGGCGTACAACCTCGCCTGGTACGGGGGCATGCACCCGGTGTCGTACAGCGTGGTGTCGCCGTACCTGATGTCGGTCCTCGGCGTCCGGACGACGATGATGATCGCCGGCACGCTCTCGGCGGGCCTGCTGACGATGATCCTGATACGCAGCCGGGCGGTGCGGAACCCGCTGTGGGTCTCGCTCGCCGGGATCTTCGCGCTGATCTGCAACGCGATCTCCGGCCGGGTGACCTTCGGGCTCGGCATGATGTTCGCGCTCGGCGCGGTCGCGGCGGTGTTCTGCTGGCCGTACCGGTGGCGCTACAAGCGCTGGGCGAAGGCTCTGGTCGCCGCCCCGCTGGCCGCGCTCGCGACGATGTCCTCCCCGGTCGCCGGACTGTTCGTGGGCCTGGTCGCGGTCGCGCTGTTCCTGCAGAAGCGGCGGCCCGGCGCGTGGGCGCTGGGGCTCGCCCCGTCGGCGGTGGTCGCCGTCTCGGCCTGGCTGTTCCCGTTCTCCGGGACCCAGCCGATGGGGATCGGCTCGGTGATCATGCCGCTGCTGTACGGCCTGCTGTGCCTGTTCCTGGTGCCGAAGAAGTGGGTGACCGTCCGGCTCACCGCGGCCGTCTACAGCCTCGGGGTCGTGCTGGTGTGGCTGATCAGCTCGCAGATCGGGTCCAACATCTCCCGGCTGCCGATGCTCTTCGCGGGTGCCACCCTGATCGCGGCCCTGCCGTACACCGTGCCGAAGTCCCGCCGGTGGTATGTGACCGTGCTGGCCTTCCTCGGCTTCGTCGGCTGGCTCGGCTTCAAGTCGGTCGACGACATCATCCACACCACCCCGGCCGCCTCCTGGGCGCGGGAACTCGCACCGCTCGTCAACGAGCTGCAGAAGGCGGGCGCCGAGAAGGGCCGCGTCGAGGTGGTCCCGGCCCGCTCGCACCGCGAGGCCTCCGCGCTCGCGCCGTACGTCAACCTGGCCCGGGGCTGGAACCGGCAGGCCGACATGGAGCGCAACCCGCTCTTCTACGACGACACGCTCAACTCGGCGACGTACCACGAGTGGCTCCGGCGCTGGGCGGTGCACTTCGTGGTGCTGCCCAAGGACAACGTGGACGGTGACGGTGGCGAGCGCGCGCTGCTGCAGCGCGGGATGCCGTATCTGCGGCAGGTCTGGGGCGACGCCAACTGGCAGCTGTTCCGGGTGACCGACCCGGCGCCGCTGGCCGAGCCGAACGCGGTGGTGGACCGGGCCGAGCAGGGTGAGATGACCCTGCGGGTGCGGGAGGCGGGGCGGATCCTGATCCGGATCCCGTACTCGCCGTGGCTGAGCATCGTCGACGAACACGGCAAGAGCGTGAAGCCCCCGCGGGCGTCCCAGGACTCGCCGAAGACGTACCGGAACGTCGACGGATGCCTGATGCAGACACCGGAGGACGGCAACGGCGACCGGTGGACGATGCTGCTCGCGCCGCGGGCCGGGACGTACCACCTGGCAGCGCCGTACCAGCTGCCGCGCGGTACGCCCTGCCCGGACGAGCTGAAGTGAGGGTGCCCGGCCGCGCGGCGAGCGGCCGGTGCTACCCGGTGCCGCGCAGCTCGGCCACGTAGGTGTCCGTGCCCGGGATCGTCGGGATGAAGGGGGCCACCAGTTCCACCCTGCCCAGTCCCGAGCCGGCGACGTCCGTGTCCAGACCCGTGAAGTGGTCCGCCCAGCACTCGCGCGGGTCCCGCTCCAGGAACCACAGCAGCGTGAGCCGGGTGTCCACGCCCTCGACCTGCTTGACGTAGGTCATGCGGTCGCCCGGCAGTGGTGTCGGCCGGAACACCGTGACGAGGGCGGACGGGGAGCCGGCGAGGCGGCGCGGCAGGTGCCGGGCGCGCAGCCACTGCAGCAGTTCCGCGCGTTGCTGCGGGGAGTCGGCGTCGATCACCTCCAGCACCAGGCCCCGGTAGGGGTGGTCGAGGGCGTGGAAGTCGCGTGGTCCGGCCGCGCCGTCCCGGTACACCGTGGTCTCGTGGTCCTGGAAGGCCGTGAAGACGTGGGTGCGGTCGTGGTGGACGCGGGCGTCGCGGTTGAGCCGCTTGTTGATGGCGACCGTCCACTTCATGTGGTCGGCGTAGCGGCCGGCGGTGATCCAGTAGGTGGAGAGGTAGCAGCCCGCGGTGACCGGCCGGGCGACCGCAGACTTCTCCGGGTGGCGCAGGAGCTGCAGTTCCCGGGTGGCGACCCAGCGGCGGCCGGCGTACATCCAGGGCATGGCCATCGCGCCGGCGTAGTAGTGGTCGTCCTCGTACCAGCGGTTGTAGGCGTGCTCGTGGCCGGGGTGCGGCTCGACCATGGTGATCAGGGCGTGGCCGGGCCGGACACCGTACGGCCCGGCGGCGGCCAGCTCGGCGTACAGCTCGCTGCGGGTGTCCTCGCTCATGCGGTTCCCCTTCCGTCCTCTCACGGTCGCCCATACTCTGACGCTCCGTCAGATGGAACGCCATACCCCGGGAGGCCCCGATGTCCCTGCTCACCGGCAAGACCGTCGTCGTCTCGGGCGTGGGGGCCGGGCTCGGCCACCAGGTCGCCGCGGCCGTCGTACGGGACGGCGGGAACGCGGTGCTCGGGGCGCGCACCGAGGCCAACCTCGCCAAGAGCGCCGCCGAGGCCGACCCGGGCGGCGCACGCACGGCGTACCGGGCGACCGACATCACCGACGAGGGGCAGTGCGAGGCGCTGGCCGCGCTGGCCCGGGAGCGGTTCGGCGCGGTCGACGCCGTGGTGCACGTGGCCGCCTGGGACTCCCACTTCGGCGGTCTGGAGGACGCCGACTTCGCGACCTGGCAGTCGGTGGTGGACGTGAACCTGCTGGGGACGCTGCGGATGACCCGGGCGTGCCTGCCGGCGCTGAAGGCGGCCGGGGGCGGGTCGGTGGTGTTCATCGGGACGCAGTCGGCCGTGGCCGCGCCCTCGCAGGTGAGGCAAGCCGCGTACGCCGCGTCGAAGGGGGCGCTGACCAGTGCGATGTACTCGCTGGCCCGGGAGCTCGGGCCGTACCGGATCCGGGTGAACACCGTGCTGCCGGGCTGGATGTGGGGGCCGCCGGTGCAGGCGTACGTCCGGTTCACCGCCCGGACGGAGGGGGTGCCGGAGGAGGAGGTGCTGGGCCGCCTGAGCGAGCGGATGGCGCTGCCGGAGCTGGCCACCGACGGGGACGTGGCGGACGCGGTGGTGTTCCTGGCCTCGGACCGGGCGCGGGCGATCACGGGACAGCAGCTGCTCGTGAACGCCGGGGAGCTGATGCGATAGCCCGTTCCGCCCCTCACGTTTGTTCATCCATATGAACTGAAGTCATCAAGTCGAACAATTTTACCGTGACTTGACCTTCAGCTTGCTTGTCGCGTTCATGTAGCCGGACCCACGATCGGGCACATGAACAGTCTCGACTGGGCCGTGCTCATCGGCTACTTCGGTGTGATGGTCGCGATCGGCGTCTGGTCGCACAAGCGCGTGGACAACGTCTCCGACTTCTTCACGGCCGGCGGCAAGATGCCCTGGTGGCTCTCCGGCATCTCGCACCACATGTCGGGCTACAGCGCCGTGATGTTCACCGGGTACGCGGGCATCGCCTACACCTACGGCGTCACCTCCTTCATCACCTGGTCCTTCCCCATCGCGCTCGGCATCGCCATCGGGTCGAAGCTGTTCGCGCCGCGCATCAACCGGTTGCGCTCCCGGCTCCATGTGGCCTCCCCGCTGGAGTACCTGAAGAACCGCTACGACCTGCCGACCCAGCAGGCGCTCGCCTGGTCCGGCATGCTGCTGAAGATCGTGGACGTGGGCGCCAAGTGGGCGGCGATCGCCACCCTGTTGTCGGTGTTCACCGGGGTCTCGCTGAACCAGGGCATCCTCATCACCGGCGCGATCACCGCCGTCTACTGCACGATCGGCGGCCTGTGGGCGGACGCACTGACCGAACTCGGCCAGTTCGTCATCCAGTTGCTGGCCGGCGTCTCCATGTTCGTCGCGGTCGTGGTGAAGCTGGGCGACAAGGACATCGGCTTCCTCGGTGCCTGGGACGAGCCCGCGCTGCACGGCCACGGCAAGCCGCTGGTCGGCCCGTACGGCACGGTGTTCCTGCTGGCGTTCCTCTTCATCAAGCTGTTCGAGTACAACGGCGGCATGCTCAACCAGGCCCAGCGCTACATGGCGACGGGCAGTGCCCGCCAGGCCGAGCGCTCGGCCCGGCTGTCGGCGATCCTGTGGCTGGTCTGGCCGGTGGTCCTCTTCTTCCCGATGTGGATGTCCCCGCTGCTGGTCCACGCGCAGAAGCCGGACGGCTCCGACTCCTACGCCCTGATGACCGAACAGCTGCTGCCGCACGGCCTGCTGGGACTGGTCATCGTCGGCTTCTTCTCCCACACCATGGCCATGTGCTCCTCCGACGCGAACGCCATCGCGGCGGTGTTCACCCGGGACGTGGCTCCGGTGCTGTCCGCGAAGGCACGTGCCTGGGGCGAGCGTTCGGGCCTGATCGCGGCCCGGGTCACGACCGTCGTCTTCCTCGGCCTGTCCATGGCCGTCGCCACCCAGGTCAACTCCCCCGCCTTCAAGGACATCATCACGGTCGTCATCAAGTGGGTGGCCGGTCTCATGGGTCCGATCGCGATCCCGATGATGCTCGGCCTGCTCCGGCCGTTCCGCCGCTCGGGGCCGACGGCGGCGCTCACCAGCTGGGCGGCGGGCCTGCTGGCCTTCTGGCTGGTCAACTACCCCGTCAGCTGGAGCGTCGACGGCGGTGTCCCGCTCCAGTACCAGGTGTCGATCCCGCTCGCGGTCTCCCTGGTCCTGTACATCCTGATCGGCTACCTGAAGCCGGAGGACACACCGGAGCGCCTGGCCGTCATCGAGAAGGTGAACACCGACGGGGACGAGGGCGCCGCACTGACCGTCCCGGTACCCGCCGGCGCCGGGGACGACGTGGTCGGAGCGCCGTAGCGGGCGCTGCGGGCGGGGGGTGCGGGGACCGGCCGCGCGGCCGGTCCCCCTTCAGCGCGTCACGCCCGCGGATAGCGCGCCAGCCAGCCCGGGGAGGAACCCGCCGGGCCGTGCAGGGCCGGGCCCTGCGTCATCTCCATCGCGAAGTCGTCGGCGAGTTCCAGCATCGTGGGGCGGCCCTCCAGCTCGGCCAGCCAGGCCGGCGGGAGGGCCGTCTCGCCGTGCAGGGCGCCCAGCAGGCCGCCGGCGATCGCGCCCGCGGCGGCCGACGGGCCGCCCTGGTTCACCGCCAGGCACAACCCGTGCCGTACGTCCTCCCCCACCAGCGCGCAGTACACGGACGCCGCCAGCAGCCCGTCCGCCGTGCCGTCGCCGGCCAGCTCCTCCACCCGGGCCGGCGTGGGCATGCCCTGCCGCACGGCACCGAGGGCGTGCTGGAGGGCGTCGGAGACCGGCTGGTGGCCGGGGCGCGCGGCGAGCAGGGCCAGCGCCCGCTGCACCGCGCCGTCCAGGCTGTCGCCCCGGGCCAGCGCGTGCACGATGACGGCGTACGCGCCCGCCGACAGGTAGGCGATGGGGTGGCCGTGGGTCTGGGCCGCGCACTCCACCGCCAGCTGGACGACCAGCTGCGGCTCCCAGCCGACCAGCAGACCGAAGGGCGCCGAGCGGGCGACCGCCTCCGGACCCAGTTCCCCCGGGTTCTTCGGCGTCTCCAGCGTGCCCATGGTCACGTCGCCGAGCCCCAGCAGCAGCGACCGGGTGGGGTCCCGCCGGGCGTACAGCCACTCCTCGCGGGCCAGCCAGCCGTCGTCCTTGCGGCGCTCGTCGGGCCCCCAGTCCCGCTGGGTGGCCGCCCAGCGCAGATACGCCCGGTGCAGATCGGTCGGCGGGTGCCAGGCGCCGGTGTCGCGGCGCACCTGGGCGCGTATCAGCCCGTCCACGGTGAACAGGGCCAGCTGTGTGTGATGGGTGACGGCGCCGCGCCGGCCGTGGCCGAAGGCCAGGTCGAGCAGCCCCTCGCCGCCGTACGCGGAGCGGATCTCCTCGAGGGACAGCGCGTCGGCGGGTCCGCCCAGCGCGTCGCCCACGGCCGAGCCGAGCAGGGTGCCGCGCACCCGGCTGCGGAAGTCCTGCTGCTCGGCTCGGCCCCAGACGGCACCGGACGTCGCACCCACCAGACCTCCCACGACACCGCCCGTCCGTACGACGCTAGGCACTGTAATCGACCCGGAACGGTCCGTTCAGTAGGGCAAACCGGCCCTGGCAGGGCATTTCCGCCCAGTGGATCCCACGCGTTTTCCGCCCCGACGGGCGCCCCGGTTCCGTTTTTCCGCCCCGGCGGCCGACCCGGTTCCGGCCGGGCCCCGGCCGGCGCCCGCTGCGTCGCCGTCGCCCTCCCCCAGGCGAGCCGTTCCCCGCACAGGCCGCGGGGGGTACGAGCCGCTGCCGGACGCGCGCGGAGCGCCTCGGCCACCGGAGGGCTGGGCCCGGCCGTACCGGAGTCCGCCGGATCCGGCCGCGCATTCTGACGCAATGCGCATGGGAGAAGGCGGTGTTCGTCAGGGAGAATCCAGCCATGACCACCACCCCCACCCGCCACACCGGCCACAGCCTTGCCGCCGGTGTGCTCACCGGCATACTCGCCCTCTACATCACCCTCGTCGCCCTGGGGAACATCACCGACTTCGGCACGAACCAGCAGTTCGTCCGGCACGTGCTGGCGATGGACACCACCTTCAAGGACGACGACCTGATGTGGCGGGCGGTCACCAGCACCGCACTCCAGGACACCGCCTACGTGCTGATCATCGCCTGGGAGACGGCGGCGGCGCTCGTACTGATCTGGGGCACCTGGCTGTGGGCGCGCCGGGACGCCGACCGTGCCCGGCGCTGGTCCACCTACGGCCTGCTGATGCTCCTGCTGCTCTTCGGGGCCGGCTTCATCGCGATCGGCGGCGAGTGGTTCTCGATGTGGCAGTCGAAGACGTGGAACGGACTGGACGCCGCCACCCGGATCTTCCTGCTCAGCGGCGTCGCCCTGATCGTCAACCAGCTGCCCTGGGCGGGCCGCCGGGACGCTAGCTGACGACCGTCACCTTCGTCCCCTGGTCCCCGAAGGACCACAGCGCGGCTCCGTCCTCCTTGTGGAGGCGGATGCCGCCCAGCTTCTGGCCGTTCGCCGGCGGCGGCGAGGACCCGTCCAGGGCGTTGGAGAAGGCGACGTTCACGCCGGACACCTTGGTGAAGTACATGACGTGCTCGATCTCGACGCCGTCCGAGCCCTTGAGGGACTGGGTGCGCAGGGTTATGGAGTAGCGGCCGGGCTGCGGGGCCACCGTGCCCGGCCACACCGTGAACGTGCGCACCGGCTTGCCGGTCGCGTCGACGAGCCACACCCGCTTCCCGGCCAGTGAGTAGACGATCCGGCGGCCCTCGCCGGAGGCGTCCGGCAGGGCGGGCGCCTCCGGTGTCTGGGGCGAGGCCGAGGTGTGGGGCCGCGCCGACGCCGAGGCGCCGGGCCTGGACACGGCGGCCGTGGGTTGCGGCGCGTGCTCCGCCTGTACGGCGAGGGCGACGACGGCCGCGGTGGCCCCCGCCGTCAGACCGGTGACCCAGGCCCACGAGGGCAGTCGGGCAGCCACGGGACGCATCTCCTCCGCTACGGGGCCCCGTCCAGGATCGGGGGTCGGATCATCGTACTCAGTCCAGGACCGGCAGCAGATCCGGCAGGTGCCCGTCGGACGCCTCGGCCGCCCGCTGCCGCTCCTCGGGGACGTCGCCGTACAGCGTGGTGCGCGGCTTCGCGGGCCGGCCGGCCGCCTCCGCCACCGCGACCAGGTCGCGGACCGACTTGTACGAGCCGTAGGAGGAGCCCGCCATACGGGAGATCGTCTCCTCCATGAGCGTCCCGCCGAGGTCGTTCGCGCCGGAGCGGAGCATCTCCGCCGCCCCCTCCGTGCCCAGTTTGACCCAGCTCGTCTGGATGTTGGGGATCCAGGGGTGCAGCAGGAGGCGGGCCATCGCCGTCACCGCCCGGTTGTCCCGCACGGACGGGCCGGGGCGGGCGATACCGGCCAGGTACACCGGCGCGTTCGTGTGGATGAAGGGCAGGGTCACGAACTCCGTGAAGCCGCCCGTCTCGCGCTGGATGCCGGCCAGCGTGCGCAGATGGCCGAGCCAGTGCCGGGGCTGGTCCACGTGCCCGTACATCATGGTGGAGGACGAGCGGATGCCCAGCTCGTGCGCCGTCCTGATCACCTCGATCCAGGTGGCCGCGGGCAGCTTGCCCTTGGTCAGCACCCAGCGGACCTCGTCGTCCAGGATCTCCGCCGCCGTGCCCGGGACGGAGTCCAGACCCGCCTCCTTGGCGGCGGTGAGCCACTCCCTGACCGGCATCCCGGTCCGGGTCGCGCCGTTCACGACCTCCATCGGGGAGAAGGCGTGCACGTGCATGCCCGGGACGCGCTCCTTCACCGCCTTCGCGATGTCGAAGTACGCCGTGCCCGGCAGGTCCGGGTGGATGCCGCCCTGCATGCACACCTCGACCGCGCCCACGTCCCACGCCTGCTGGGCGCGGTCCGCCACCTGCTCCAGCGAGAGCGTGTACGCGTCCGCGTCCGTGCGGCGCTGCGCGAAGGCGCAGAACCGGCAGCCGGTGTAGCAGACGTTGGTGAAGTTGATGTTGCGGGTGACGATGTACGTGACGTCGTCACCGACCGCCGACCTGCGCACGTCGTCGGCGACCCGGCACAGCGCGTCCAGCGCCGGGCCGTCCGCGTGCAGCAGGGCGAGGGCCTCGGCGTCGGTCAGCCGGGTCGGGTCGTCCGCGGCCGTGCGCAGCGCCGCGCGCACGTCGGTGTCGATGCGCTCGGGCACCATGCCGGGGGCCGCCGCCTCGCGCAGGGCCTCCCAGTCGCCGTACACCTCGTCGAAGTCGGCGCGCCGGTCGCCGGTGCGGCCCTCGGTGTCGATGGAGGCGTGCAGGTCGGTACGGCCGGCGGCGGTGAACGCCTCCTCCGGCTCCTGCCAGGGCCGGCCCTGGACCGGGGCGTCCGGCAGGGCGAGGCCCGTCGCGGGGTCGGCGAGGGCGGCGACGTGGGGACGCAGCCGCGGGTCCAGCCAGGGCTCGCCGCGACGCACGAACTCCGGGTAGACGCACAGGCGTTCACGCAAGGAGAAGCCGGCCGCCCGGGAGCGCTCGGTGAGTTCCTCGATCTGCGGCCAGGGGCGCTCGGGGTTGACGTGGTCGATGGTCAGGGGCGAGACCCCGCCCCAGTCGTCGATGCCGGCGCCGATCAGCCGCTCGTACTCGCTGTCGACCAGGTTGGGCGGGGCCTGGAGGCAGGCGCTCGGGCCCATGATGTGCCGGGCGACGGCCACCGTGGCCACCAGTTCGTCCAGTTCGGCGTCCGGCATGCCGCGCATCGCCGTGTCCGGCTTGGCGCGGAAGTTCTGGATGATCAGCTCCTGGATGCTGTGGTAGGCGCGGGAGACCTTGCGCAGGGCGAACAGGGACTCGGCGCGCTCCTCGTAGGTCTCGCCGATGCCGATGAGCAGGCCGGAGGTGAAGGGCACGGAGGAGCGGCCGGCGTCCTCCAGGACGCGCAGCCGGACGGCCGGCTCCTTGTCCGGGGAGCCGTGGTGCGGGCCGCCGGGCTCGGACCACAGGCGGGTGGCGGTCGTCTCCAGCATCATGCCCATGCTCGGCGCGACCGGCTTCAGCCGCTGGAAGTCCGTCCACGTCATGACGCCCGGGTTGAGGTGGGGCAGCAGGCCCGTCTCCTCCAGGATGCGGATGGAGACGGCGCGGACGTAGGCGATGGTGTCGTCGTAGCCGTGCGCGTCGAGCCACTCGCGCGCCTCGGGCCAGCGGTCCTCCGGCTTGTCGCCGAGGGTGATCAGGGCTTCCTTGCAGCCGAGCGCGGCGCCCTTGCGGGCGATGTCCAGCACCTCGTCGGGGGACATGAACATCCCGTGCCCGGCGCGGCGCAGCTTGCCGGGCACGGTGACGAACGTGCAGTAGTGGCACCTGTCGCGGCACAGCCGGGTGAGGGGGATGAAGACGCTCTTCGAGTACGTGATGACGCCGGGCCGGCCCGCCGCCTCCAGGCCCGCGTCCCGCACCCGGGCCGCGGACGCGGTGAGACCGGCCAGGTCCGCACCGCGTGCCTGCAGGAGCACCGCGGCTTCGGCGACGTCGAGGGCGACGCCGTCCCGGGCGCGTTTGAGGGCGCGACGCATGGAGTTCTCGGTGGGGCCGGTTCCGGAGGTCGCGGAAGTCGTCATCCTTCGAGGATACGTTCGCGCTGATCACGCACGGGGCGTGCCGTCGGCCAGGAGCGGGCCGTACGCGTCGAGCGCGCGCAGCACGTCCGCCTCACCGGCCGGCGGCAGCTGCACCACGACCTCCTCGATGCCGAGTTCCGCGTAGTGGGCGAGCTTGCCCGGGGTGGGCTGGACGGCGTACGGGACCACCTGGAGGCCTGCCGCGTCGCGGCCCGCGTCCGCCCACACCGAGCGCAGCACGGGCAGGGACTCGGTGAGTCCGCGCCCGCCGATCGGCAGCCAGCCGTCGGCGTACTCGGCGATGTGCGCGAACAGCTTCGGCCCGGCGGCCCCGCCGACGAGTGTGCGGGGACCGACGACCGGGCCGCGCGGCTTCCGCACCGGCTTGGGGAACGCGAAGCTGGGGCGGACACTGCCGAACTCGCCCTCGTAGCCGACCGGTTCCTCGGACCACAGCGCCCGCAGCAGGCCCATCCGGTCCCGCACCAGCTCCCGCCGGGTGCCCCAGGCCACGCCGTGGTCGGCGGCCTCCTCCACGTTCCAGCCGTAGCCGAGGCCGAGGGTGAAGCGCCCGCCGGACAGATGGTCCAGCGTGGCGACCTGCTTGGCGAGGTCGATCGGGTCGTGCTGGGCGACCAGCGTGATCCCGGTGCCGAGGCCGAGGCGCTCGGTGACGGCGGCGGCCTGGCCGAGTGCGACGAAGGGGTCGAGGGTGCGGCCGTACTCGGGCGGCAGGTCACCGCCGGCCGGGTACGGGGTGGTCCGTTCCGTCGGGATGTGGGTGTGTTCGGGCAGGTACAGCCCGGCGAAACCGCGCTGTTCGAGTTCGCGGGCGAGGCGGACGGGGGTGACCGTCTCGTCGGTGAGGAAGATCGTCACGGCGATGCGCATGGCCCATCTGTACCGGCATCGGGACGAGAAGTCCATACCGACTGGTCGGCATCGACTGCGGTGGGGATCGCCGGACGCGCACCCTCGCGCCGGCCGACCGGCGGTGGCCGGACGATGTACGCCCCCCAGCGCTCGAAACCCGCCGATTTCCTTCCCGTCCTTGCATGTTCACGCCCATGGGGAACGCTCAACGGCATGTGCGATGACGACGCAAGGCCCGGAAGACGTTCACTGATCGTGACGGGCGCCGCGGCCGCGCTTACGTTGGGAAGCGCGACCTTCGCGAGAGGGGCGGACACCATGCACCGGACCGAGACCAGAACGGTGCGCGGCACGCTGCCGGCGGGCTCGCCCGACTTCGTGTACGTGCCCGTCGACGTGCCCGAGCACACCAGGGAGATCAAGGTCTCCTACACCTACGACCGCCCGGCCGTCCCCGCCGGCACCCCCGGCAACGCCCTGGACATCGGCCTCTTCGACGAGCGCGGGACCGAACTGGGCGGGAAGGGTTTCCGCGGGTGGTCCGGCGGCGCCCGGACGGAGTTCTTCGTCCGCGCCGACGACGCCACGCCCGGCTACGTCCCCGGGACGATCCACGCGGGCACCTGGCGGATAGCCCTCGGCCCCTACACCGTCGCCCCGCAGGGGCTGTCGTACGAGCTGACGATCACCCTCACCTACGGCGAGCAGGCCGCCGCCCCGGACCCCGTGTACCCGCCGCAGCGGGCCAAGGGCCGCGGCCGGGCCTGGTACCGCGGCGACTGCCATCTGCACTCCTGGCACTCCGACGGCCGCCGCACCCCCGCCGAGATCGCCGCGCTCGCCCGCGCCGCCGGCCTGGACTTCATCAACAGCTCCGACCACAACACGCACTCCTCGCACCCCCACTGGGCGGACGCCGCGGGCGACGACCTGCTGGTGATGCTGGGCGAGGAGATCACCACCCGCAACGGCCACGTCCTGGCGCTCGGCACGGACCCGGGCACCTTCGTCGACTGGCGCTACCGGGCCCGCGACAACCGCTTCGGCCGGTTCGCCCGCCGCGTCCGCGAGTCCGGCGGCCTGGTCGTGCCCGCCCATCCGCACGCCACCTGTGTGGGCTGCAACTGGAAGTTCGGCTTCGGGGAGGCGGACGCCATCGAGGTGTGGAACGGCCCCTACACGCCTGACGACGAGGTGGCGCTGGCCGACTGGGACGGCATGCTGGTCGCGTCCGTGCGGGACGGCCGTGGCTGGATCCCGGCGATGGGCAACAGCGACGCGCACCGGGACCCCGACCCGGTCGGCTCCCCGCAGACGGTGGTCCTCGCCGACGACCTGAGCCGGGAGGCGATCCAGGAGGGCATCAGGGCGGGGCGCTCCTACGTCGCGGAGTCCAGGAAGGTCTCGCTGGCCTTCACCGCGTCCGGCGGCCGGGGCGAACACGCCGGCATCGGCGGGCGGCTGGCGGTTTCGCCGGACACCCCGGTGACGGTGCGCCTCGAGGTGTCCGGCGCCCCGCGCTGCACGGTCCGCCTCGTCACCGACCAGGGCGTGCTGTTCACCGGCGACCCGCTGCCGGTGACCGGCTCCGGCGTGGTGGAGTGGCGCACCACCCCGGCGAACGCGGCGTACGTCCGCGCCGAGCTCCGGCACGAGACGGCGGCGGGACCCCTGCCGGGGGCCCTGGCAGCGTTCACCAACCCGATCTTTCTCGGGCACCGCTGACGGGGGCGGCAGCTACCGCCGGCTGTCCCGTCGCATCCCGGCGCAGACCCTGCCGGAGACCACCGGTCCCAGGTCCGGGCCGCCGCGGCCGACGCCGACGGTACGGCGCGACCGGGCCGACCGGGCGCCGGCTCAGCCCGGCCACACGAGTGCCTGCACCTCGCTGTACGCGTGCAGGGCGTAGGAGCCGACGTCCCGGCCGACGCCGCTCTTCTTGAAGCCGCCGAAGGGTGCCTCCATGTTGCGGCCGACCGTGTTGATCCCGACCCCGCCGGCCCGCAGCCGCCGGGCCACCCGGAAGGCGCGGGCCACGTCGCCCGACCAGACGTAGTCGAGGAGGCCGTAGTCGGAGTCGTTCGCGAGGGCCACCCCCTCGTCCTCGTCGTCGAAGGGGATCACCGTCACGACCGGTCCGAAGATCTCCTCCCGGGCCACCCGCATGTCGTTGGTGCAGTCGGCCAGCAGGGTGGGGACGACGTAGAAACCACGCTCCAGGGAGGGGCGTTCGCCGCCGGCGACCACCGTCGCCCCTTCCTTGCGGCCGAGTTCGACGTACGACTCCACGCGTGCCCGGTGCTCGGCGGAGATCACCGGGCCCACGACCGTGTCCGCCTCCCGCGGGTCGCCCACCTTCAGCCGGCGGGCGTGGGCGGCCAGTCGCTCGACCAGCCGGCCGTACACGCCCCGCTGGGCCAGCACCCGGGTCGGGGCGGTGCAGATCTGCCCGCTGTAGAAGGAGAAGGCGGTGCCGATGCCGGCGACGGCCGCGGCGAGGTCGGCGTCGTCGAACACGAGCGCGGCGCCCTTCCCGCCCAACTCCATCAGCTGGCGCTTCATGTCGCGCCCGCACACCTCGGCGATGCGCCGTCCGACGGCCGTGGAGCCGGTGAAGCTGACCATGTCGACGTCACCGGACGCCACCACCGCCTCGCCCACCGAGACGTCCCGCCCGGAGACCACGTTCACCACGCCCGGCGGCACCCCGGCGTCCGCCAGCGCCTCGGCCATCCGGTAGACGGACAGCGGGTCCTGCGGGGCGG
This sequence comes from Streptomyces sp. SID486, assembly GCF_009865385.1. GTDB lineage: Bacteria > Actinomycetota > Actinomycetes > Streptomycetales > Streptomycetaceae > Streptomyces. The sequence continues at coordinate 6,103 of NZ_WWJT01000034.1, read as the reverse complement.
GTTTCACCACCACCGTGTTGCCCATGGCCAGCGCCGGAGCGATCTTTCCGGCGGGGTTGGCCCACGGGTTGTTGTACGAGGTGACACAGGTGACGACCCCGACGGGCTGCCGTACCGCGAGCGCCCCCACCACCCCGGCCCGGCCCATCGGCCCCGCCTCGTTGATCTGCGGGACGACGGCCCACTCGGCGGGCTCCACGCCCGCGTACCGGCGGAAGCGGGCGGCGGCCACCCCGACCTGCATCGCGCGGGCGGTGGCGGTGGTCGCCCCGGTCTCGGCGCGGGCCAGTTCGGCGTAGGGCGCCAGCCGCTCCCGGATGATCCCGGCGGCCCGCCCCAGCAGCGCCGCCCGCTCCTCCGGCCGGGTCCGCGACCACGTGCCGAACGCCTCCCGGGCCGCGGCGCAGGCCGCCCGCGCCTGGTCCGGCGTGGCCTCCGGCGCCCGGCCGACCGTCTCCTCGGTGGCGGGGTCGATGACCGGGTAGTGCCCCCCGTCCGGTGCCACCCACTCCCCGCCGACGAACAGCGGCTGGACCTCGCTCACCGCGTGCTCACCGTCCGTGTGTCCCGCCCGGACCGCAGCACCCGGCCCGGTACGGCCCCGGTCACCACGTCGTCCCGGATCGCCTCGACCCCGTTGACCCACACGGCCCGCACCCCGATCGCCCGCGAGTCGAGCCGCGGGCTGTCGCCCGGCAGGTCGTGCACCAGACGGGCCTGGCCGGCATCGATCCGCTCCGGGTCGAACAGCACCAGGTCGGCATGCCAGCCCTCCGTCACCCGCCCCCGCTCCCGCAGCCCGAAGAGCCGGGCCGGGTCGTCGGTGAGCATCCGCACCGCCTGCTCCAGGGTGAGCAGCCTGCGGCCGCGCAGGCAGTCCCCGAGGAACCGGGTGGTGTACGGCGCCCCGCACATCCGGTCCAGGTGGGCGCCCGCGTCGGAGCCGCCGAGCAGGACGTCCTCATGGCTCCAGGTCTCGGCGCGCAGCGCCCAGGAGGCCGGGTCGTTGTCGCTCGGCATGGGCCACAGCACGGTCCGCAGCCCGTCGTTCACGCAGATCTCCACCAGGCAGGCGAACGGATCCTGCCCGCGCTCGGCGGCGATGTCCCGCACCACCCGGCCGGTGAGCCCCCGGTTGGCCTCGCTGTAGGTGTCCCCGATGACGTAGCGCCCGAAGTCCGCGAGGCGCCGGAACACCCCGGCCTCCTTGGAGCGGGCGCGCCGCAGCAGTTCCGCGCGGACGCCGGGGTCGCGGAGCCGGGCGATGCGCTCGGGCACGGGCAGCCCGAGCACCGGCCCCCAGCCCGGTATCAGGTTGAGGGCGCAGAACGTGCCCAGGGACATGTTCATCGGGGTGAGGATCGGCATGGTGAGTGCCACGACCCGGCCGCCGGCCTTGCGGGCCCGTTCGCTCGCGCTCAGCTGCCGGGGCACGCGCTCGGGGACGGCCGCGTCGACGGTGAGCACGTTCCAGTTCAGGGGGCGGCCGGCGGCGGCGCTCAGCTCCACGAGCAGGTCGATCTCGGCGTCGCTGAACTGGTCGAGGCAGCCGGCGACGATCGCCTCGATCTGGGTGCCCTCGTGCTCCCCGACCGCCCGCGACAGCGCCAGCAGTTCCGCGGGCCGCGCGTGCCGGGAGGGCACCGGCTGTCCGTCCCCGTCCGAGTGGGTGCCGGACTGGGTGGTGGACAGCCCCCAGGCGCCGGCGTCCATGGCCTCGTGCAGCAGCCGGAGCATGCCGGCCAGCTGCTCCTCGGTGGGCTGTCCGCCGACGGCGTCCGGTCCCATCACGTACCGGCGCAGCGCGCAGTGGCCGACCATGAAGCCCGCGTTGACGGCGATCCGTCCTTCGAGGGCGTCCAGGTACTCACCGAAACCGCTCCAGTTCCAGGGCGCCCCCTGCTCCAGCGCCACCAGGGACATGCCCTCGACCCTGGACATCATCCGCCGGGTGTAGTCGGCGTCCTCGGGGCGGCCGGGATGGAGGGGCGCGAGCGTGAAGCCGCAGTTCCCGGCGGCGACGGTGGTGACCCCGTGGTTGAGGGAGGGGGTGGCGTACGGGTCCCAGAAGAGCTGGGCGTCGTAGTGGGTGTGGGGGTCGACGAAGCCGGGGGTGAGCACGAGTCCGGCGGCGTCCTCGCTGCCGCGGGCCGCGGCGGTGACCTTGCCGACGGCGGCGATACGGCCGTCCCGGATGCCGACGTCGGCGGTGAAGGGGGGCGCACCGGTGCCGTCCACGACGGTGACGCCCTTGATCACGTGATCGAGCATGGGGCTCCCCTTTCGGCTCCGGCGGACGGGAGGGGCGCGGGGGCCTGCGCCACTCGCCGCGGTCGCCCCGTGCGACTCCGGTGCGTGGCAGGGGCGCGGGGGCCTGCGTGCCTCGCCGCGGTCGCCCCGCACCCCGCGACGGCGGTCACGAGGCCGCCCGGAACCGGCTGGTCCGGTGCACGGGGTCCGTGTCGATCTTCGGAACGACGTGCTCCCCGATCAACCGGATCGTCTGCAGCGTCTCCTCCTTCGGCACCCCCACCGGCAGCCCGAAGCTGAGCTGGTCGGCCCCGGCCTGCTCCCACCGCTTGCACTGGCGCAGCACCTCGTCGGGATCCCCGCAGATCAGCAGCTCCTCCTCGATGAGCAGCTCCACGAACTCCGGGGTGTACTCGGGCAGCGTCTCCGGCCACACCGGGAAGCCCTCGGGCCGCGGGAAGGTGTCGTGGTAGCGGAAGACCAGCGAGGGCAGGTAGTGCAGCCCGCCGTGCACGGCGATCTCGATGGCCTCGGCGTGCGTCGGCGCGCAGATCGCGGTGGTGGTGACCATCACGTTGTCGTTGACGAATTCCCCGACCGGCTCGGCGTCCACGACGGCCGTCTTGTACTGCTCCAGCACCCACTCCATGTCGGAGACCTTCTGGACGCTGAAGCCGAGCACCCCGAGCCCCTTCTTCGCGGCCATGGCGTACGACGGCGGGGAGCCGGCCGCGTACCACATCGCCGGATGCGACTTCCCGTACGGCTTCGGCAGCACCTTCCGGGGCGGCAGCTGCCAGTGCTTGCCCTGGAACCCGGCGTACTCGTCCTGGAGCCACATCTTCGGGAACTCGGCGATCGTCTCCTCCCAGATCTCCTTCGTGTGGTTCATGTCGGTGATGCCGGGCAAAAAGCCGAGGATCTCGTGCGACCCGGCACCGCGCCCGCTGCCGAACTCGAAGCGCCCCTCGCTGAGGTGGTCGAGCATGGCGACCTTCTCGGCCACCTTCACCGGGTGGTTGACCTGGGCCAGCGGGTTGAAGATCCCGGAACCCAGGTGGATCCGCTCGGTCGCGTGGGCGAGGTAGCCGAGGAAGACGTCGTTGGCGGACAGGTGCGAGTACTCCTCCAGGAAGTGGTGCTCGGAGGCCCAGGCGTACTTGAAGCCGGACTTGTCCGCCTGGATGACGTACTCGGTCTCCTCCATCAGCGCCTTGTGCTCGGCAAGCGGGTCGGTCTCGGCCCGCTTGCCGACGTATCCCTGTACAAAGAGCCCGAATTCCACGGCGGTTCACCGTCCCCAAGTCTTTTTCTGACATACCGTCAGACAGGTTGTCGGCCGACTGTGGCACCGGCCGCCGCGGCCGTCAATAGCTGACGGCTCGTCAGATGATGCTGACGCCGGCCAGCCAGCCGCCGTCGATCACGAACGGCTGCCCGGTGATGTACGAGGAGTCGTCCGAGGTCAGGAAGAGGGCGAGCCGGGCCACCTCCTCCGGCTGCCCGACCCGGCCGAGCGGCACGAGCCTGCGGTACAGCTCGTCCAGCGCTCGGCTCGTCTCCGCCGGGTCGGCGTCCGGGTCCAGCCGGGCCGGGTTCGACATCGCGGTGTCGACGGCGCCCGGACAGATCGCGTTGACCCGGATCCCCCGGTCCGCCAGCTCCAGCGCGGCCACCCGGGTCAGCCCGAGCACGGCGTGCTTGGTCGCGGCGTACGCGCCCACGGCCGCCATACCGGTCAGCCCCGTGTACGAGGCGGTGTTCACGATCGTGCCGCCGTCCGTCAGCTCGGGCGCGACGGCCTTGATGCCCAGGAAGCAGCCGACCTGGTTGACCTGCACGACCTGCATGAACTCCGCCAGGGGGGTGTCCACGAGGGCGTTGAAGCGCAGGATGCCCGCGTTGTTGACCAGCCCGTCGATCCGCCCGTACGCCTCCTTGACGGTCCCGACGGCCTCCCGCCAGCCGTCCTCGCTGCCCACGTCCAGATGCACGTACCGTGCGCCGATCTCCTTGGCCAGCGCCTCCCCCCGGTCGTCCAGCACGTCGGTGACGACGACCCGCGCGCCCTCCGCCCGGAACAGCCGCGCCTCCTGCTCGCCCTGCCCGCGTGCCGCCCCGGTGACGACCACGACCCGCCCGTCCAGCTTGCCCATACCGCCTCCTCAGTCCAGCCGGGGCGCGACCTCCACCCCGAACACACCGATCTGGTCGATCAGTTCGGCCCGGCTCCGGCTGCGGAACCGCACCTGGATCTGGTCCACACCCAGCGCCCGGTACGCGCGCAGCGACTCGGCGATCTCCTCCGGCGTCCCGGTGAGCGTGCGTCGTCCCACGTCCCAGCCGGGCCGGCCCACGTACAGCGGCTCGGCGATGGCACCGACCGTGAACGGCCCGCCGGCCCCGGCCTCCTCGCGCAGCCGCCGGATGCGGGCGACCTGCTCGGCCAGCCGGTCCCGGGGATCACCCTGCGGCAGCCAGCCGTCGCCCTTCAGGGCGGCCCGGCGGACGGCGGCGGGCGAGGAGCCGCCGACCCACACGGGGACGTGCGGCTGTGCCGGGCGGGGCCGCTGGCCGAGCCCGGCGAAGTCGTAGCGCTCGCCGTGGTGCTCGGGGAACTCCTCGGGCCCGAGGGCGGCCCGCAGCGCGTCGATCACCTCGTCGAGTACGGCCCCGCGCCGCTCGAAGTCCGCCCCGAGCGCCTCGAACTCCTCCCGCACGTGCCCGGCCCCCACGCCGAGGACCAGCCGGCCGCCGGAGAGGTGGTCGAGGGTGGCGTACTGCTTGGCGGTCACGAGCGGATGGCGCAGCCCGACGACGGCGACATGACTGAGCAGCCTGGCCCGCTCGGTGACGGCGGCGAGGTGGGCCAGGGTGGCGACCGGGTCGTACCAGACCGTGCTCATGGCCGGGGCGAGGCGGCGGGGGACGGCGACGTGGTCGCAGCAGGCGAGGTACGCGAACCCCGCGGCGTCGGCCGCGCGGGCGACGGCGACCAGGTCCTCCGGCCCGGCCCCGGCCTCCCACGGCTCGGCGTAGAGGGTGCTCTGGGACTGGACGGGCAGCTGGATGCCGTACGCCAGGCGGCTCACCGCCACAGCCCTTGCGGCGTGAGCCCGAGCAGGTCGATGGCGTTGCCCCGGACGATCCGCTCGACCACGTCGGCCGGCAGGTGCCCCATCTGGGCCTCGCCGACCTCGCGGGACTTGGGCCAGGTGGAGTCGGAGTGCGGGTAGTCCGTCTCGTACAGCACGTTGCCGACGCCAATGGCGTCCAGGTTCCTGAGCCCGAAGGCGTCGTCGAAGAAGCAGCCGTAGACGTGCCCGGCGAACAGCTCGGACGGCGGCCGGGTCACCTTGTCGGCGACCCCGCCCCAGCCGCGGTTCTCCTCCCACACCACGTCCGCGCGCTCCAGGACGTACGGGATCCACCCGATCTGGCCCTCGGCGTACATGACCTTGAGGTTCGGGAAACGCTCGAACTTGCCGCTCATCAGCCAGTCGACCATCGAGAAGCAGCAGTTGGCGAAGGTGATGGTGGAACCGACGGCGGGCGGGGCGTCGGCGGAGGTGGAGGGCATCCGGCTGCTGGAGCCGATGTGCATGGCGACGACCGTGCCGGTCTCGTCGCAGGCCGCGAGGAAGGGGTCCCAGTCGTCGGTGTGCACGGACGGCAGCCCGAGGTGCGGGGGTATCTCGGAGAAGGCGACGGCCCGGACGCCCCGTTCGGCGTTGCGGCGGACCTCCGCCGCCGCCAGTCCGGCGTCCCACAGCGGGATGAGGGTGAGCGGTATGAGCCGCCCGTGTGCTTCGGGCCCGCACCACTCCTCCACCATCCAGTCGTTGTAGGCGCG
>NZ_WWJT01000340.1 GCF_009865385.1 Streptomyces sp. SID486 | reverse complement strand
CCGCCGGGTGCGCCGCCGGGTGCGCCGGCGTGCCGGGCGCCGCCTGGGAGGGCAGGGCCGACGCGCCGAGCGACACGCCGGCGATCGTGAGTAACGCGGAGAGCCGGGCGGCGAGACGGTGTCGTGTTCTGGGTGGCATGACTCCTCGATTCCGGGGTTCGGGTGCGGTGCTGGTGGGTGCGTGCGGTGGTGTGCGGTGCTGCACCAGGGTTTCCGAGCGGGCCCCTTCGCGTGTTGGCGCCGACTGCACGGTTGTTGGCGTGGAACGCACTGTCGCCCGCCGCACCGGTGGTCTTGACTCGGGGCAGAGGTGACCGAGCCGATCGACCACGGACCGAGGACGGCAGTGAGAGCGTTGGTTGTCGACACCGCCGAGCTGGCGGAGCCGGAGCGTGCCGATGTCTGGGTCGAGACGATGGCCATGGCAGAGGTGACCCAGCGGGTGCGCTTCCTGGACGGGTCGGCCGTGCAGGGGCGCATCGAGGTGCTGCCGCTGGGCGCCGGCCAGCTGTCCGTCCTCTCCCACACGGCCGTGGAGGCGCAGAGGACGCCGAAGCTGGTCAGACAGTCGGATCCGGAGATGTACCACGCCGCGCTGGTGACCTCCGGCGAGGTGGGGATCGAGCAGTTCCGGCAGAGCACGCTGCTGCGGCAGGGGGACGTCGGCTTCTTCGACAGCTCCCACTCGTTCGAGACCTTCACCGGGGAGATCCCGACCAGGACCCTCATCCTCCAGTTCCCGAAGCGGCTGCTGCGGGGCGGCGAGGGGACGTTCAAGGGGCTGTGCGGTCGGTCGCTGCCCGCGGGCGAGGGGATCGGCCGCGTCTTCGCGACGCTCATGGACGAGGTCGCCGCCCAGTACGACGCCCTCACACCGCAGGACGCGGCGGCCTGTCAGGACACGGCGCTCGATCTGCTCACCGCGCTGCTACGGCATCACCTCGGCCGCGACTCGGCCACCGGCAACGGCCCCGGTGCCGAGGCGATGCACCTGCGCATCATCGCCTACATCGACGAGCACCTGCACGACCCGGAGCTGGCGCCGGAGGAGATAGCCCGGGCGCACAGCATCTCCGTTCGCTATCTGCACCGCATCTTCCAGCGCAACGGCACGACCCCGCGTGCCTTCGTCCGGCAGCGGCGACTCGACCGCTGCCGCCGGGACCTGGCCTCCCCCGCACTGCGGGGCGTCCCCATCCACGCCATCGCGGCCCGCTGGGGCTACCCCCACGCCGACGCCTTCTCCCGCGCCTTCCGGTCGTACACGGGGATGTCACCACGGGAGTACCGGGCCGGGTGCGGGGAGCCGGGGCAGGGCGGGGACGGGGAGCCCGGGACGGGCGCGGCCGGAGAGCCCGGGAAGGGCGCGGTCGGGATGGGCGCGGCCGGAGAGCCCGGGACGGGCGGGGTCGTCGTCCC